>CAYPIF010000048.1:0-31854 GCA_964410735.1 uncultured Thermoplasmatales archaeon
AACACGTTTTTTTCAGTGATTCTCGGAGAAATGGATAGCTGAGGAAATCTGGTCTACCGACATTTCATTTATAAGCCAACAGATTAGCTTTACAAATACAAAATTTATATTTTTTATAGCAACTCGAATCAAATAACTTTACAAAAAGATACATAAAAACAGAAAAAGTGTTTATAGTAGCTATCTTCTCTTAACACATCCTAATTTTTTTAGCATATGCTTATATATAAGATATACATATGACATCATAATATAAACAAAAGGAAGTCTTTAATGTATAGAGAAAATAGAGGACGAGGTGGCGGTTTTAATCGTGGACCTCGTGAGATGTATAAGGTAACTTGTGCAGATTGTGGGAAGGAAACGGAAGTTCCCTTCAAACCTGATGGAACCAGACCAGTATATTGTAGGGATTGCTATCAGAAACATAGACCAAAAAGATTTTAGTAGAAAATGAATTTGTTCCATCAACGTTTTTTACAAAAAATCTTCTTTTATTTTTTTCTTTTTAGCATATGCTTTGAACGTGAGCTAAGTTTCTTTATATCAGTTTAAAAAACATTTTATAAGCCTTGAATCAGCTGAAACTCCAATGCTAACACCAATAAGGATAAAAGGAGGGTGATGGGCGTTATAAGAATACCATAGAACATGAATCGTCTGAAAGAGATATCAACTTGTTTTGTTCGTAACATCATCATCCACATGATCCCTGCCAGTGCCCCGATCGGGGTAAGATTTGCCCCGATGTTTGATCCTATTACCGTAGCATACAGTCCAGGATAGATAATGAGCGGATCAGCTGGTTGCAATATTGATACATATGCAACGGTCATTGGTATATTGTTTAATATATTCGCTGCAAGTGTTGATGAGATCCCATAAAGAAAGACGGAAATCGTTGAGGAGTCTTTAATGATGTTTTCAAACATATTACCAATCTCTGTTGTGATTCCATAGTATTGTAACGCTTCGACACTGACAAAGAGAGCAAGAACAAAAGGGATGACGCTAAGAGGCATTCGTTCCAACGTTTTTGAAACACTGTTATTTCGCAGATCGATACGTTTTGATCGAATCGTAAGAAAGAAATCACGGCTTAGAAGAAGTATCAAAAGGGCAAGTGCAAATCCAAATGATACCATCCAGATATTAAGATGGATATATGGTGCTATTGAAAGAGATATGATGCAACTGCTCAGGAGGATCAGGCCTAGGATCGCTCCGGTCCTATCGGTCAAAGCTTCCCGCGGTTCAATATTTTCGATCATATTCATCGGTTGCTTCAATTTCTTTCTAAAAAGTAAGTATAGAAGGCTTAGATTGATGAGTCCTGCAGTGCATGTCGGAAGGAACATCCAACGAACATATTCCAAAAAGGTTATGTCAAATGCTGCAGAGAGAACAATGTTGGTGGGATTGCCGATAAAAAACATCATGCTCCAGGTGTTGGCTGCGAAGAATTCGGTGATAAGGAAGGGGATAGGATCTAGTCCTGCATGTTTTGAAAAATAATAGATGAACGGTGTAAAGGTGAGGATGATGATATCATTTGATGTGAATATCGTCAACAATGATACAATGAAATAGACAGAGAAGAACAATTTCAATGCGTTTCCCTTTGCAGCGCGTAATGCTATTCTTGCAAGATATTCGAAGAAACCTGTTATGTCTAAAAAAATGCTCATAAAGACCATCGAGAGGAACAGGATCAACACGCCAAAGGGATTCAAACTACTGGAGCTTTTAAAACCTGCAACAATTGTTGAATAGTTCAATAGTCCAAAGAGAATAAGTAACACGGGTCCTAGAAGAGAACCGATAAAATAGGTTTCAAGTTTGATTTTTCTTACACCAAGCCTGATATAAAAGAACGGTCTCCTTATGATCAAATAGACCATGGTAAAACAGGATAATAGAAAAATGAGTTCTACAGCGAGTTTCTCATACATTGATAAAGGATGCTGAAATTGATTGCATCTAAAAATCTTTTCATAAAAAAAAATGACGACGAAGGCGATGAAACCTTCACCTGTTTTTTGCTTTTTCTTACGATACTATTGCAACGAGTTTAATCTTAAAAATCAGTGTTTTTCCTGCAAGTGGAGGGTTGAGATCGATAGTGACCGCGTCATCAGTGACATTTGAGATTCGTACCGGTATTTGTCTTCCATCTTCCAGGTTCATCATGAAAACCATTCCTGGTTTTACCTCTTGGCCGTCAGGGAATGAGTTTCGAGGGAGATCTCGTACAAGATCTTCTTGATATTGTCCATATGCTTCCTCTGGCGGAATGGTGATTTCTTTTTCTTCACCGATGTTCATTCCAATGACTGCTGTGTCAAATCCTTTGATGATCTGACCTGATCCAACAAGAAATTCTAAGGGTTGTCCATGATTCTTTGAACTGTCAAAAACAGTTCCATCTTCCAATCGACCTTCATATTCGACCTGTATCGTATTTCCATTTTCTACAGTTGACATAGGAGGCACCGTTTACAGTTTTTTGACGTTTTTTGCGGTTAATCCGCGATCTGTCTCCTCAACTTCATATTCTACATCTTCGCCATCTCTAAGATATCCTTCTGCGATAGCAGATTGATGGACAAAGATGTCCTTTCCATTTTCGCCTTCTATAAAACCATAGCCTTTTCGTTGGTTAAACCATTTTACTTTTCCGTTCATATATACAACATCCTTTGGCAACACAGGGTTGTCAAGTTTTTTAAAAGGAGAAACACAAAAATTCCAAAGATTTTTTCAACTTTTTTGAAAAGATGAAATTTTCATCCTAATCCTTTTTTGGTTTTTTCGAAACATAACATGGTCACTTAAATATGTTTTGATGTGTTTTTTTGCTAGGTTCTTTATTGGAAGAAATATAAAATTTAGTAATATTTATATAATTAAATCAACAAATATAATGGTGAATGGAAGAGGTGCAATTTGAGGATTATAGTTATAGAATTTGTACTTCTATAATGTTCCTCGAGGGAGACAAAAAGGATTATCTTAGTCGACTCTTCAAAAGTTCAAAGCAAAAAACAAAGAAAACAGATTACGATGAGGAATGGTATAATGTCTTTGTCTATCAAAACCTACCATATCCACCAGATTCTGATTATGATGATGCATTCAAACGATTTGAAAAATATTTTAATCCACCAAACAAGTCTAATGAACGTATCTTTGATGTCGCTTAAGATAACAAAAAAAAGATTCATATAGAGAATATGATCTAAAAGAAAAAGAAGAAGGATTTTATTGAAAAATCCTAGTGTTTTCTTCTCCGAATTATGCTAATGAGGAGCAATGCTAAGATGCCGAGTATCATCTCAAATCCGGGTGTTTTATCAGATACATTACTACTATTGTATAGTGTAATTGTTTTTGTTTCTGCATCATATAAAAAGTCTATTATGCCGTCACCATCAACATCTATTTTATAAATTCCCTCATCGAATATGAGATCTGAACTGCTGCTTGTAGTATCGTTGAAAAATTTATCGGGGTTTCCATCTTTATCAGTATCAACCAGATATCCATCAATATCTTCAACTTCAGTTACATCAGAGCTGTTTGTTGAATCTGATCCTATCTCTTGTTCATCTTCATCAGACAAACCATCTTCATCTGAATCGGCAGTATCATCTTGTTCTTCACCTGTTGTAAACGATCCTGAGGTCGAGGTTGTTTCCCAATCATCAGGTGTAATCGCCATTTTCTCATTTGAATCCATTGAGAAATCACCTTCCGACTCGGGTATATAATCGATCTGTGGATCATCCTCAAGTGATTCCGTGCTCTTCGTCGTCACCGTGAAATCAAACGGAAGATCATAGGTCTCGACAACAAGATCATCATGATCCGTAGAGACATACAGTTCAACCTCTGCACCCTCATCGTTCTGACCGCTTGTAAAGATATATTCTCTTCCAACAAATGGTGAATTGTAATATTCCTTAGCGAAATGGATAGAATAATCCATAGGGTCACTTGCCCTCAGTTTAGTGACATCTCCTCTACGGAATCTCAGAGAATAATCAGTGGGCCCATCTGACGATGAACGTGGAGAAAATGTTACCTCGTCTTCTGTATCTTTTGTATTTGTCACATTCTCCACCGCATAAAACGATGTATTATGCCAAATCATCATTGAATACATTCCTTCAACACCCTCTGATTCAATAGTACTTTCCATATGAACGGTAAAGGTTATGTTACTTGGTATCATGAACATATCAATGGTTCCTTCGTCCCCATCCGACTCAAAAAGTGGAGCTGAATACGGAATTTCAGAAATTAGTTCACCAGCCACATACCCTGTTTTTCTCCCCGATGGGTCTTCAGCGTAAAATGATGCATCCCCGGAACCATACATCAGGGTCTGCAAGGGGTCAGGGAGCTTTTGGTCTGTGATACCTACTGTCGTTGGATAGGTGCCGATGTAATTCTTCGAACTTGGATTTCCAATGGCGGTGTCATACGGAGTATAGTAGATATTTTCATTCCAGGTTGATGAACTATTCCATTGATAAGACCACCAGCCATCTCGAGCCCAGCCATCCTCACCAAAAACGATGTAGGGGTACTGATTGAAATTGGTGTAATCCGTTGAATCATGAGTACTTGTATAGTTATGATTAGGATCATAGATGTACACATTATACATATCTCCACCTAATGGAACGACTCGCCAAGGAACAACAGCATGACCATGACTTCCCTCAAAAATAGAGATGATGCCTGGAGTCCCCGCATTGAGATCATCAATGATTTGATCCAAAATATCATCAATAAAAGGGTGAAGCCCCGATCCTGATCTTTCAGGTTGAAGTAAATATTGGGCAGATTTTAGAAGTAAACGATGGAAACTGTATTGACCTGCTTGCCTGGCATAATAATATGGCCAGGTGTTATCCCAGTTCTCCCTTTCAAGATCATCAATGCTTACCGCAGTAGGTTGAATCATATTTGCATAGATATCCGAGGAAGTGGACGCTAATTCAAGAGATAATGCACACATACCGTAACACTGACCTCCACGGCCACCTGTCCTAACCTTATTTTGGAACAGGTAATCCGCATGTGGTTTCCGCCAACCATATTCTTCATTCCACCATACTTCATCACCAAAAATGGATTCCATCATATTCCAGCTCCATGTATGATTCTCATCACAGCCCCAGTTGGCAAAGGGAAGCCCCCAATACCATTGCCATGGTGCACCAACTTCAATATCCTCACCCTCAACTCGAGTTGATCGATCCTCAATATCATATGCACGAACTGAATAACGTAAGGTACAAGGCGCAGAGCAATCATCAAGCACGTCAACACCATTGTAAAAGGTGATAGTTTCTTCAACCTCTGTTTGAGGTGGATCATAGCTGAAATCAATTGGTGTCGTATCGCAAGTAATGGTCATAAAATCAATTCCGTCTGGATCGGTTGCCGTTGCAGTGATATCTATTCGTTGGCCATCCATTGGAAGTAACCGGTACTTTGCTGGTGTTGCACCATCAGTTTCAAATTCAATATCGAGTGTTGCAATAGGGTCGCTACCTGTTCCACTAACATCAACATAGATTGTTTCTCCCTGAGAAGGCTCACCGCCCATGTCATCGGCGGAGATAACGAATGTATAATTTCCAGCGGCAAGAACCTCAGAATAGGAGCATGATAATTCTGTTTGGGTTCCAGTAGCCTCACAGTACTCAACTTCTTCTCCGCCTTTTTGAATTGATATATATTGCATGGCCACATCATCAGTAGCATTCACTTCGATGGTAACAGTATCCCCAGATTGTGGATTTTCTGGAGTTATTGTATATTCATATTCACAAGGTGTGGTATCTTCAGGTGGTTCTTCTGGGGGATCTTCTGGTTCATCTCCAATTAAAGTTTTATATAATATGGTAATCTGAGGCTTATACAATGAATCATCACTTGAGAAGCGAAGTGAATGGACTGTATCCGCTTCAAAAGCAACACCATAATTTGTTTTTGATCCATCCACCCAATCTTGAACGATACTTGTTGCATCCCACTCATGCCATCCATCTTGTGAAACATTAAGACTTGTATGTTCTGTATAGTAAGATATATCTGAATTCCAGTTTACAGTACTCTGTACCCATGTCTCAAGGATTGGATGCATATTTATAATGAAATAATGACTTGGAGCCCCCGAAGAATACAGTAAAATTTCTGCTTCTAATACATCTGCATCATCAGGTAAACTTGATAAATCGAATTTGACGTAACTAACATAATTGTATACAGCTTCATCGCCACCGACGTAAAGATAATATTGATTTGAACCTGAATTGTAATTCTTTGTTGAAAAAAACTCATATACATATGTTGAAACACTCGATTCTAGCGTTGTGGAATATGTTTTAGGCGTCGGCGGTGGTGCTGATGTTATCTGTGGTATCTGCATTAATAGTGTTGACAGTACTAAAAAACACATTCCCAATATCATTACTTTTCTCATGATTCATAACTCCCCGTTTTTTGTAACCCTATATTGATATATTTTTTATAACCTTCGAAAAAAAAACGTGAAATCCTGGATTAAATTATAAGGAAAAATCGATTAAATCATGTTTTTTCAAAATAAACTTTAATAATACCTTCTTTTTTCCTGTTGACCAGGTGAACGCCAATGACAGTAAAGATCTTAGTGACCGGTGGTACATTTGACAAAGAATACATGGAACTTACTGGTGAGCTTATTTTCAAGAACACCCATGTTCATGAGATGCTGAAACTTGCTCGCTGTAGAATTGATATCAAAATCAGGACACTGATGATGATCGACAGTCTTGAGATGACCGAGTATCATCGAAATATCATTCTTGAGAAATGTGCGAACTCCAAGGAAAATAAGATCATCATTACCCATGGAACAGATACTATGGCCAAGACCGCAAACTACCTTGGAAGTCATATTAAGGACAAAACAATCGTTCTCACTGGCGCACTTATCCCGTACGCATTCGGAAGTTCAGATGGACTGTTCAATCTTGGAAGTGCGTTGGCATTTGTTCAATCATTACCAAAAGGAGTATATATTGCAATGAACGGTCGCTATTTCTCCCACGATAATGTCATGAAGAACAAGGTGACCGGGGAATTCGAAGAAATCCAGAACAATGCCAATCAGATCTGAACAAACAATTGTATTTTGAATAAAACGATATTGAAATAAAAAATAACCTATTGGTGGTTGTTCATATGGATGCACATCATAAACTCGCTGACATTATATCATATCTTCTCTCACCTACAACAGTAGCTTTTTACGCTATTGTGCTGCTTCTCTTATTTTCAGAGGAAACAAGACAGATTGATCCTGTAATGATTCCTAGTATCTTAGCAATTGCCTTGTTTTTCCTATGTATCAACCCGATCGTAGTCATCCTCTATTTCACCAAAAAGGGAAAGATCGATATTTGGGTCTCAGAAAGACAAACTCGGCCACCATTCTATCTTATCGCAATGGCTGGATATGGCATCGCTTCAGTGCTCTTTTATTATCTTGGTGCACATGATTTCTTTGTCCTCTCCGTTGCCTATGTAGGTGTGACAACCACTGTTCTTATCGCGAATTATAAGACCAAGATAAGTTCTCATAGCGCAGGATTAACCGGTCCTTTTACCGCAGTGTTCTTTGTCCTAGGTTTTTTTGCGTTACCATTGTTCATTTTACTCCCCGTTGTCATCTGGGCCCGATTGAAGCTCAATGCGCATACATTCACTCAGCTTATTTCAGGATCCATAGTAGGGATCATTATCACTGTAGCAACATATCTACTTCTCTACTGAACAGTACTATTTCTGCTGAGGGAAACATTCTAAACATGCTTGCATAATCCATCTCTGAATGTTATGACCATCCAAGAGGTAACAGCCCGATCACTTTTACGGATTCATAAACGAGTTGATTCGTGGTTCCTCTCAAAAGCAGGGATGAACCTGTATCGTGGGTGCCAGCATAACTGTGTTTATTGTGATGGGCGAGCTGAAACATACCAGGTCAAAGGAGAATTCGGAAAAGATATCGAAGTGAAGATAAATGCATTGAATCTCCTTGAAAGAGAACTGCGTAGACCATCGATCAATAGACAAGTACAACAAGGGTATCTGATGCTGGGCGGGGGTGTAGGGGACAGTTATCAACCAGTTGAAAAAACATATCAACTAACAAAAAAGACATTGGAATTCCTGAAAGATAAAAATATCCCTATTCACCTCTTGACAAAATCAATCCTTGTGGAAAGAGACCTTGAACTCATCAAAGAGATACAGATGGTATCACCGGTTATTGTCAGTATGAGTTTTTCATCAACAAACGATGAGGTCAGTAGAAAATTTGAACCAGGTGTTCCTTTACCATCCGAACGATTGGACGTGTTATCAAGATTTAAAAAAGAAAACATTCCTATTGGTATTTTTCTTCTCCCCGTCATTCCCTTCATCACTGACACTATTGATATCATGAAAGAGTCGATTCAACAAGCAAAACGTATTGATGTGGATTTTCTTCTCTTTGGAGGTATGACCCTAAAAGAAGGGAGGCAGAAGGAATATTTCTATAAGACACTACGCTCAGAGTACCCTGACCGCATCGTCGATTATGAAAACATCTATAAAAAGGACAAATGGGGAAACGCAATACCCGAGTACTATCAATCGATCAATGAACTTTTTAATCTCCTTGTTTCCCAATACGGTATCCCAAAACGTATACCTCCAAGATTATTCTCAGATGTCCTCTCTGAAAATGATAAGGTAGCGGTCATACTTGAACAGATGGATCATCTATTAAAATCAAGAGGGAAACGATCATCATACGGATTTGCATCATATTCAGTATCGAAACTAACCGAGCCGATCTCTGAGCTGAAACTTACACTTCAAGATATACAAGGAATAGGACCAGTGACCGAAAAAATAATCAAAGAAATCTTAGAAACAGGCACATCAAGTTACTATGAACAACTCCTTAGAACATAACATGATTGCGGAATGAATGAGTTTTTGAAGAAAAAGTTAAAAAGTAAAGCAAACTTACCCTTTTCAAAAGGGGTTAAATATGGGACAAAAACAATGCGCTCTACTGTTAGTTTTGTTAATGCTTTTCGCCCTCCCTGTAACATCCATTCAGGGAGAACTAGAGATATCAAGTAAATCAGAAGATCACATTAACATCATACAGAAAGGAATGTGTACAAATCAAGAGAATATAACCATCCTCCATGTAAACGGTACCCATTATGAAATGGGCTATCAACATGGATACTACTTAAGAGATAAGGTCCAAGAGAACCTCCGCGCGTTCATTGCATACACCTCATATTCATATGAGGGACTCGTTGAGATTTGGAATCAAATGAAGCCATACGTTCCAGATGAATACCTTGAGGAGATGCAGGGTCTTGCTGATGGAGCTGAGGTAAATGCTACTGCTGTGGCAGCAGCATATATGGTCATCGTTGTTGGGGATATCGGCGGATGTTTTGGTGTTTCAACCTGGGGACGCTCAACTAGTGATGGAGAACTCATTCATGTTCGAAGTTTTGACCAACCAATGGACATCCAGGACCCGATTACAGGAACGTATGTCCATGAGAACGCAGTTCTTGTAATTCGCAATCCAACAGATGGCTATGCCTCAATATCCCCTTCGGTTGCAGGCTCTATGCATGGTGGCGGAGGTATGAATTCACAGGCAATAGCCCTTGGACAACAGGTCTGCTGGAGTAATGACTATACTTTTCATGGAATACCTGCGCTTCTACGCGTTCAAATGGCCCTTGACCATGCATCAATATTGGATGATGCAGTAAAGATCCTTACAGAGAACAAGACCCTTGGATGGAATTTCATCGTTTCAGATGGTAAACTAAAACAAGGGGTCGCAGTGGAAGTAACCGGAAATCATTCCTACATTGGAACATACGACAATCCCGCAGAGTCAAACAAACCCTTTTGGTCACTGCAAGATACAGTAAGAAGAACCAACTTTTTTATCGACCCAACAATAGCAGGGACACAAAGAGAATCATACAACCCAGGCGGATTTATCCCATTCATAAAACTCGTTCAAAGAAAAGACATATTCTATGCAATCTGGAGAAGCTACAAGGCGGTGAGTGAGGAATTCGAACGGCAACAAGGAACCTTGAACCTGACAAACACCATGACCATGTTCCAAAATACCTATTCCGGTGGCACTGACCCGCTCCTCAGATATATTATCACAAAAGCGGAAGGAACAAGTTTCAACAGAGCATGGAACATGTGGACAGCAACACCAGTGACAGGTGATCTGCTGGTGAGCTATGCTGGAAAAGAAACAAGTGCCTTTGCCACACAGATCCATACGTATAATCTCTATGATCTCCTAGAACAATTTCAATAGCTATAACATAATCTAAACAAAAAACTCCGTAACGGATGGAAAGGATTACTCACCCTTCATATCATCATCCATCATCTTCTCAAGCTTTTTATCAACACCCTGGTCATGGGCTATTTTCTGTATCTCTGCTATGATTTTTTCCCAGAGGACCTGTTGGCCCATTGCATAGTCCCAGAGGTCAAGCCGTGCCGCACCATCACCTTTCTTGAAATCCTCAATGAATTCCTTTTTGCCCTCGTCGTCCATAGTGTATCATTCCTCCTCGTTAGCGACTTTTTTAATACCGGCTTTCTTCATTTGATCCATTTGAGCGAAATCCGCAACCTCTGCAATGATCTCTTCCCAAATAGCTTCTTGTTCCAATGCGTAATACCACATATCCAGTTTTTGATTGATATCAGCTTTTTTGAAATCATCGAGGAAAGCATTCATATCGTCTTCGTTCACGGTAAAACCCTACATCCTAAATTATTTCCCTAGTTAAATGTTTTATCAAAAAAATCATGTAAAACACACACAATTCTACCTGTTTAACTCTGACAATTTCCTCTTGTTCATACTTTGGATACACTGTTCGCATTAGGGTTCATATGGGTTGAATGCAGGATCGCCATACAGTACGTATTCATTGAAGGATGTGAATTTCTCAGCAAGATGAGGGCCATATCCTGATGTATCGGCACCACTCGTTCTTTTTATAAAATCCTTATATGCCTCTCCATCCAACACTAATGATAACGGTGGGGACCACCAAAGCTCCCACTCTGCATCATCTGGAAGGTATTGATTACGGGCATCACGCAGTGCATGGCCCACACTCATATTCTCCTCAGCAACCATATGGCAGAGATCATCATATATCTTCCATCCAAAATGAAGTTCAGGATAGTTACCTTCATCTATTTCTTTATCCCATTGTCTTTTCAACCGATTAACAGATAAGAATGTATCCCACATGTTATTTTTAGGTTCGAGGTACCCCCCAGGGATGTTCGAACCTGTTGTAGATGCAACAAGTGAGGCTAACCCTGCATGGATAAACGCCTGATTAACACTGTTCTCAGGATAAATACCTGTGATACGGCCGCAGAAACAACTTTCAAGCCACATAAACGATGGTCCAAGTTCTAGTTTTGACACATGCTGCGAGGTATATTCACCTGCTTTTCCCAGACCTCCACCTGGACCCCAAAAACTACTAAGGAAATAAGGAGAAAACAAACGCTGTAAAACATTACTCCAAACTCGTGGAGCATTAAGAAGGAGGCCATCATACGCAGAATACACCAAATCCGGTCCATCCATACCAAATCCAAAGGGTGAACCATGGCCTGTAGCCCAGATGAAATTACTTTTCTCAAGCACCTCTTTCCCATTCACCTCTTCGTCACTTGCAAGGTTCTTCACCATTCTTTTCGAAAAGGTCAATCTATTCCAAAGACTGGCAGTTTTAAGCTTATTTAACGCATCATCACTGAACCCTTGCAGCATTGATGCCTCATTGAGACGGGTTTCAACATCAAAACCAAGATCTGATCCTATCTCGTGTTCAATGGTTTCTGCCATGACCTCACCAAAACCGGTATACGATTTCCACGGACCAACCTCATAATTCAACATACCTAGCGACAGGGTGTTTGCAAGTTTTATGATCTGTTTTGATACTGGAAGATGGTTAAGTATCTCCACCCATAATGGTTTACGAAAATCAATCCCTGCCCCGATCAGATTTCCAAACGTATCCTTCCATTGATCCTCGTTTTTGATTATATCATCATAGAATATGGAGCGTACTGTAAGAGCATTTGCATCTTGAACATCCCATGCTGCTATCCGTCCCACAATATTCTCAATAAAAGGATAATCCCCTGAATAGACGTCATTTGCTTGATTCGACCAGTCACCTTCAATAGGATCAATATTTCCATAGATATTATCACTTTGTGTTCCACCACCACCAAAATTCAATGCAACTGTATCATCAACCCCATCACCATCGATATCCCCTATCGGTTCGACACCATTTTGATAGAAATACCGTGGAAGCATAGTAGCTCCGCCAACTAAAGCAATATACACCGGGTATTCTTTGAATTGATCTGTTAGATATTTCAGATCAACCTTTGACTCGCAGGGTAAACCTGATATATTGGATAATAATTGGTTGAGCGGTTCATGTATTTTCTCAAAAACATGTTCGTTTGACATGGGAACAAGTGCTGGATTTCTACCAGGTAAATAATACCCTGGACAGGTGTCACCTTTGATATTGATGACATCATCATCTGCAGTAAATGCAAAATCAGGTTTTGCAAAGACGATCCCCTGATGATATGCAGTAAGATACGGAGCGGTAGTTGAAAGTTGTTTCATCAATGGATACAGAGGATGGTCTAGTTTTTTGATAGTAACCGTTGCAGATATCTTCCCTGAATCCTTAAGAGACCAACTCCCCAGACCAGATACGCTACAAGTAACACCTCCGCAATCATACATCACAAACTCAGAATACACAGTATCAGCGATTATTTTCCCATTTGAATCCTCCTTTAGTATCCCATTTAATGTTTTTAAGGATCCTAAAGTGAAGCTCCCGTCTTGAGCATCAATGGTAAACTCCGCATAATCACCAAATTCCTTAACATCTTCAGTCTCATGGTTTACACCTTCAAATTCGATCAGCGCATATTTGTAATCTTTTGGGATCGTGAACTCCCACTGTGCAGTTTTAGTCATATAAGTATAGATGAATCCGGGCGTACTCTGCCTGTTCATGCTGGCAGATTTGACGGTCTCAGACGGGAAGGTAAACACCTTTTCATCTAAAACCTCTGGTGGAAACGCATCAAGAGGATTAGCTAATGTGATATACTCTACATCAGAGAATTTATCTTTTACCAATCCCACTGATTCATTGACGATGTCATCGATTGTTGTATAGACCCGGTAGGAATAAAGGCCCTTATATCCCATGATATTATCCCCACAAATCAGAAGGTTCTTGACATGAAGTTCATCAAGTATGAATTGTATCTCTTCATCAATCTCATCCGCGATAATAATAGGAATTGAAAGATATGATGCGATTGGTGCTGCATTCACTCCTAAATAGTATCCTTCTTGACTATTCTCAATGATCATTGCTGCATCGCTTTTCTTCCAAAAGTTCCCTGCAATATTTAATGAAAAATCCCTGATGGAATCATCTTGAAAGCTCATGAGATCTTTAGCAGTATATTCAGTTAATTGTTCATTTTGTAATCTCAAAATTGAATCAGAAGGATTAGTTGGATTCACTATATACAATGGTACAATTTTTTGGGTGCAATTTGAATCGTAATGAACCGCAACGGGTGTTGCAACAAGAGCATAGAACGGGTCTTCATCAGACACCTCTATTGCTTCTGGTAGATTCTGTAAAGTACCTGTTAACTTATAGAGATCCTTTGATCCAATAGGTCCCGGTTGATCCTTTGTATCATAAAAAACAACAAAAATTGCTGTAATAATGACGATAATCCCTATGAAAATTCCAATTTTTACATTCTGTTTCATGTCTTGGCCCCCCACTCATTTTTAAAATATTTAATTATAATTTCAATTTAAATCTTTTGGAAAAAACTATTATTTACCTTGAATTTCTTAACAGGTCAATTGGAAAGAAAAGGATTTTTAGATGTTGTTCTTTGAAATAATGTACCCTTTTCGTTTTTTCTTCCACGTTGCCCATACTTTCAGGACCGGTGGGAGAACGATGATCGTGGTCAATAACGAGTAGATAATGGTTATCGCGGATATCAAACCGAACTGTTGTTGAGGGAGCAATGGTGCTATGGTCAATATGCCAAACCCTGCGATGGTGGTCACTGCTGCAGCAAGAAGAGCGCCACCGGTGTGGCTCACAGTCTCGTGAATGGATTGTGTGATATCCCCTGTTGCATCAGCGGTTTGACGGAACCTTTGAACCGCGTGGATAGCATATGTTACCCCTAGCCCAACGGTTATTGACGTTATCATCACGGTCATGATGTTGACATTATATCCTATGAAATACATGGTTCCAAGGATCCAGCTTATTGAAATCAGAACCGGCACCAATGTGATAAGACTCAATAAGGGGTCCCGGAAGACCACAAGAAGAATTGCTGCTGCAAGGAGTATACATAGAGCAGTGGACGCGATCTGACTTTCTGTAAGGGATCTTGTGGTCTCATACATCAGTGTATCCATTCCAGTTATCGTAATTGTTTGATCAGTTGATACATCAGTGTCCTCCGTGAACTGCAAATAAAGAGCTTCTCCTTTTTCCATGTCCTCATACCCATTCAAACCTTGAGGGGAATCCGATGTATAAACACGAATGACCGCTGCATCGTATGTTCCAGCGTCTTCATGAACCACTGTCCTCATGGTATCTTTATAGCTATCGTGAGAGTAGAGATACTCATAAAAATCTGCCACTTGTTGATCTGAGGGGGGGATATCCTGTCCATCAAGCTGAAATCGTTCTTTTAACGAAGCATTACGACTCACCGCATTCTGTATGACAGAGATAACCGACGTGATCTTAGGTGTACCATCAGGATTGTATGCGATATACACATCATCCTGTAGGCTCTCTGTTATCCTATCGATAGTTTTTAGGCCATTGACGGTAGCAACATCTCCTTCCACGAGGATGTATTCCTGATCCATGCTCGATGAAGGAAATGTTTCTGCGATGGTTTCAAAGATACTGACCGAGGGACTACCCTCTGGAAGCATTCCTTCCATACTGAAGGATGTTTGGATCTCAAGAGCACCTAGACCCATGACCACAGTGATGAGAAGGGACACGATAAGAACTGTTTTTGAGTGAGTATTGACAAGATTCGATATCTTTCCCATGATGGATTCAAGGGAGAAATTGCCCCCGTTGTTCTTTATTTGAGGTTTTTTTCTTTTATCAAGTAAATATCGAGCAGCTGCTTGAAGGGTTAATGTAATGATGAAAGTGTAGATGATACCAATAGCAGAGAGTAAACCAAAATCTCTAATGGGTGCGATGGTCCCCGTTAGAAATGAAAGAAAAGCGATGACCGTTGTGACTGTTGCAAGGAGCAATGCAGTTCCCACATCTTTTATAGATGCGATAATGGCATCGGAAATGGATTTTCCTTCTTTCAGTTCCGCACGATAATTATGCAGCAGATGAACGGAATAATCCACCCCTAACCCTAACATGAGGGGCACAAGCGCGACATACATCATATTGAAGTTTATCCCAAACAGGACCATGGTGCCAAATACCCAGATGATGGAAAGGCCAAGGCCGAGCATGGGTAGGATCATATAGGACATCTTTCTAAATGTGAGGAGGAGTAAAAGAGCTATGGCGATGAAAATAGATGGCATGATGATAGCGTTTGAACTGCCTGCGACCTCATCGATCTCATTATTGATGATTGCGTTACCTGTAACCTTCAAGGTAAAATCAGGATAGGGTGCATCAAGTGTCGCCAATTGATCCTGTGTATCTTTACTGATTGTCTTTATCTCCTCATCGGAATATGATCCATTGATCGTCACTATCATCAAGGTAGCCGTTGCCTCATTTGTTTCTTTGTATGATTCGGGGAGAAATGAGAGGAGTGCTGTGTCTATATCATTTAAAAACGCTGGTTTGAGAAAGATGGTCTCTGTGGATGATGATGTATCAGGAGCGATATCCACTGTGGTCCACCAGGAGGCGACATCCTTTAGTGATATGGTGTCGATGGTGAAATCTGACCCATCCATATTCTGGAGCATCATATCAAGGTCTTCCCAGCTCATATCAGCAAATCGGGTCATTATCTTGTTTCCAATCGTTGATATGACTGGTCGGTGTTGCATGGTCTCGAACTTTGTTTTAATGAAGTCCATGTTTGTTTCCACACGGAGCCAGGGAAGATGAAAGAGGGGGAGTTGATAATATCTGAATCCAGCTGTTGTGTTGCCCAGCCGTGCGGGAAGACCAAATGTATCTGATTCTGGTGCTATGCCGTAATTTCCCAGTTCCGATTTATTGACCGAGATGTGTATCATGTCTTGAGCAGTATCAAAAGTGACCTCTCCTGAATGTAAGATAAGTGGTATGGACATGGGTTGACCAGGTGGTGTTATCCACAGCGTAGCGGTCGTGTTGTATGAGTTTCGCAATTCTCTAGCTCGCAGGGTGTTAAAGAACGCTTTAATATTCGTTAAAAAACCATTTCCAACATCCCATAAGGGATCGGTCGGTTCAATATGGGCGGATATGGTATATTCCATCTGGGTCAATGTTTCTGGACCTATGAGATTTTGAAAATCGATGTACCATTCAACAACATTTAATCGTGGAAAACTTGATACAATATCATAGGGGTCTTCTGGCAAATCATAGACCTGTATTGAAAAGGTGATTGCTGTGTCATTTTGTTGTATATAGTAATTCTTAATGTCCATGTTATCTTGTTCTATTGATCTTTTTAGTCGAGGGAATCGTGTGTAATCATCTGGTTCATTTTCATCAGGATTTGCAAGCATCTGTATTTGTACTGTTGAAGGTTCTGTTATGATATCATTGAATGCTGCCCGTATCTGATCATCTGTTGCATTTTCTATGCTGGTGTTATATTCTATGCCACAAATTATCTCAACAAAGTTGGTTAGACCTACGGATGAATCTATCTCAGGGTTCTCTTCAAGTGTTTTGAGAATGTGGTCCATCTTTCTAATAGAATCAGGGGAAAGGAGGCTGTTTTCCCCATCTGTTTCAACAAGGATCATGAGCGGTTCGCTGTTCTCTCCAAAGTATTCAGTAATACGTTGGCTTGCCTTTGCTATGTCATTATCTGGCATAAAATCCTCTGTTGAGGTATTCATGTTCATACTAGGTATATTAACAGCAAAACCTATCGTGAGAAAAATAACAAGAATAATTACTGCCATAGGATGCTTTACAATAGTGTCCCCTATTGACGTAGCGTATGACATCGATTTCACCTTTTTGTCAAGTACCGTATTTTTAATTGAGTAACATGTATTATATTTGCAGGATATTTAAATATTTCGGTATCGAACCGTTCGGTATCGAAATCTATTTAATCTATGAAAAACATACTACACCATATGGCTACCATCTTCAACTTCCAGTCAGAGAACGGTAAACAACAAGGGATCCTCTCCATCTACATACTCCACACACTGAAAAAGAAACCAAAATCAGGCTACGGTATCCTTAAAGAGCTCACAGAAAAGACCAAAGGATCATGGACGCCAAGCAAAGGAACGATATATCCGCTCCTCACAAAACTCCAAGAAGAAGAGCTCATAAAAATAAAAACCATTGAAAAACGATCGAAGACAATTTTTGAAGTGACCAAAAAAGGAGATCAAGAGCTCCAAGAGATGAAACGACATATCGCAGAAATGGAAGAAAAAATGAACCAATTCAGAAACATACTCTCCGATATGATTGGAGAAGGCGTATCAAACATTGTACCAACATTGCTAGAGATACGAAAACTATCCTTCGAACTATCAAAGACCCATCCGAAACAGGTTAAAACTCTGCTTGAAGAAGTACTCTCAAATCTCCAAACAATGCATACAATAGGTGAAACCATATGAACAAAAAAGAAAAAATCGGATTTGCCATCGACATCAGCATTAGCTTTGTCATCGGCATAATCGTTGGTGCGATACTATTTTAACGAAGTATCAATAAATCTAAAAGTAACTACTTTATTGATTAGATTTATATAATAATCTCACATATTTGATAATATGAGGGAATTTTGAGTTATTGCGCTTACACTTACAATCATTTTTCTTCTATCCACAAGTACCTTGCCAGCGTTAAACACAAATCCAACAACCAAATCAAGAAAACACATATGATTACGTCATCATCACTACCAACAAGATAAAAGAAGAATCACAAAAACTTGATGATTTTGTCCATCATAAGGAAAATATTGGATTTCATGTTCTGGCTGTAACTGAAGACGATTATGGATCAATAAACGGTCCACCCCCAACGGACGAGCCGAGAAAATACGCCAATGGCTCATAACTAAATACATTGATATGGGCATCAAATATGTTTTGTTGATTGGAAATCCAGATCCTGACCATCCAGTTAATTCTGGTGATACCATTGGAGATATTCCAATGAAAACATGTTTAGATGTTTGGGATCTTGAAATACCATTCTATACAATTTTCTTTCTATTCTTTATGAAAAGTGAAAATCCAACGGACTATTATTATGCTGACCTTGATGGCAACTGGGATTACGACGGGGATGGTATATATGTTGAAGATTCCGATTCTGTGCCAACTGAGATACCTAATTAAATAATAATCTTCTCCACCCCTCTCTCTTTTTATTTTATAGATTATTATTTAATATAATATTAATAATAGTAGAATTAATTAAGTAGTATGTACTTAGATAAGTGAGGGAAATAATGAAAAGTAAATTAATAATGTTTGCCATTATAATAATATTTAATAGTGCTTTCTATAGCATTGACGCAGAAAGTAACAATTTTGAGAGACATGCGCGATGTCAAATTAATACTTGGTCATTAGATTATGGAAAAACGATTTTTAATGAGGAAGGAGTGTCGATTAGTGGGACAAATGATGGAGCTTTCATCGCATTAGGCTCTGCAAATTATCCAGATTATAGTGGAATCGTGGCTATTAAAATATTTGGAAACGGAGAAATCATTTGGGTGAAAACATATGATATAAATGATGCTTCGGCGAGACACATTGAACAAACGATGGATGGGGGATTTATTATTGCTGGAGAAAATCAAGTTGGACTTTGGTTAATTAAAACAGATGATGCTGGAAATGAAGAATGGAAAACTGCGTTTACTGATTCATGGGTGTCAGGGGACCATCCATTACAAGAAACTCATGATGGGGGTTATGTTTTCACTTGTTCTACACATAATGGAAAGAATACAGTTACGATGCTTGTCAAAACTGATGACAATGGTATCGAACAATGGAGGACATTCTTTGGATTTGATGGGGATAACGGTAATTCAATTCAGCAAACATCTGATAATGGATATATTATTGCTGGCCGTTCAAAAACATATGGCACCTCCAATCCTTATAAATCTTCTGTCTGGTTAATTAAAACCGATGAATATGGGTTAGAAGAATGGAATCGCACTTATGGAGAAGGATATGTAACTCGTGGTTTATCTGTTAATAAAACATCCGACAATGGATTTATTATTGCTGGAGAGAACGATTATAATGGGGTTGTTACTGGATGGTTGATAAAAACAGATACTGAAGGAAATGAGATGTGGAATAGAACATTTGAATCATATGGTTGTTCTATAATAAATTCAGTTATTGAAACGTTTGATAACGGATATATTGCTACAGGAACTTCTGGTGAGGGGAAGTTGGTAGATGCGGATCTTTATCTTATAAAAGTTCAATCAGATGGTTCTATTGATTGGACACAGAAATACGGGAAAGATAAATATTGTGAGATTGGTCGCTGTGTTCGAAAGACATTAGATGGAGGATTCGTAGTTATTGGATCAAAACAATTGTTCAAGATTTATGCAGGATTGTCCCCGATGTTTCTTGATATGTGGATTTTGAAAACTGATGATATGGGAAATGTTGAATCAATAAGAAATCGACTATCATAAAATTTGAAAAAATCAAGAACCTTGAAGAGCAGATAAAAACAAATATCAATGAACTAAAGAACATGCTAAAAAACCAGGGTTATACACCTGAGATGAAACATCGATGGATCCTTACTGAACTGGTTGGTCAGCTCATCTCATCTGTACAAACCTTAGGAGAAAAAGGTGTTAAAAATATCATAGAGGGCATTCTTTGTCCCTATAGATCCACAAAAAAAGAACATATAACTACTTAGTAAAACGCAAAACTCCAGTTAACTAAAACAAAAACATAAATGCGTAAGAAATATTTATTATTCAAGAATGAACAAAGAAGAAATCATCAATCATCTTTTCACACTTTCTGATGAAAAAAGAAAGGAGAAGATGAAACGTTTTGGAATCAACATATCAACCTCCCTAGGAATCCCAATCTACGAGCTACGAGCGTTTGCTTGAAAAATCGGTAAAAACCATGGTCTTGCACTCGAACTACGGGAAACAAATAGTCATGAAGTCCGGATGCTCGCCGCTTTAATTGATACCCCAAAAGAAGTGACAGAGGAACAAATGGAACGATGGGCTCTTGATTTTAACTCATGGGACCTTTGTGATCATTGTTGTTACAATCTTTTTGACAAGACACCATTTGCGTATAAAAAGATCAATGAATGGAGCACACGGAAAGAAGAATCTGTGAAAAGAGCAGCATTTACATTAATCGCCGCCCTCTCCGTTCATGATAAAAAAGCAGATGATCAAACCTTTGAACAATTCTTCCCAATCATTGAGAAGCAATGTTCTGATGAAAGAACGTACGTGAAAAAAGCTGTGAGCTGGGCATTACGTGGCATCGGCAAACGGAATAAACATCTTACTGAGCAAGCAATACCCCTTGCAAAAGCAATCCATCAATTAGATTCATCATCTGCGAAATACATCGCAGCAGAAACATTCCGGGAACTTCAAAGTGAAAAGATCCCGCAAATAATAAAGAAAAAAACCAATTAGATTAACTGATATCTCCTTTGAGATATGCCCGGGTTTCAGCCTTTTTTTACGAGTGTTTTTAGTTTTTCTTCCTCTTATTTTAATGTGATCATCTCTAATATTGCTCTGAGAGATTTTTTTAATAGTATGTGGCAATAAAAATATTTAAAGTTATTGGTAATTTACCAAAATAAATTTGCATAAATAATATATTAAACCAATTCAAAAATTATATATGTATTGGTATAACATTAAAGAACAGAGTCAACAAGCTAAAATAGATGAAGACCAGTATTGATCAAAGATGGAACACGCAACATTCGCAGCCGGATGCTTCTGGGGAGTCGAAGCAGCATTCCAAAAAATAATAGGAGTAAAAAAAACAACCGTTGGATACATGGGGGGAACAACAAAGGATCCAACCTATGAACAAGTTTGTACCAATAGAACCGGTCATGCTGAGGTCGTTCGCATCGAATTTAACTCAGCGGTCGTATCCTATAAAAAGCTACTTGATGTCTTCTGGCAGATCCATGATCCAACACAAAGGAACCGCCAAGGACCAGATATTGGCACTCAATACCGATCAGCTATCTTTTATGAGACACCAATGCAAAAGAAGCTTGCAGAGGAATCAAAGAAACACTTAGAACGTTCAAGAGGGCTTAAAGAGAGTATTGCCACCGAGATAGTTGCCGCATCAGCATTCTATCCTGCAGAGGAATATCATCAAAAGTATTTCCAAAAGAAGGGCCTTACTGGTTTTCATATCTGAATAAATGGATGAAAAAGGGGGAACGTGGTGAGGAGGGATGGGATGTGTTTTAAAATAATATTCCCCCTTTTTGCGAGGATGCTTATACGAACGAAGCATTTATACATCTATGTATTAATAAGAATAATCTCAATAAACTATATAGATTTATGATTATATGCAAAAAAGTTTTCAGGAGAAACACTGAGACGAAACACCAAAATTATTTTGAGCCATCGTATAAAATTTATTGAAGATAAATAACATTATGACCAACGATCTAACGATAATAATTTCCAAGCTGCTCATCGATATCATGAGCTATCTTCATCATGTCCTCAAATATCCTTTGAGCATCACGCATGATCTCCTCGATACTTCTTTGAAGACTTGATGAACGGAGTCGATAAAGGTTCTTTTCCCTGATAACAATCCCTGCATCAATGAAATCGTTGAGATGATAGACGATGGCCCCACGAGTCAGATTCAGTCGTTCCGCTATCTCGTCACTTGTCAAGCCGTTCGAACCACTTGATGCATCCTCAACAAGTACTTGGAATATCTTTCCTGCTGTTCCCTGTCTATCTCTGAGCGAAAAATATCCAAAGGATTTACAGATGAACTCTATGTCATCTGAGATATCGCCAGCAGGTGGAATATCGAGTCGTCTGAGTTTGATCTTTCGGCTCATAGTATCATAGTATGTGGTCAAGGAATTTATATATTTTTCTAAAAAAGTGCTTATTTTGTCAGCTTTAAATTGACAAAAACAAAAATTATTTATAGTAGTATCCATACATATTATAGCGTCAGCTTAAAGCTGACTAAAATAAAATATAATAAACAAAAAGAGGTAATATAAATGGAAAACAAAAGAAACCCATTCAATAGACGCAGGATCAATAAAGACATAGACGATTTCTTCTCTAACTCCTGGAACCCTTTTAATGAATTCCAAGACTACTTCAACAGAATGACCGAGGAAATGATGAACATAACAAGGAACAGCCAGCCCCCCTCACCAAAAGAAGGCGGGCCCTACATCTACGGATACACGTACCATGTAGGACCAGATGGACAACCACATTACCAAGAATTCAGCAATGTATCTGAACTACCGGCAGGACAACACAACCCTGAAATCTCCGGAAAAACAGAACCTTTCGTCGACATCATCGACTCAGAAAAAGAACTCTACATCACCGCCGAACTCCCAGGAATAGGAAAAGAGAACATCGATGTTGAACTCACAAAGGACACACTCATACTCACCGTCAAACACCCAGAACGCGGATTCAAAAAAGAAATCGAACTCCCAGCAGAGATAAACAAAAAACCAATTGAGGCGAAATATAACAACGGTGTGCTCAGTATCACCCTAGAAAAACGCAAAGAAAAGAAAAAAGGACAGAAAATAAACATCCAATAAACACCCCTCCTTTTTCTTTTCAAATTTTTCAAAAAAACTAGGAGGTAGGAACCATGAAAAACAATGGCATATACAGCATAAAAATTAAAGAAGCAAAACCACGGGACAGCGGCCGAGGCATCGCACGGATCGACCAACACATCCTTGAAACAATGAACATAACACCCGGAGACGCTATAACAATCACCGGTAAGAATAAGACCGGCTGTATCGCCTGGCCAGGATACCCTGAGGATACAAACACCGACACCATCCGCATCGATAGCACCACTCGAAAGAACGCAGGTGTAGGAATCGATGACAAGGCCATCATACAAAAAACAATTGTACGACCAGCGGACAAGATCACCTTGGCACCAACCGAAGAACTTCAAATAATAGGAGGTGAAGAATACCTCAGTCATATCCTTGAGAATCGTATTGTCACAAGAGGCGACCTTATCGAACTTACTATCATGGGTCGAAAGGTCGATCTCGTTGTCACAAAACTCTCAAGCAACACAGAAAGCGCCATCATTCAACAAACAACATCCATAAAACTCAGTGATAAACCAACCAAACCCAGTGAACAAAAGATACCAAAGATATCCTATGAGGACATCGGAGGGCTCAACGATGAGATCAAACAAGTCCGAGAAATGATCGAACTCCCGCTCAAACACCCAGAGCTCTTCGAAAAAATGGGTATCGAACCGCCAAAAGGAGTACTTCTTCACGGGCCACCGGGAACTGGAAAAACGCTTATCGCAAAAGCAGTGGCGCATGAATCACATGCCAACTTCTTCACACTCTCCGGACCAGAGATAATGAGCAAATACTACGGGCAAAGCGAAGAGAACCTTCGAAACATCTTCAACGAGGCGATAGAAAACGCCCCATCCATCATCTTCATCGATGAAATCGACTCCATCGCATCAAAACGAGAAGAAACCCATGGGGAAGTGGAACGAAGGGTCGTTGCTCAACTCCTTGCCACAATGGACGGATTAAACGAACGAGGAAAGGTCATCGTCATTGGAGCCACAAATAGGGTGAATGCTCTTGATCCCGCTCTGCGAAGACCAGGTCGATTTGACAGAGAAATCGAGATTGGAATCCCCAATCGAAAAGGACGGAAGGAAATCCTTGAGATTCACACACGTGGAATGCCACTAGATGACACCGTAAATCTTGATAAACTAGCTGAAACAACCCATGGATACTCAGGAGCAGATCTTCAAGCCCTCTGTAAAGAAGCAGCAATACGGACCTTACGAAAGATACTACCTGAAATCGATCTTGAGCTAGAGACGATACCTGCCGACATCCTCAACAAACTACAGGTAACAGGTGATGATTTCTACGAAGCATTCAAACAATTAACACCATCCGCGATGAGAGAGGTCGTCATCGAATCACCCAATGTCTCATGGACCGATGTCGGAGGACTGGAACAGGTCAAAGAGGAACTGCAGGAATCCGTAGAATGGCCAATGAAATACCAAGATGTCTTCCAACATATGGATGCAAGTCCACCAAAAGGAATACTTCTCTATGGACCACCGGGAACAGGAAAAACACTTCTTGCAAAAGCAGTCGCATCAGAAAGCGAAGCGAACTTCATCAGCGTCAAAGGACCCGAATTCATGAACAAATGGGTCGGAGAAAGCGAAAGAGCCGTACGAGAGACCTTCCGGAAGGCAAGACAAGCAGCACCCTGTATCATCTTCTTTGATGAGATTGATGCCGTTGCACCAACCCGAGGTGAAAGCTGTGGCACCAGTCATGTCTCTGAACGGATGATTAGTCAACTGCTCACCGAGATTGATGGACTTGAATCATTAAAGGATGTCACCGTGATCGCTGCGACCAACAGACCAGATATCATCGATGCAGCACTTCTTCGACCAGGACGATTCGACAAGCTCATATCAATACCCACACCAGACAACACCGCTCGAAAAGAAATCTTCAAGATTCATACGAAACGAAAACCACTTGCTGCAGATGTATCAGTTGATGACCTCGCAAAAGAAACTGATGGATACACAGGAGCCGATATCGCCGCGGTCTGTAACGAAGCAGTTATGGCAAGTATCAGGGAATACATCGCAACAGGTAATCCACTGGACAAGAAACATCTTAATAATCTCAAGGTCCAAAAGAAACATTTCGAGCTAGCGATGAAAAAGGTCAAACCAATGACAAAGAAGATGCTAGAGAAATACACAAACATAACAGAAACATTCAGCCAGTAATGCCCTCTCTCTTTTTTTTCTTTTCATGTATTTTTTATTGTATATAAAGTATGAAACTGTTGGTGAATTTTAAACAGTGCACATCCTTTTTATAGGACCTGCACTGTTTTGCATGTTTGGAAATAAAAGACATGCAAAAAGAGATTGCATCTCATGATGTTAAATCTACTCCTCAGTTTTCAGTGAGGGATATCTTTTTAGATAACCATAATTGGGATGTGTATAGGTTTCAGCATAGGGTGTCTATTCGTCGGGTTGAGATTTATGAAATGGGGCGGATGATTCACTGTAAGGATGGGAGTCGTGGTTTTTTTATCTATTATTGTCCGGTTTGTAAGGAACCTCGTATTGTGTATCTTTGTTATCATATTCGGTTGTTTTCCATTTATGGTAAGAATCATAATGATAAGCGGTCTTGATTGCTTTAAGAATGCGTTGTTTGATATTCCTCATCAGCATATTGTGAAGAGAGTTCTTGAGGAGTTGTGTGGTGTGATGAAGCGGTTCAGATGTCAGTTGTTAAAGGTGTATATTGATTAGCTGCTGATAGCGATCAATGACAAGTTATATTATTATATTCGTAAGGGTTTGGTGGCTAACGTTGCATCATTTTTCTCATAATTTTTTATTAATGCTCCATGTGTATATAAATCAAATATTTAAATAATGTTGGCCAGTCATCTAAAGCTTAATTTTTGAGAAATGGCGAAAAAGTTCTTCTACAATGAGCTTGCTGTGAAAAATTGGAAAACGTATCATTTCACGTCATCTACTTCATCGAAAGGCAATAAGAAACCGGATGGTAATCTAGGGTATTCGCCTCATTAAATTTTAATGTCTGAAATCGTTGATGAAATTCCTTTCGCATCTGTCATTCATTTTTAAATATATGGATGTCCTGTAATTGAGCAGGCGCAGGAGGTGATGGAAGGGGTGTATTAGGATATCCCGGTTGCCAGCTTATTGCTTTAAATGTTTTCATTGAACAAAGGTATTGTCATCATTGTCAAAAAATAATTGAATCACCAGTTTCCAATGTATCGCCTAATGCTCGTATCGATTTTACAGACGATTCTAGCTGTGGCCCAGTATGGAATACATATTTAGTTAAATGAAGAGGAAATTTTACAGATATTTGAAACACTATTTGGATTTCATCTCTCTGGACGTGAAGTTGTCTGTATACTTTTGCAGATAACAAGGTTTTTCGGTCAACTTGACAAATATAAAAAAACGCTTTCTTAAGCCTACTCTTTTAAAAGAGTGCTGATTATTGTTATTGTTGAGATGGTGAATAATGCGGGATAAACGATTTATCGCAGAACACCGAGGTGGTCCACTAAAAAAAGATCAACACTATCAATTGATGAACTGGGCTTGCAATTGTGCAGAGCATGTTATACATCTTGTTGATGATCCCCTTGATGGACAGTTAAGAATTTTGTTACTTGTTGGGCGGGCATGGGCTCAGGAAAAAGCAACTGTTGGTGAAGCGAGAAACGCTTCGGTCAGCGCGCATTCGCTAGCACGTGCAACTTCAGATACAACGGCGATTGCGGTAGCTCGGTCTGTTGGGCATGCTGTTGCAACTGCTCATATGGCTGATCATTCACTTGGGTCAGCTTGGTATGTATTGAAAGCAGTCAAGAATGCAGGGGAATCGATTAAGGCAGAGGAAAAATGGCAAAATAATTTGTTGCCAAAAGAAGTTAGGGGGCTTATAATATCTGCAAGAGGAAATAAGAAATTTCAAATTAAGTGAAATATTAGAAATAAATGATACCGTCTAAAGTACTCTTCCATCTATTATATTCACTGATGGCATTTACTCGTTCTGATAAAAAAATTCTTATTCTTAAAGGGAATCTCAGAACGTAATGGAGTCCTATTCTTTTTCAAAGATTCTTAGTTTTTGGGATTTAGACTTCAAAAAAAGCCATCCAGATATAACCATCATGGGGAGTCCTCAACGAACAACATTTAGAATCGTTGTCGAAGATCAACATCATAGAAAATACCTGTTAGAACAAATCCCTCCGTCTAAGTATCAACATAAACGTCTCATCGCTCAAGTATTAGCGTCGCTCTCAGAAGCAAAATTAGATTTCATCAATCCGTATATCCCAAACAAAGAAAACAAATTGATCTTAAGAATTGATGGTTTGTTTTGGCAATTACAAAAGTATCTTGAAGGTGTGCCTCTTGATCGACCTAAGTATGTGTTTGATAGTTGGAAGGGCAAAGTATTGGCTGAATTCCTGATTAAACTGTGGGATAAAACAAAAAATATTCAAGATGAATTTCAACTTCAAACAGTATCCTTAAAGGAATATACTTCAACAATGGTAGAAAAAATGAGGGAACATAATCCAGATGAGCTAAAGAAACTTCAGCCTGTCCTTGATTATGTATCATCGGATTTTTTTAGAATGTATGATGAAATACCACGGCGATTCTGTCATGGGGACTTCCATCCCTTAAATATTATCTGGAATGTACACGGTATCAAAGCTGTTATCGACTGGGAATTCATGGGGATCAACATTGAAACATATGATATGGCTAATCTTCTAGGGTGTGTTGGGATCGAAGACCCCTATAGTCTTGTGAATGGATTCGTCTTAGAGTTCCTTAGAAAAATAAAACAGTCCAAGTATATCTCTGAATTTGGATTTCGATATCTTTTTGATTGTATGCTAGCCCTCCGATTTGCATGGCTAGCTGAATGGTTCAGAAATAATGATGATGAGATGATCAGTTTGGAAATTGATTTTCTCCTATTGATATTAAAGAATAAGGCGATAATTAATACGAGTTGGAGCAAGCTGTAATTATAAATGTTATGGTTAATAGTATTGTGCGTTAAGGCTTTCGATTGGATTATGGATCATTATATGGTTTGAGTTGTGGTCTAGTATGGCTGTGAATAAGTAGGTATTTTTCCTTTGGGGGAATAGACCATTTATGAAATGACCCATGGACTTATAAGCGGATAGTCATCCTTTGCGTTACCTGTCCCAGAGATTGTGTAGGGTGTGTCACCAAAGGTATCACTACCAGGAATATTTTGTTTTGGTCCATTGAATTCGTCTTTCCCAGAATAATTGCTCCAATAATTTCCCCCCACAACATATCCGTTATCCCAGTTGTTACCAGTCACCTCATCCTTTCCATCCCAGATGGAGTTATCAATAAAATTGTTATGGTACACCGTGTTATCTTGGGAACCACAGCAAAAATATAATCCTCTAAGATTCTCTGAAAAAAGATTATTTGACACATTATTATCTCGAGATCCTTTTATTCGAAGGCCGTATGAGTTGTTGGTAAAAATGTTATGTGTTATTGTGCATTCATCTGAAGCCGTATGAAGCCACATACCATATCCTGAATTTGAAAGATAGATATTTTGTTTGAAGGTATTATTTTTTACGTCTGTTGAATAAACACCATTTGTGTTGTTACAAATAATATTTCCAATAATCGTGTTATTATCAGATTCGATGTCAATTCCTGAGTCGTGGTACGTTCCTTCAATTGGGCCTGAGTTGCGAATGGTAAACCCGCTGATGTTCAAATGCCCATCTTCCTCAATAAAAATGACATCGCTTGTATAATTCCCATCAATGATGGTCTTCTCTTTGTGTTCGCCTATCAAAGTTACTGTTTTATCGATAATAATATTCTCATAATATGTTCCTTCATACACATAGATGCGTGTAATATTCCTTGACAATTCATTAATCGCCTGTTGAATGCTGCTAAATTGTGTATCGCCAGTAGTACCTACATACAGTGTGTATGGGTCATGTAAATGGTTAGAGGGAGTATGATCGGTAGTATCGATACATCCGGCTAAGAAAAGAGAAAGAATCATACAATGTATTATCAGTATTGTTTTCACTGTATCCATATGGTTCACCGATATTCACAATAGTATGTTGATATAAGAATTTTAGTGGATAAAGTGTTTGGATTAAAAAATTTGAGATGGTGATTGAGAGGATGAAATCACCGTGTTATAAGAAACGTTCGAGAAAGCGTAGAAGATTACTTGGGAGATATTCCCAAAATGTATCTGTGAAGAGGTTGAGTTTGGCATTTGCTGTTTTCATAGCAATCGTTATATCAACAAAATCACTAGGATTTTCACTATTGGTGACTCGTATGGCCCCATTGAATTCCTGGTTTTTATCGTTAGGGGCTTTTAACGTTATTTCAATAATTTCAGGACCGCCTTCGGGTTTTACATCATTGCCTTGTTCTGATGAAAAGCTCCAATCGCCCCATTCAGGGATACTAGTGATCTCCCAGTCTAAGCATGAGAGTGGTTGTCCACAATTTTCAACCTGTAAGGTCGCTTGAACGGTGGAGCCGGGTTTTACGTCTATGAACTCTCCAGTTATATAGGCAGAAATTGAAGGGGTTGTTGGATTCCAGGTATTTGTTAAACCCTTCATACAGAAGTTCGCGGTTCCGGTCCAATCCGGGTCGTCAAAATTATAATAGTATAAATCTGTCCATTTGTTGTTTGATAGGTAGAAACTTTCATCTTCATGTGCAACTGATTCAACAACAGTGCTTTGTTTAGAGAGAGCAATCAGTAATACAGGTACCACCGATGTTCTATCAATCGGTTGTCCCCCAGAACTTAGCGAAAGGTAGACGTAAAAATCGTCGCCTGTCCGTAACCCAACAGCGCCAGGGAGTTGGATTGTGTGAAATCCTTTATATTCTATTGTCCCCGAAATTTCAGACAGAGGGTATTTCAATGTATCCTCTTCATACCGATCATAAACAATGATTTCGTATGAGACATCATTAGATGCTGTAAAAAAACTTATAGATTCCAATAGTTCATCATCCTCGGAAACAAATGCGTTAAATGCTTCAGAGATATCAGATAGTGTATCTCGCCATCCATGATAATCATGGTAGTAGACATTAGTATATGCAAAAAGTTCAACATCTTGAAATGATACTGCACCCATTTCTGGATGGTGCCCGCAGTGTTTATCATAATATGATATCCAGAAATATCCATTGTAACCCCAGCCTGCACCCCAACTGTTCTTTACAAGCCATGCGCCGGGTCCTTCAGGGGCCTGAGTTTCCTTTGTGTCATCCCATCCTACAAGAGCAACTGCATGATTTGGTTCAGAGGGGTTATCCGGTGGTTGGTAATGGATAAAATCTTCATTTATGAAACTACCACTGTAACAGAGACATGTGCCTACGACACCTTCTGTCATGATAGCTTGTTTCACAAGATCAATATTTTCGAGATTATCTCCAACGGTGTACCATTCGATGTCGATAGGGTAGTATAGATGAAATGATTCATTATAGCGTAGCGGGGCAGAGGTATACACTTGACCATCCCTATCTCGTACAGCACCATCGCCTCTTGACAGATATGCAGAAGCAACGAGATAATCTCCACCTTGATGAACAATTAGACCTCCTCCTGTTGTAGGGTCCGTATCATCATTATTGAATTGATTGAAGCCGTTCCACCAATCGAGATGATATTCTGCCAGATCGGGATCTCCTTTTTCTCCGTTGGCATCCCACACTCCGGTCATTAGCAGATTTCCTTCCATAGATGCCATTGTTCCATGGGTCCAGCAGGTTCCTCCCGTTTGGCTCTTCACCGGTGAAACCAGATTTGAACCATTTACATCTCTTAGATCAAATGTTTCTGGTAGATTTTGTGATACAAGGGAGTTGTTGAATGGGTGTTGTTGATCTTGTATGCTATAATTTATCATTGCTGTGCCCGGTACAACAAGTAATAATCCAATGGATAATGTCACAAAGCAGCGTAAGAGATATCGATTGATGTTCATCTTTTAAAACCCCATATATTTTATTCATTTGATATATAAAAAACTTATTGTTAAAAAGAATAACCTGGGGATGCCTGAGGATGAGATGTAAGGAGAATAATCAAATCATGATAGTACGCTTAATGTTAAAATATCTCATAAAAATTAGTAATAGTTGAAAAAATATTCTTAAAGTTTTGAACTTACAAAGACGTAAACATAATGTTATTGGGTGTAGGCCGTAAGCCTCCTTAGCAAAGGTTTTTCTCCTTATTTTTCCATATTTTTGAAGACAGAAGAACATATATAACATGCATAATCAATATCAGATTAAAATGAAATAAGATGAATTGGAACTCAGTGAACAAACAAAAAAGGATATGAAAAAATCAAGCGAGGAATACAAAAAAGGGCTTCATCCCGAAATAGTTTTTTAGCAGACATGGCATGTCTGCTTAATTAAGATGGGATGCGCGAAAAAACGAATTAATCCAAAAATTTTGAACTATG
>CAYPIF010000049.1:0-4183 GCA_964410735.1 uncultured Thermoplasmatales archaeon
ATTCACTGCTGAAGCTACAGCAAGTGATGCACAAGGTGTTGCGGTTGTCAAGTTCATGCTCAACGGCGAGACTGTTGGTGAAGACACTACCGTACCATACTCAGCCTATGTTGCAGTAAAGAACATGGGTGCAGCAACCCTTAAGGTCGTTGTAGAAGATGGTGTTGGTAACACCGCTGAAGACACATTGGACATCACCTACTTCAAGTTCCTCTAAACACGGAACCAGAGTTTGGTGACGACAAAAAACCATAAAAACTCAGAGAGAACAACGGTTCTCTCAACCTCTCTTTTTTTTTTTTAAACATCTTCAAATTATATTTTTTTAGAATAAATCTGATGTTATATGAAAAATTATATATTCCTACTTGGTGGTATGATTGCTAGAAATCAAAGCAAAGGTAGGATCTTGAGGACAAATCATCATCCCTAAACCAATAAGAGAGATGTTTCATATTCAACCAGGAGAGAACATGTTTTTCAGAGTAGAAGGAAAGGATATTCATATTCGTAAGCAAGAAGAAAAAAACTGCTAAATAACATGCTTGATCGAATTGAAAACAAAAAGAAAGAACCGAAAAACATCAATTGGAAAGAAAAATATTACTCTCAATTTGACAAAAAAGAATAATTGATTTTATGAAATCTTAATGGCGACCATATCAACTATATTGACAGTAATGTGTTTATTTACCCCTTACTGTATCAAGGAAAAAAGGCAGATAACGCGGAAAAGATACTTAGCGAAATGGTCGATGGTGATATCGCCTGTGCTACTGCATCTCTTACGCTTGACGAGGTTATTCGGGTAATAATGAATGAAACTAATCGAGAAAAAGCCCTTCAGATCGGAAAAGACATCTTGACGCCTCCCAATCTAAAGATTTTGGATGTAACAACTGAACATATCATGCAATCAATTACCTTGATGGAAAAATATAGAAAACTGAAACCAATGGATGCGATTTATTTAGCAGTGTGTACAACCGCAGGTATATTTAGATTTATCAATGATGATTCTGATTTTGACCCTATATTGGAAATAAACAGAATAATCTTAGATGTTTGACGAAATGTAATCTGTCTTAAAAAACCATTTTTTTTTTTTAGAAACCGAACGATTTTTAATATAGCAACATTTATATTTTTGTAAATTATCTTATATATAAAAATTAATATTGATGTATGTCTTTTAAGGAACATATATCATCTAGAACTATGGGGATACTTATGCGAAATACTGCAAAATTCATCTCATGCGCACTCTTGATTTTTCTTATAAGCTCGTACCTGTTGCCTGCTGATACACTCCCTCTGCAAAAACCAGATGATCAGACGCTTGAACAAAGGATCCAGGGCTTCTACAAAGGCATCACGTATTATGTCGGTGGATCAGGACCCGGTAACTATTCAACTATACAGGATGCAATCGATGCCTCATCAGATGGAGATATCATCTATGTTTATCCAGGGACATATTATGAGGAGATACATATTGAAAAAAGCATCTTTGTCACCGGTGAAAACAGATATACCACTATCATTGATGCGCAAGGGATAGATCATGCAATAACGATTGATACGATAGCAGTAACACTAACTGACTTCACCATACAACAAGGAGATTATTATGGGATACTCTTGGATAATGCGCATGGTACCATCATACAATCAAATATTATCCAATCAAATGGAGACGCGGGGATCTATGCTATCTCCGCTATCAACTGTTCAATATATAATAACTCGATACAGTCCAACACCATTGGGATATCCTTAGATCATAACACAAGAGGATGCACCATTAAGAATAACATCATCACGGATCACACAATAAGAGGTATCTACATCCGATATTCATATGACAACAGTATCTCATCCACGTTCCTATCACAGAACAACATAGGCATATCGATTCACTATTCATCAAATATCACTGTAACAAACTGTACTCTGAATGACCAGGATTCATATGGTATCCGACTCAAGGACTCATCCTACTCCCATATCCAGTATAATCAAATATCCAATGTTCCTGAAGGCATCGTTCTTTTTGAGAATTGTACCTTGAACTCAATTATTGGAAACACGATCCGTACCAGTTCAAATCAACCACCAACAGCATGTAATGACACTGCAAGTACACAAATGGATACAGAGGTGTACATTGATGTATCATCAAATGATCATGATAGAGATGGAATGATAAATCCTTTATCAGTACAGATACAAACATACCCATTCTTTGGAGTTGCTACTGTTAACCTCTCAGATGGGGTCATCAGATATATCCCAAATAGTGGATACAATGGAACGGACTCATTCACGTATACCATCAGGGACACGAATGCAACAATATCCAATATTGCAACCGTATTAATAGAGATCATACCTGATAATCTTGATGAAGAGATAAGCCAGCAACAGAATATCTCCAATCGTTCACTCTCTATATATTCAGGCTATCAGATGGTTCAAACCTTCCGAATGACCGGGACATTAACACGGATCGAGCTCTATCTAAGTACAAAAGGTACTCCAGCTGATGACCTTGCCATGGCCTTATTTGAAGAAAATATGAGCAATCCTCCAATAACCACGATGACATATCCTCCAACACTCTTCAACTCAACATATCAATGGACGACCTTTGACATGGTTGATTATGATATTGATCCAACAAAACATTACTATATCCGCCTCAATACAAGTGATGGAGATATCAACAACTGTTACCGGTGGGCACATAGCACAGAGGATCAATATCCCTCTGGCATCATGTTTTCATCAAGGGATAATGGGTCAACATGGGAGGAGATAAACAACTCTGATTTCTGTTTCAAAACATATAAGATAAAAGGGGTATCGCCTGTGGCGATAAACGATACCTATGAAACAACATCAACCCATACACTGTATATCAGATCACCCGGTGTCCTCAACAATGATCATGATCCAGATATTAACCCGAACCTGTTTCTTACTGCATCTCTTAACACAGATGTTTCCCATGGGGCCCTACAATTGAATGATGATGGATCGTTTATTTACACCCCAGAATCTGATTTCTTAGGCACTGATACCTTCACGTATACGGCATACGATGGTGAATGCCATTCAACAAACTGTACCGTCCACATCAAGGTTTCAGATATAAAACGATATTGTATCCGGATAGAATATCTTCCCACACCATCAGATGAGAACCAAATCTATCACAATAACCTGTTTACAACAACACCAAACCCCTTTTGTTATGACGAAAACTCAAATATTTGGGACAATACCTCATCACTCTCTATTGGTGGGAACTATTGGTCTAATTTCAATGAACCTTCAGAAGGAGCAATCGATATTGATTCCAATGGGATCATTGATACTCCCTATGATGTAGCAGGTGACTCAAATAGTGATCTATATCCCCTTCTTTATCAATACACCTATGCTGCGCCATTTGTTGATTTCGCCTGGGCTCCAACAAACCCTGTACGGCATGAGGCAGTGTTTTTCACTGATCTCTCAAATGATACAAACTACGGGTTCATCGTTGAATGGTACTGGGATTTTGGTGACGGAGATAACTCAACTGATCAACATCCAAGAAATGAATTTGACACCATCGGTGTGTACAATGTCACCTTGACGGTCACTGATGATGATGGAGCAAAGGCAAGCATAACAAAACAGATTACTGTGATGCAATCACCACCAGTCGCACTTTTTTCATATATGCCGTTGAATCCAACCATATATGATATGATCAATTTCACTGATCAATCATTTGATAATGATGGCATCATTGTGAACTGGAGCTGGGATTTCGGTGATGGGAACATAAGCTACATTCAACATCCAACACATCAGTATAGTAATGAGGATAATTTCACTGTGTGCCTTACGGTAATCGATGACAATGCATCAATTGATACTATTTGTCATAACATAACCATTGTACCAATCGGTAATATCGATGTGAACCAAAGCATCTCAGATAGAGGTTTTCCCATCCGTATGTCGCTTGATGGAAATTGGGCTGGTGCTCAAAACTTTACCTCATCACTTTCAACGCTCACCAGTGCTGAGATATATCTACGAAGTTTTGGTATGCCAGAGTTTGATATGGTCGTTGAACTCCGCGAGGATCATCCGCAGGGAACTCTTGTTGATTCCCTTGTGTTCACCC
>CAYPIF010000050.1:0-26893 GCA_964410735.1 uncultured Thermoplasmatales archaeon
TCTTTTGTTTGTTATTTTTAAAAATATGGTAGTTGTTTAGCTAATCTGTTATTCTCCTTTGATAAAATAGAAAAATCCTTCAGCTATGAGTGTCTTACACCTCAATCGGATGGATGGGATGCAGAATGCGCCTAACAAAGTTAGGCAGTATATCCTTGAACTGGAGAAGAAAAATCGGGTTCTTAAGGAAGAGAATCAAAAGTTAAGAAATGTCCTTCCAGGTTTTGAAAAGAGATTGAATGCACTTGAACAAGAAAACAGGGAGTTAAAACAGAAGATCACCAAACTTGAAAACAGACTTCGAATGTATGAGAATCCTCATACTCCTCCATCTAGAAAGAGGTTCAACAAAGGTGGAAATAGAGGAAATAGTTCTTTGGGGAAACGTGGTGCACCTAAAGGACATCGTGGTGCAAGTAGGAAAACACCACAACCTGATGAGATCATACCCGTAACCGCAGACTGTTGTCCAAACTGCGGTTGCATGTTAGATGAACCGGAACACATTGAAACCACTAATATTGAAGAACTACCACCACCACAAAAGATCAGGGTGAAACAGTATACGTTTCACACGTATACCTGCCCAGGGTGCGGATGTCATTTTACCACCCAGCATGATGATTGCCCGAAAACTGGTGTTTTTGGTGTAAATCTACTCACCTATATCACCATGCTTCGTTTTCATCTCCGTGGTGTGCTCCGGAGAACACAAAGCTTCCTTCATCATCTCTGCAATTTTAAGATTAGTACTGCAGGTATTCATAATGTTTTGTTACGTGTAGGAGACGCCTGTAAAAACGAGTACTTTCATCTGTTACAACAAGTAAGAACAGCAAGATGGAGATACACTGATGAAACAGGTTTTCATGTAAATGGTGAAAAATGGTGGCTTTGGAACTTCCGGACAGAACATGATGTATCTCTTGCAGTGACCAGAAAATCTCGTGGAAGAAATGTGTTAAAAGAATTGTATGGTGAAAAACCACCATGTGGTGCAGATATCACTGATGGATGGCGAGCATATAGTTACCTTGAAAATGTGCAACGTTGTTGAGCACATCTCCTAAGAGAAATTGATGAGTACAAAGAGAAATCTAGTGATGGTAAAAATCTGTCCAGAGAAATTCATCAAAGATTCCATGATCTAACTGTTTTTCTAGATAAGGATCCGCCGATGGAAGAAAGAATTCATCAGAAAAACAGGTGGGATGAAGAACTTGTAGCATTGGTTGAAACATACAGCAAATTTGATGATCTGAAGAAACCAGTGAAATATATCAAATTTGGACTGGGATGTTGGTATACGTGTTTGCTCTATCCCGGTATGCAACCGACAAATAATCTAGTGAACAAGCGATACGTGAACATGTTGTTATGCGTAAGATCATAGGAACGTTTCGATCAGAGCATGGTTCTGAGAATTACCAGTATATTGCCTCCCTGTTTGCAACATGGAGCCTTCAAGGGAAAAACGTGTTTGATGAACTTGAGAAACTCCTAAGAAGGGAACTTTGCATATCTTAAGCTAGACAAATACAAAATGTGCAAAAACAACATTTTTATGAAAAGATATAAATATAATAAGTTTCTCATCCTTGTTTTTCTCTAATGTTCCCCTTAAACCATAACTCTAAAAACCACTTGTTTAATACGTCATGGTATATAGACAGATGAATCCTCTTTTTGGGTGAGATGGATGGATTGAGTGAATGCAGACTGTCATTAACCTCTTCTCAGCACATGGAACATTCGTTCAACCAGATGCGTTACAGTATATCATGTCAAAAGAGGACCCTCATACCTATTGCGAGTTTATTATGGCGTCTCTTACGGAGTATCCGCTTGTTCTCACAATCGATTTTTTGAAGAATAAAGAACCAGAACCTATGGATCAACAAAAACAAGTTGTATCTTCTATGGATGAGAAAAAACTTCAAACAAAGATGCTTTCAAAACTTCTCTCCAATCAACTTGTTAAGGAGGTCGATGATGAAAACGAAGATGATACTGATGATGACCTTGCTGGATCATCTGATGATGATGATGATGTTTCGGAGATAACCAGATTACCCGAGATATCATCTCCGAAATCATGGCATCCTTTTTCCAAAGATTTTGATGCTAATATTCATATTATTAAAGATGTTACGGGCAATAGTGAGTGTGAGGGGACCACTGATGATTTCACTAAATTATTCGCGAACCGCTTTGATGTTCTTAGGGGTCAACTGCGTTCCCAGAGGCGTGAACTTGCAAATGTTCTGCCGATATCACGGATAAAGAAAAGTGGTCTAAAAGAAATACAACTGATCGGCATTGTCAATGATATCCGTACCACTCAGAATGGGCATCGTCTTCTTGAACTTGAGGATGAATCAGGTACAGTCATAGCAATTATTCTTCAAAGTAATCGTGAGATCTTTCAAACCGCACAAACGATCGTCTCTGATGAGGTCATTGGTATCACGGGTCAGTTAAGTAAGAACGGGGATCTTTTTCTTGTCAATAATGTCATTTTTCCAGATGTTAGCCTGCATAACCGGCAGCATGCAGCTAATGCACCATTATATGCTGCATTTCTCTCTGATATCCATGTAGGAAGTAAGGATTTCATGGAGAAGCAATGGCATTCATTCCTCCGATGGATCAATGGTGACCTTGGTAACAGTCGTCAGAAGGATGTTGCAGGTAAGATTAAATACCTTGTGGTTCCTGGTGATATCGTTGATGGTATTGGTGTCTACCCGAATCAGGAGAAGGAACTGAGCATCATCGATCTTTATAAACAATATGAGGCCCTTGCGGAATATTTTACCCTTATCCCTGAGCATATCTCGATTATCTTGCAACCGGGGAATCATGATGCGGTCAGACCTGCGGAGCCCCAGCCAACCTTTGATAAGGAGATACAAAAATTGTTTTCATCTAATGATATCACTTTTGTTGCGAATCCGTCGTATTTTTCATTGCATGGTGTGGAGATCCTTTCGTATCATGGTTCTAGTCTTTTGGATTACGCAACAAATATCCAGCATCTTCAGTATAATGAGCCGATTGAGATCATGAAGGTGATGCTTCAGAAGCATCATATCGCACCGATGTATGGGGGATATACGCCTCTTGCCCCGGAACATAAGGATTACATGATCATTGATCAGATCCCTGATATTTTTGTTACCGGTCACGTTCACCTTGCAACTCTTGGTGAATACAGGGGTGTTACCCTGATCAATGCGTCAAGTTGGCAGGATCAAACGAGTTATCAGAAGATGCTCAATTTTATTCCTGACCCTGCGAAACTGCCGATTGTTGATCTGCAATCCGGCAAGGTTACTATGATGGATTTCAATAAACAAATATAACGGTTAATTAGATTTTTTGAAAAATTTTTGCAATAATTTTATAACACCTTTTCATATCCTTTATAAAATGAGGTGTGGATATGGCTATTAAGGAAATAAAACATAAAAGTTTGCCATTGGATCAAACCGTCGAGGTAAAGGAAATCCTTGGAAAAAAGGTATTAGCAACTGATGGCAAGAACATAGGGAAGATTCGTGCGATCCGGATCAATCCAACAAAACTTACCATAGAGGGAATTGAGGTTGACACCGGCCTTTTCAAAGTTGATAAGTACATTGGCAAGAACTATATCAAAACCCTTACAGAACAGGGCGCGATCTTAAAGATTACACCTGTTGATGATATCGTCGGTTTAGAAGTATTTGACTCAACTGGTAAAAGCGTTGGAGAAATCAAAACCATTAAAAAATCAAAGAAGACAAATAAACTCCTTTCGATAACCATGTATTCCGATCTTTACAAGGATGATATCACTATTGATGCACATTATATAGAAACATGCGGCGATAGTTGCATGTTAAAGGAAAAGATTAAGGATATCGTTGACTAAAATATCTGAAGGATCTCCAATACTATTCCTCTTGATACACCCTACATTTCCTAGTACCGTTTCCGGGATAATGCATAAAAAACAACCAGATGTGAGTAGATGAACCTCTTTCTAGCGACCTTTGAATCAGTTGCAGTATTACTTGGCATCGGGATCATTGGTTTTTGGATTATAGGGAAAAAAGTAGTCCCAGTTACTGTACTACAATCGCTTTCCCCCCTTGCATTGGAAATAGCACTCCCAAGTTTGATATTTGTAAATATCATTCAAGATTTTTCCCCTGAAAGCAATCCTTTCTGGTGGCAACTTCCGCTCTGGTGGTTGTTCTTCACAGGAATTAGCGCGCTCTTTACAGCTGCGTTTATGTTCGTTGCAGAAACATCAAAAAGAAAAGAATTCGCGCTAAGTTTGTTCTATCAAAATGGTATTTTCTTTCCTCTTGCTGTTCTAACTGGGATGTTTCAGGATGCTGAGCCATATGTGATATCTTTGTTCTTATTCACCTTGTTCTACCCGGGTTTCTTTTTCAGTACCTATCATCTCTTCTTCCCAGATGGCAAGAAGAAACCAGTTTCACTTCCCTTGAAGAAGATATTTCACCCAGCATTTCTTGCAACACTTATTGCTGCGGCGTTGGTCCTGCTAGGTACAGAATCTTACGTGCCTCATCTGTTCATTTCAATCCTCTCCATTCTTGGGGCAATGACCGTACCATTATTAATGCTCATTCTTGGTGGTAATGTGTATGTTGATTACAAACATCAAGGCGCCCTCAATCTCCTTGAGATCATTAAATTCATAATGGTGAAGAATGTTCTTTTTCCCTTGATAATGATTGGTATACTCCTCATCATACGACCATATATATCATATACCATAGCATTAATCCTCCTTTTACAAAGTGCTGTGCCGCCATTGACTGCGGTCCCGCTTGTAACCGAACGGTTGAATGGTGACAGATCCTATGTCAGTCAATTACTTGTAGGAAGCTTCTTAGCATCAATCGTTTCATTACCTCTGATGATTCTTGTTTTCAGCAGTATTTTTTGATTTTTTTGAAATTACGACATCTTATTTAAAAAAATATGTCCCACAACCCATCTTTGTTACCATTAAAATCGGTTAAAATTATCATAACATATTTAATGGAAATATTGTTAATCATTTCATAAAAAACCCTATTATGGCTCATCAATCCAGTATATGTGGTGGTTGCCATAATCAAGGTTGGTGGAGCGATGGAGGGACCAAACGGTTCATATTCGGACATTAGGCTGATGAATGGAAAGAATGTTCATTCCGCGTATTTTGATTTCTTTAAAACATTGATGGATACCAGCCCTGATTACATCTATTTCAAAGACCGTAATTCATCATTTATCATGGTAAATAGGGCAACAGCAAAAGCATTAGGCTGCAAAGACCCAGCGGATGCCATTGGTAAATCGGATTTCGATTTTTTACCAGATATTGCAGAACAAACGCGGGAAGATGAAGTTCATATACTGGAAACAGGTGAACCTCAGATCGATAAATCATTATGTGTTCGCTTTGCAGATGGATTAGATCATTGGATCTCCATCACAAAAACACCGATAAAGGATAATCAGGGAACTATTGTTGGAATTATGGGGATATCAAGAGATATTACGAAAAGAGTCAGCTTGGAAAAGTCCTTGAATGAATGTACCACGATCCATAAACATGTTTTCGATGCAAGCCCTAACTGCATGTATATAAAGGATAAAGATGGTCGTTATATCATTGCAAATAAGACCATTGCTGATCTTTATCAAACCACACCTGCTAAGATGATAGGGAAGACCGATGCAGATTTTGCTAACCAGGCGGTGTTACGACCCGCTGAGGCAACGTTTTTCATTGATACAGATTTGAAAACAATTCAGACAAAAGAAAAACAAGTTGTTCCCTTAGAACCATTTACTTGGAATGATGGAACCACTCACTATTTTCATACCACAAAAGTCCCCATACGTTACGAGGATGATGATTCATGTGTACTTGGCATATCAGTAGATATAACCGATGTTAAGATCGCTGATGAAAAGTTGCGGATGCAACAAACTCTTTTGAATCTTGCATTTAATTCTAGCCCGGGTCTATTTGCTTTGAAGAGCCCAAATGGTGTGTATCAACTGGTAAATAAAGGGTTCTGTGATTTTTTAGGAAAGAATAGTGATGAAATCATTGGTAAAACAGACTTTGAGCTTTTCCCTGTTGATGAGGCTGAAGCATATCGTAAAGGCGATTTTGAGGTAATGGAGACGGGGAAACCTGAGCGCGATGAATGGCAGGTTACTGGGGCGAAAGGAAACAAAAAATGGCTTGATGTGACAAAGACAGCAGTGTATAATGATTCAGGGGAATGTACAGGTGTGTTATGCTCGATTGTTGATATCACTAAGCGCAAACAATCTGAGGCGGCGCTTTCTGAAAGCAAGATAAAACTGTTGGAGTCCAATCAAATTCTATCTGGGGTGCTGGAGCATACTTGGATGATGGCTGTGTATTTAGATAATCAATTCAATTTCATTTGGGTCAACCGTGCATATGCTGAAACATGCAAACATGATCCTGCATTTTTTAGAGGAAAAAATCACTTTGATTTATATCCTCACGCCGAAAATAAGAAAATATTTCAGCAAGTCGTTGACTCCGGTAAGCCATTCTTTGTCAAGGCAAAACCATTTGATTTCTCAGATCAGCCTGAACGAGGTGTGACCTATTGGGATTGGAGTCTGGTTCCAATAAAGGAAAACGGAATCAAGGTTACAGGTCTTGTTTTCACTCTGGCGGAAGTAACAGATAGTATACGTGCTAGGCACTCTCTCAAAATAAGTGAAGAAAGATTCAGAAATCTATTTGAGACTATAACCAGCGGTGTGGCAGTTTATGAAGCTGTTGATAATGGTGATGATTATATTTTTAAGGATTTTAATACTGCTGCAGAAAAAATTGAGAATATTAAGAGAGAGGAATTAATTGGAAAGCGGGTAAGTGAGGTTTTTCCAGGTGTAAAGGATTTTGGGATATTCAAGGTCTTCCAGAGGGTTTATAAGACTGGAAATTCTGAGTTCTTCCCAGAAGGAATATATAAAGATGATAGGACACCTGAAAGCTGGCGTGAAAATTGGGTATACAAACTGCCATCTGGTGAAATTGTTGCTGTGTATGATGATGTCACAGATAGAAAGGAGAAGGACAACGCGTTACGTGAAAGTGAAGAAAAATACCGAAACTTGTTTGCCAATATGGAGCAAGGAGTATTTTATCAAAAGGCGGATGGTAGGTTCGTTGATGTAAATGATAAAGGGCTTGAAATGTTTGGATTGACTCGAGAGGAGTTCTTACGTCGTGATTCACTCGATTTAAATTGGGATGTGGTCACAGAAGATGGATTACCTGTACCCGGTGAACAACATCCTTCCATGGTTGCATTGAAAACGGGTAAACCCGTATATGATACAATTTTTGGTGTCTATAGTCCAAGAAAAGAAGATTATGTATGGATGACGGTGAATGCCATCCCTCAATTTAAAGAGGGAGAAACAAGTCCCTACCAAGTATTTCTCACCATGCATGATATCACAGCATTAAAAAATACAATGGAACGATTGGAAGAAAGCGAACAAAAATTACGGTCTCTTGTTAATGTGTCTTCGGAATGGATATGGCAGGTTGATAAGAACGCAGTATTCGAGTATGTTGGTGATTCAGTCAAGGATGTTATTGGCTATGATCCCTCTGAGATCATTGGTAAAACACCATTTGATTTCATGGATGATGATGAACAAAAGAAGATCGGAGGGATATTTGAAAAAATAGTTGAGCAAAAGGGGAAAATAGTCAAACTCCAAGAGAGGTTAAGACATAAGAATAATGAAAATATCTTTTTTGAGACAGATGGTATTCCACTCCTAGATAAAAATGGTGATCTTACTGGTTATTTTGGTATTTACAGGAATGTTACCAACAGAAAAAGATATGAAGAACTTCTCACAAATGAAAGGAATAAGTTGACCAGTATTTTTGATGGAATAGATGAGGCGATTTACGTTGCAGATACAGAAACTCATGAATTGCTTTATATGAACGATGCAATCAAAAAAAACTGGGATGGTCGCATTGGCGAAAAATGTTACAAGGTATTACAAAATAGGGACTCCACCTGTCCCTTTTGCACAAATTATAAACTTATTAAAAATCCAGATAAACCTTATATCTGGGAATTTCAGAATGAAACTAATAATGAATGGTATCGCTGTATCGACCGTTTGATACCCTGGGTCAACAATAAAATGGTTCGTCTTGAAATCGCGATAAATATTACAGATCTAAAAAACATCCAGAAAGAAATCGCAGACAAAAATGAAGAACTCGATAGTAGGAACAAAGAACTTCATAAAGCACAAGATCAACTTAAAGAATTGAACAAGAATCTTGAAGCAATCGTGCAGGAAAGAACACAAGACCTTGAAAAAGTATTGAAATTAAAAGATGATTTCATCAATCAACTTGGCCATGATCTCAAAAACCCACTTGGGCCAATGGTAAATCTCCTTCCTATTCTAGAAACCAGGTCGAATAATAAAGATGATAAAGAGATATTCGCCGTAATAAACCGAAATGTGGACTATATCAGAAACCTTGTGAAAAAAACCCTTGAACTTGCTCAACTCAACTCTCCTAGTTTTAACCTCAATCGCGAAGAAACAATGTTACACAAAGAGGTTGAATATATCATCAGCATGCAAAAATCATTTGTTGATCATCATCGCATCAATGTCACAAATCTTGTTCCTAAGAATGTAAAAGTCTCCGTTGATAAAATGAGTTTCAAGGAATTATTGATAAACCTATTGAACAATGCGGTGAAATACAGCTCAGATGGTGGAACAATTACAATCGATGCTGCGAAACAAGATGATGCAGCTGTTATTGTCTCCATGACAGATAGTGGAATTGGGATGACGGAGGAGCAAATACCTCATCTTTTCGATGAATTCTATAAAGTAGATGGTTCAAGACATGATTTCAATAGTTCTGGTCTAGGACTTTCAATCTGTAAAAAGATAGTTGAAAAACATGGTGGCCGCATCTGGGCAGAAAGCAAAGGCCTTGGCAAAGGAAGTACCTTTTATTTCATGATGCCAACGGATGATTCAGTGAACCAACGAAAATAAAAAATGAGGTATAACGAAACCTTAAACAATACGCAGTTCATTACCCTTTTTGACCTTTTTGAGGATATCGATTATGGATGATGGCGGGGGCTCAGTCACTGTTGCAGTGAGCGATGCAATGCGTGCCTATTTTCAGGATCTCCAAGATCGTATCGATGAATGCTATAGTATTGCGGGAAATGCTCGTAAAAAAGGTCTTGATCCAAGTTTCGAAGTGGAGATACCTCAAGCTCTTGATCTTGCAGCACGTGTCGAAGAACTTGTAGGTCCAGAGAACATCGCACCAAAGATACGAGAGGCAACAAAAGAGATCGGTAACCGGGAACTTGTATCATTGGAAATGGCGAGGTACATCGTCAACGGGGAAAGTTATCATTTTCCTAATATAGAAGCTGCGTTGGACCAAGCAATACGAACCGGATTAGCGATATTAACTGAGGGTGTTCTTGTTGCACCATTGGAAGGGATAGCAGAGGTTAAACTTGGAGCCAACAATGATGGTAGTAATTACGTTGATCTTTTTTTCTCCGGCCCCATCCGTAGCGCTGGAGGAACAGGCCAGGCGATGAGCGTGCTCATCGCTGACGTCGTACGAAGACAGCTCAATATCGATTCATACAAACCGACCGAAAAGGAGATCGAGCGGTACAAGGAGGAGATACCCCTTTACAAACGTGTGCAACATCTGCAATATACACCAACAGCTGAAGAGATACATAAAATCGTGTCGCAATGCCCGATTTGTGTCAACGGGGAAGGTACAGAGGATGAAGAGGTCACTGGTAACCGGGATCTACCACGAGTAGGGACAAATAGACTGAGAGGTGGTGCTTGTCTTGTCATAGCAGAAGGACTTTGTTTAAAGGCACCAAAGCTTTTAAAGCATGTATCAAAGCTCAACCTGGAAGGATGGGGGTTCCTCGAGAGTCTTGTCAATAAGAAAAAGGACAAGGATGATGATAAAAAAGAGGATGACGGTTCAGATAAGATACCGGCAATACCGCCTTCAACAAAGTATATCAGTGAGGTGATAGCAGGACGACCTGTTTTCTCGCATCCCTCAAGAAAAGGTGGTTTTCGATTGCGTTATGGTCGAGCACGCACGGGCGGTCTTGCATCAACAGCGATGCATCCCGCGACCATGTTTCTCTTTGATGAGTTCATCGCAGTGGGCACACAGATGAAAACAGAAAGACCGGGAAAGGCGACCATTGGAACACCCTGCTCGGAAATTGAACCACCTATTGCCCTTCTTTATAGTGGTGATCTTGTTGAGATAAAAGATGCAAAACCTGTTGATCTTACCAATATTAAACAGATTGTTGACGTTGGTGAGATACTTGTTCCCTTTGGTGAATTCCTTGAGAACAATGCATTACTCCCTGAGGCATCATATTCTTATGAATGGTGGTTACAAGAATTACAGGTTGCTTTAAAGCTACTCCCAGATAAGATCACTAAAGAATCGATACAAAAGGCGGATGATCAGACCCAACAGGAGATAAACAAAAAATATAGCTCTGAGATAAACCTGAAACAACCAACATTTCATCAAGCAATTTTACTCTCAGAGACCTACAACATACCGCTTCACCCGTATTACAACCTCCTTTGGCATGATATCAGTCAAAATGATGTCATCGATCTAGCAACCTACATCAAAACCAATGGATCACTGAATGCAAAAAACAAATTACAACTCCCTCATAATGATCATGTAAAACAGATCCTTGTAGAAATCGGAGCGTTACATACCAGTGAGGATCGCATGATTCTCTTTGACCGATACAGTGAGGCATTACTCCGATGTCTGGGATATGCTATCGAAGAAAACAAGATCATTGATACCCAGCGAATCAAGGTTCTCGATAACCTTGATCAAAATGAATCAGCCCTTGCCCTTGTATCAAAACTATCCGGTATCACAATACGTGCAAAAGCACCTTTTAGAATTGGAACACGAATGGGGCGACCTGAAAAGGCAGCACAGCGAAAGATGAGACCACCACCCCATGTGCTCTTTCCACTTGGGAACTACGGGTCGAACCAACGTTTGTTCAGTAAAGCAGCTGAACATGCAAAGATTGAGGTTCAAGCAGGTAAAAGAGTATGTCCTAACTGTGGAAAAAGCACGTATCGATTACACTGTTCCTGTGGCACGCATACCGAACCAGTTGAGGATCGAATAGAGGTCCATGAGATAGATATAAGCAAGGAACTTCTCGATGCGAAAAAAACACTTCATCTCCGAACCGTTCCAACAACAATAAAAGGTGTACAAGGAACCATCTCCAAACATAAGACACCGGAGCCCGTGGAAAAAGGCATCCTCAGAGCAAAACATGATGTCACCGTATTCAAGGATGGAACGATCCGATTTGATATGACCGATGCACCGACCACTCACTTCAAACCAAAGGAGACCCATGTCAGCATAGATAAACTCCGTCAGCTAGGGTATACAAAGGATATCTACGATCAGGAGCTGGAAGGAAATGAACAGATATGTGAGCTTAAGATCCAAGACATCATCATATCAAAGGCCTGTGCTGAATATTTCATGAAGGTCGCTAATTTCATTGATGAACTCCTTGTTCGTTTCTATGAAATGGACCGGTTTTATAATGTTAAAAAAATGGAGGACCTTATTGGTCATCTTGCCATTGGTCTTGCCCCACATACATCAGGCGGATCTCTTGCTCGCATCATTGGTTTTACGGATTCGCAGGTCTGCTTCTCACATCCATTTTATCATGCTGCAAAACGAAGGAATTGTTATATTGGGACCCAAAGACTTTTCCTTTTTGATTCCGAAAACAATGAGTATATCACTGGAGAGATCGCACCAGTTGTAGAAGAATATATGAGAAATTTTCCCTCGAAAAAGATTGATCCATTTGGTACTTTGAAATGTGACCTTGATGAAAAGAGTAATCTCTTTGCGTATACATTGGACCGGCCATCTGGAAAACTCGTTAAGAAAAAAGTAACAAGCTTCATCAAAGGAAATACGGATACTTGGGTTCGGATAAAAACATCGACGAACAGAGAGATCACTGTCACACCCGATCATAATATTGCGATTCTAAATAGTGGCACGGTGACGGTTACGAAAGCTAGTGATATCGTGGAAGGTGATAAGGTTCCCCTTGCCACCCATGTCCCCTATGAAAAACCTATACAAGTCATTAATCTCATTCAGGTTCTTAGTGTCCTTCCTGATGAGCTCTTAATGAACATTAAAATTCGAGGCGCAACAGATTTCTTTAAAAGTGCTGTTCAGAGGATCGGTCTGAACCGTGTCATCGATAGTACTGGAATCAACTTTAAAAAAGTAAAAAGTTTATCAAAATGGTACAAAAGCGTCCCATTACTTCATTTCATCAAACTCTGCAAACACGGGTCAATTGAATATGATGATCTTCCCTCTGATGCTCGGTTGGGCTTTAGACGGGATCATGTTACACTTCCTGTTTATATTAATGATATTTCCTCCCTTTTCTGGATCCTTGGTATGTATTGTGCTGAAGGGTGGTCACGATCAAGTAGAACCGCATATCAAATATCATTTAGGGTTTGTGATCCATTACTGAAAGAAGAACTTGTTTCAAAGATGAATCATGTTTTTTCATTACGTCCTTATATTGTTGATAGCAAGATTGTTTTCAGTTCAAGACTGTTGCATGTTTTATTTACCCAAGTTTGGGATGCAGGTTCAAAGGCATATGGAAAAAAAGTACCGAATATAATTTATAAAGGTGATAAAAACGATGTTCAACAGTTCATCTCTGCGTTTTTCGACGGTGATGGGTCTATCAGTTTGGACCCAGAGAGAGTGACATTCTCTTCAGTCTCACAAACCTTACTCGAAGGGATAGCAACCTTACTTTTGAGAGAGGGGATCTTTGGAAGCTTCCTTAGAACCAAAGAACGTTTACCTGGAAGAAATGTACTTGAACGATATAAGAAGCTGGGAAAGGAACCTGTCAAACATAAACTGTTCCATTTTGTGATCACTGGTGAGGACAAATATCGTTTCTCAGAATTCGTCCGACCTGTTTCCAAGAAAAAACGTGAAAGAACCATTGAGATGAACTCCTCGGATCATTCTCATTCGAAACGGTTGATCAAATATCAACAGAAATATTATCCAGCGGTCTCTTACTCAGATTATACCTTTGATTTTGTAACTGAGGTCGAACACATCTCCGTTAATAATGAGAGTACATATTGTCTGGATGTAGAAGGAGATAAATTGGAGGACAAGGCGGTTTACTGGCATAATCAGATGATACAGATCCGGTGTGATGGCGATGAAGACGGACAAATGCTTCTCATGGATGCATTGTTGAACTTTTCCCATGAGTACATCCCTGATAAACGTGGAGGGAAGATGGATCTTCCATTGATCCTTACTATTCGTCTTGATCCATCAGAGGTGGATAAAGAGGCTCATAATGTTGACACATTGTATCGGTATCCATTAAGCTTTTATGAGGCAACTTTGCGTCATGCTCATCCTAAGGATCTAGAAGATATTATGGATACCGTGGGAAGTCGATTAGGTACACCGCTTCAATATGAACAGTTTGGTTTCACCCATGATACCTTTGATATCTCCGCGGGACCGAAAATATCTAAGTACAAGACATTGAACACGATGATGGAAAAGATGAATGCTCAACTTGACCTTGCTGCAAAAATAAGGGCGGTGGATGAGGCGGATGTTGCATATAAGGTCATTGAACGGCATTTTCTCCCTGATATCCTAGGTAATCTTAAGGCGTTCAGTAAACAATCCGTCCGTTGTCCAACATGTAACATTACCTATAGGCGAATACCGCTGTCTGGAACGTGTAGGAAATGTCATGGGCGACTGAGTCTGACGGTCCATGAGAAATCTGTGAAGAAATATTTGGATATCTCAAAGGAGATTGGTGATAAGTATCACATCCCTGAGTATGCGCAACAACGCATCAAGCTTGTGGAGAAATCGATTGATTCCTTGTTCAGCAGTGATAAGGTGAAGAAGACGAAAATAACTGATTTCTTCTGAATATTGGATATTTTCACTGATTTTAGCATAATGTTCATATATGAATTGTCCCATGCAATGGTAAGAAGTTCTTGAGGAGTTGGACACTCAATGGTTGATGAACCGTTTAAGCAAATGAGTAAAAAGACATGGTATCGTTGGTCATTCTACATCAACATTGTACTGTTCTTCATCATAGCAATTTCCTTATACCTTCTCATCGTTGATTCATACGCAGCTGGTAAACTCGCGAACGCTGGTGGCGATATACTGTCGCAACAATGGTTGTATATCACTAGAGACCTTGCATTTCTCTCAATATCACTTGCACTTGTGTTTTTCCAGTTCTATCGGAATCTCTTGACAATAATAAGACGATCACTGTGATCTTTAGATAATGAATGGACGTAACGGCGAAAGATGTGGAATAGACTGGGGAGGTAGGCGTTCCCTGTAACCGGAAATCGCCTTCATGCCGGAGTTGAGCCGAAGAGGCGATGTGGCGAGCATCTTTTGATCCATCTGTTGACTATGAGACCTTGTCCTTTGGGATTGGGGGTGATGAACACATATGACCGGAGGGTCATATGGTCATCTTTATTGCGGAAACCGGGTGAGGCACGGAAGTGAGCAGCCTTACCGCAAACTACTGATGCTCAAAGGGTTAACGGGGTTGAGAATGCAGATGGGAAGTCATTAGGTGAAACGTGCACCCACTCTGAGGGTTTCCGCATCCGCTAATGTTATGTACCATTGAAGGATGAAGGTATACTTTGTTCATTCTGGGGGAAAAAATTAATGGTGAAATTATTGAAGGATGCAACTCTTGTGTCATCATGGCAACGGTTCTTTGAAGAGGGATATAAGGCTGAGATTGAAACACTTGCTCTTGAGTATCCTGAAAAACGAAGTTTATATGTTGATTATTGGGATATCGATCGGAGTAATCCATCTCTGTCTGAGATGTTGATCGAACAACCGTTCAAGGCAGTGTTCAATGCAGAGGAAGCGTTAAAACAGATCGATGTTGCAACCGATCAGCCGATGCATCTGCATTTTCGCCCTATCAATCTACCTGAGATGCAGCGGGTGGTGATACGTAAGATCCGTGCTCATCATCTTGGTAAGATGAAAGCAGTTGAGGGTCTTGTGAAGAAAAGAACGGAGGTACGTCCTAAACTGCTTACTGCTGCGTTTCATTGTCAGAAATGTGGTGCGGTTATCAAGGTCGAGCAGGATGAGGATATCTTAAAAGAGCCCATGGAGTGTTATGAGGATCAGGGCGGGTGTGGTCGTGTTTCATCTTTTAAACTTTCAACGACGCTTTCGACCTTTGTTGATTCTCAAAAGATCGAGATCCAGGAGAACCCTGAGGGTTTACGCGGTGGTGCGCAACCGGAGCGTATCAGTGTGTTTTTAGAGGATGATCTTGTTGGTGAGATAGCTCCTGGTGATCGGGTCATTGTTAATGGTGTACTTCATTCATTCCAACGGCGTCGTGGGACGTTTCGTTTAACCTCTTTTGATAAAGTGATGGATGCGGTCAGTGTTGAGAACCAACAGATGGCCTTTGAGGAGGTGGATATCTCTGAGGAGGATGAAGAAGAGATCCTGCGTGTGAGTAAGGATCCTGAGATATATGAAAAAATGCGGCAGAGCATGGCCCCCACTATTTATGGTATGGAGGTTGAAAAAGAATCTTTAGTGATGCAGCTGTTTGGTGGGCTGTCCAAGCAGATGCCTGATGGATCCTATATCCGTGGTGATATCCATTGTTTGTTCGTTGGTGATCCGGGTACTGCGAAGTCGCAGATGTTGCATTATATGGCAAAACTTGCTCCTCGGAGTATCTATGCGTCAGGAAAAGCGTCTTCTGCTGCGGGTTTGACGGCTGCAGCGGTACGAGATGAGTTTGGCGAAGGTCAATGGACCCTTGAAGCTGGTGCATTGGTCCTTGCGGATATGGGCATTGCCTGTGTTGATGAAATAGATAAGATGGAAGCTCAAGATAGAAGTAGTCTCCATCAGGCGATGGAACAACAAGAGATATCTATTGCGAAGGCGGGTATCAATGCGACTCTTAAATCACGGTGTGCGGTCCTTGCTGCAGCAAACCCGAAACTTGGTCGTTTTGATGAGTTCATGGCCATCCATGAGCAGATCAATATGCCTCCTGCATTGCTTTCTCGCTTTGATCTTATTTTCTCCATTCAAGATAAACCAAATACGCAGCGTGATACGAATCTAGCAACTCATATCTTAAATACACATAAGGCTGGTGAGGTCAATGAGAATATCATGAAGTCGAAGAGTACCGTGTATTCAAAAGAGGAATCAGAGCGGTTACTTCAGGAGGTCATGCCCACATTTTCAGCGGAGTTCCTTCGTAAGTATGTTGCGTATGCAAAACGAAATGTGTTCCCGGTGATGCAAGATGAGGCGATGGATATCATCAAAAGTTATTATGTTGATCTTCGTAATCAGTCCAAGGATTCTGTTCCTTTTACGCCTCGTCAGTTAGAGGCGTTTGTTCGTCTTGCTGAAGCGAGTGCTCGGGTGCGTTTAAGTGAGGTTGTCACGGTGAACGATGCGAAACGTGGTATCGCTATCATCAATGAGTATCTAAGAAGGGTTGGCATGGACCGTGAGACGGGAAAATTCGATATTGATATCATTGCAACTGGTATCAGTCATTCTCAGCATCAGCGTATGAGATCGGTGTTGGATATCATTCAGCAGATCTCTGATGAATCCAAGGAGGGTTATGCTCCGAAGAATGAGATCTTGACCGAGGCGGAGGCTCACGGGATGGATGCCAAGAAGGTCAGTGATATCCTTGATCGGATGAAACGGAATGGTCAGATATATGAACCTGCGCATGATAAATATCGTTTGACAGCTGATTAAAAAGAGGATGTGTTCCTTAAGCTTGATGAGGAACATCTTTTTTTTGTTTTCTTAGAGTTTTGGTGATGAGAGTTTCCCTAAGGCTTTTTTCGCCTGGGGCCTATTGTTCTCACCGATCTCGGTAACGATGAAATCAAGAAAATTGGTTTTAATATCATTCCAATTGAGGGTTGTCACCCCGAAATCATATTTCTTTTTATGTGATGCTTTATAGACACTTGGAACCATATGTTTTGTGTCACTGTTATCCATGTGTAGAATATATTCTGATCGTAACGGTTTCTTTTCTAGGAGGTATATTTCAAATCGTCTGTTAAAGTATTTGTAATCGGGGTCACGGTCGAAGTAGCGATATTCTAATTCGAAGTTCTTACTTATCGGTATCTTTCCTCTGTCCATAGTGCATCCTCACGTGTTTTCTAAATCAATCATTCTCTTAAAAACCTTTTTAATTTTTTAGTAATATAATTTAACATATCTTAAAAAACTGGGATATGTTAACAAATAGATTGGGTGAATGAAAGTAAAAAAGAAAGGAAAAAATGATGTTTTTCCTTGATTATTCCATATAATAGCTTGCTGGATATGGCTCAGGTTTCAAACCTTTACGCTCACGGATCTGAGCAACAATGCCTGATTGAAGATGTTTTGGCAATGGTTCAAATCCCATGTTTTCAGTGTTCCAGAGAACCCTTCCACCAGTTGCACTTCGGATTGCTGATGCAAAACCGAACATTTCCGAAACTGGGGCTTTAGAGTCAATGTTCACACTATCTCCTTCGGAGGTCATATCCTTTACCTCAGCACGTCTCTGATTTAACTCACGAGATGCATCTCCCATAAGTTCTTGAGGTGTGCTAATAAAGACTCGTTGCATTGGTTCAAGAAGGATTGGTTCTGAAATGGTGATGGCACCATATATTGCATTTCTTGCAGCTGGAATAACTTGAGCTGGGCCACGGTGAATCGCATCTTCATGTAATTTTGCATCGACGAGACGAACGAAAACACCTTGAACCGGTTCACTGGCTGTAGGTCCACTTTTCATGACTTCAACAAATGCTTCCTCAAGAAGAGGATGTGTCTCTGATAAATACTGAATACCTTTTGTCACATCAGCAAAGAGATTCATACCATATACTGCAAAAACACCTTTTGCTTCGTCCTTTGACATGCCAAGTTCTTGCAATTTTTTCAAAGATTCAGCCTTATATTTCTTAATGTTCTGAGGTATCTCATTATCATGAAGAGCTTTGACGATATTCTCCGGTAATGGTTCAACCTCGATATAGAATCTGTTATGTTTGTTTGGTGATTTCCCTTCGAATTTTGTTGGGCTTTTCTTTGATACTGATTCACGATAGACAACGATAGGTTCGGAACAGGTGATATCAAGTTTATGATCATTGCGAATACGATATTCAGTGATCTCAAGGTGAAGTTCACCCATACCACTCATCAGATTTTCCCCGGTCTCCTGGTTGATATTGACCTGGATACTTGGATCGGCCTTAGAGATCATGCGAAGAACCTCGATAAGTTTTGGAAGATCCTTTGTATGTTTCGCTTCAACCGCAACTGTGACAACAGGTTCAGAAACATGAACGATACGTTCAAATGGGTCTGCATCAGGATTTGATGTTACCGTTGAACCGGCAATGGCATCCTTGATACCTGTGACAGCGACGATATTTCCTGCAGATACAAATTCAACCGGGATCCTATCGATAGCAACCATCACATTGACCTGTTGCACTCGGTTCTTATTAGGCATACCAACAACATAGACCTCTTGTCCACGCTCGATCTTACCACTATACATTCTACCAACCGCAACCTCACCGGCGTGCGGATCCAAAATGATCTTTGTTATCATTAACGCAAGGGGTCCTTTATCTTTACATTCTATCATACTTTTTCCCAGTTCGCTTTCTGGGTCACCTCGCCAAATATGAGGTATCCTATATTTCTGTGCGGTTGCAGGTGATGGAAGATGATCGATAACCATATCAAGAACAACTTGATGGATCGGAGCTTTCTTTGCAAGGGCTTTTTGGTCGTTCTTGTTGCAATACTCATAAATGTCTTTAAATGAAATTCCTGTCTCCTTCATATAAGGAACAGATATCGCCCAGTTATAGAATGCTGAACCAAAAGCAACTGTTCCATCTTCAGGCCTTGCATTCCATTTTCCTTTAAATTCCTCAGGCAATACTTTGTTTAACAATTCATTGTATTTTGTAATGATCTTAGCAAACCGTTGTTGCATCTCTTCAGGTGTTACTTTCAACTCATTAATCAATCTGTCTACCTTATTGATGAACAGTACAGGCTGCACTTTTTCTCTCATTGCCTGTCTGATAACGGTCTCGGTCTGAGGCATTGCACCCTCTACAGCACAAACCACGACAATTGCACCATCAACAGCACGCATGGCTCTTGTAACGTCACCACCAAAGTCAACGTGACCTGGTGTGTCTAATAGATTAATTAAATAATCCTTACCTTCGAATGTATGTACCATAGATGCGGATGCAGTATTGATTGTAATCCCACGCTCTTGCTCTTGACCTTCGTAATCAAGTACGAGCTGTTTACCTGCAAGGTCTTCACTCATCATGCCACACCCTGCAAGAAGGTTATCAGAAAACGTTGTTTTTCCATGATCGATATGAGCTGCGATACCAATATTTCTGATTTGATCGAGTTTATTCATTAAATTTTTAGCTTTTGCAATATTATCTTCTTTACGTCCCATACTAACACTCCATTAGTATATTCATCGTTGAGCAGTCCTAGCGAGCAGATTTTGCAACTCGTTCCAGCTCGTTCTTCTTTGAAACAGCAAAAGAGGTTACATCATTACCTGCAGCTTTCATGATTTCATCAGCGAGGCATGCTTCCATTCGTTTCTTGTTTTTATGGGATGCATTGACCGATCCTTGTGAGATATTTCGTAATGCAGTATCAAGGCGTCTTTGAGGTGATGTATCAACGGCCTTTGGTACAAGGATACCTCCAAAACGTAATCGTGTCGCTTCTTCTTTAGGTGCTGCATTTTGAATCGCATCCACTAGGATTTGGAGCGGATTTTTCTTTGTTTTTTTATCAATAATGTCAAACGCATCTCTGACGATTTTATATGCCTTGACCTTTTTTCCATTGTATTTCTCTGTTCGCATGATATTGTTGATAAGTCGCTCCACGACGGGGACCTTAGCTTTTGCAAACATCTTATTGGCAAATACTGCCCCTATTAAGATATTCTCGGTGTCGAGGTTTATGTATTTTGCAAGTCCTTGGTCTTCGACTTTCACTATACTTAAATCATATTTTGATAACGACGGGAAAAAATGCATAATGTGTTGTTCACTCTTTTTTTCGGTCATATTTATCGTCTCATTGCTTTCTCGATTTTTCCTTTCACCATTTGTTGAAGGGCGATATCGTTTACTTTTATAACTTTAAATCGAACTCCAGGGATGTCACCATAACTTCTTCCCATTCTTCCTCCAATTCCTTCAACCATGACCTCGTCATGTTCATCAATAAAACTAATAGCGTTATTACCGGGGGCAAATGCAGTGATTTGCCGTCCATTTTTAATAAGTTGAACCTTGACACATTTTCGAATAGCGGAATTTGGTTGCTTCGCTTCGATCCCTACTTTTTCGATGACGATTCCTCTTGCTTGCGCTGTTCCTTCAAGCGGATCTGCTTTTTCTTTAAGGTGGAGAACGCGTTTTTTGTAATATCGGTCGCTCCAACGTAGTTCTTGTCTATCATTTTTTAGCTTTCGCGCTGCATTAATTCCTTTGCCCATAGGGTCACCTACTCGAGAAGAGTATGCCAGTATACAGCTTTTCATATATAAAATCTATCTTGAATACAGTACCTCCGAAAGTAACGTTGTATCTGCAAATCTGGGGAATGATAGATTGTTTAAAAAACCTTTCAAACTCTTATTTTGATGTGGGAATGGAAAAATGAGTTGAAAAATACTGATGTCAATCGTACATCGTTAACAAATCGTTCTGTCCAATACTGATCGGTAACAGCATAAGAAGCAGGTACTGCTCTCGTTAAATGTCTTGTGTATCTATCGTGTAAAGAATTGTTCCGAATAACTTTGAAGTCACTATATGATCACTGCCAACATATCCTTTGATAGCAAGCCAGAGTAATATATCCGCAAGGATCCACAGGTTGTAGAGGAGCACTGAGAAAAGGAAATAAAATAATCTGATGAGATAATGTTTTGAAGTGGTTTTTGGAAGGAAGGAGTGTTTTTTCACACGGTAACTGGTTTCGATCCCCCAGCGTTTACCATACAGAAAGAATAATCGTTCAGTCAGATCAACATCTTGTTCATCATAGGTTTCATTGGTGGCAAAGGCTCGTTTCACTATTTTTCCATCTTTCTCCTCGTCTTCCACGATGATTAGATTAAAACTGATGTCTTTCATGGGGAAATCAGTGATTATGTGTGGTGCTGGAGTGATTTGTAGTAGTTGTTTCACTGTTGAGATGTTACTTGCAGGCATAATGTATGTGAGATGCATATTGTTGAATAATTTGATTGATTTTGAATCAAAGAATCCTCGGTCCACGTAGAGTCGTCTTATTTTTATTCGTTGTTTTGTATAAATAAAAGTATTTTTCCGCTCAGTATTTCTGATGCATAATCACATTTTTTGACCGACCTTAAAAAATAGAATGTTTAATAAATGTGAGCAAGCTATAAATAAGCTAATTGCTAGGTGGGATGATACATGAGAAAAAAGGAAGTAGGTATCTTATTTTTAATTGGAGTAATTGTGATCCATTCTGGTTGCATCAGTAAGACCGCTGAAAACGATGGGCAGAAGGAATATGTGATTGGGTATTCAAGTGATACCCTGGGTTTTTACCCCTGGATTGAAGCATATGATGCTGATACTATGTCCATAAATTCAAACATGTTCAACAGTTTGGTCGAACTTGATGATTCCATGAGATTGACACCTGGTTTAGCGAGAACATGGTCTAATCCAGATGATTTTACCTGGAGATTCACCTTGAGGGATGGTGTTACGTTCCATAATGGGTATCCTCTTACCGCTGAGGATGTTAAATATACGATAGATTCAATCATTGAGGATGAGGACAATGACCTGCGAGGTCTTCTTACAGCTGTTTCAGAAGTTAACATTGTTGATAACCTAACAGTTGACATTGTTACAAAGGAACAGTATCCGATTCTTTTGAACAATCTTTTAGATGTTTTTATCGTATCAAAAAGATATCAGGAGGAGACCGATATCCACTGGCCAATTGGTACTGGAGCGTATAAATTGGTTGATTATGTTGAGGGAACATCAATTTCCTTCGAACGAAATGATCTTTATTGGAAGGGTCCTCCAGACATCCGAAGATTTATGTTTAATATAATCGAGGATTCGGAAGAAAAAAAGAATGCGCTTCTTAATGGCACCATTGATTTATCTAGCTTCAAATCGGACTACTATGATGAAGTGAAGAATACCAAAGGTCTTGAGATCAAAACGATTACATCACCTACTATTTTTTACATTTGTTATGATTTTAGGGTATATGGCAGTGTTGGGTATGGTGATCAAAAGAATCCCTTCTCTGATGTACTGGTGAGAAAGGCGGTGTATCATGCTATTGATATCGATAGTATCATTGAGGATGAATTGAATGGATTTGGAGCAGCAGCGACACAATTCGTATCACCAATGATATATGGGTATAATCCTGATATTGAACGATTGGACTATGATGGTAATCTTTCGAAAGAATTGTTGGCAGAGGCTGGATATGATGATGGTTTCCCTGTCATCTTTGATTGTACTGATGATAAGGGGAGTATGGAGATTTGCACGGTTCTCGCTGATCAATTATCCGCGGTTGGAATAAACGCAACCTTGAATCCGTTAGGGCCTGATGAGTTCTATGACAAAATACTAAACAGAACTTCACAATTCTATATCCTTGGTTGGCTTGCTGCGACAGCTGATGGTGGTGAGATTTTTGATTATCTTCTTAGATCCGTTGATGATGAGAAGGGTATTGGGACATATAATCTAGGATATTATTCAAACGATCTGGTGGATGAGATAGGTGAGAACGTTTCAAAGCTTATGGACCTTGAAGAAAGACTGGAACTTATGCAAGAGGGTTTTTCAATTGCGATGAATGAGGTGGCCTGGGTCCCGTTGTATAGTCTTGATGGCAATTATGCATATATCGAAGAGCTTGATTGGACGCCTCGGGCGGATTTGAATATAAAAGTCGAAGAGATTACGATTGAATAACCATATTTGAGGTGTTTATTGAATAGACTGATACTCCCTACTGCTGGTTGATCTCAGAAAAAGCGTGGGATGCATGCAATGAAGAAAAAGATTAAGAGTCTACGGGTAAAACTGTTCCTGCCGCTATTCGTTGGTTTTCTCCTTTTTTTAGCTATTAGTACATACACGCTCGTTGAAAAAGAAACGAATGCTGCAAGAAATGAACTTTTGACCAATGCAGAATCATTTGCAAGTCTTTCATCTTCGTCTCTGGTTAAGAACTATAATCTGCTTTATGATGCCGGTTTCTACAAATTTACAGAGATTGTTTATGATACCTTATCCTTAAATGGCAATATTGAGAAATTATCGATTTTGACAAGTGATGGGCGTATTGTTTTTGATTCAAATGAACTTAACTTAGGCAAATATGATGAAACAACCAATGGGAAACGGTATGTTGAGGGCCAACAGGTACTAGAGCATTTGGATGATTATTCCCAAACGACAATGCTGGATGGTTCAGATAATTCATATGCACAGATCCTTCAACCGTATTATGATGAATGGGGAAGACAGGATTATTCTGTCCTCTTTTTAGTGTCTATGGATTCTATCCATCAAATGACCGTTGGCATCATCTTGGAATCTTTCTTGTATTCCAGCGTCTTCATGATCGGTTTTTTTATTTTCACCTATTTCCTTTTCAGCCGCCTTGTCTCAAAACCAATGGATAAATTGATGGATGGTACCAGGAGGATGAGCTCAGGAGAACTTGGTTATACTATCGATATAAAATCAAACGATGAGATCGGATCCTTAGCCTCAGCGTTCAATAGGATGTCTTACAATCTTAAATCATATTCTGAGCGGCTTGAGGATTATAACAAATCACTTGAGAAAACTGTCGAAGCAAGAACCATAGAGCTGGAGATGAAGAATAAGGAGTTGGTGAGTGCACAAAATACATTAAAATTCCTTAACAGAAATCTTGAGGTAACGGTCAATGATCGTACGAAAGAGATACAACGATTACTAAAGCAAAAGGATGAGTTCGTCAATCAATTGGGTCATGATCTGAAAAATCCCCTTGGTCCTTTGGTTAGTCTGGTCCCTCTTTTAGAAAAACGGGAGGAGGATCTGAAATACAGGGAAATGTTAACGGTCATCAATAGGAATGTTGGATATATGACCAATCTTGTAACCAAAACATTACAATTAGCTCGATTGAATTCCCCAAACACAAAGTTCACGTTTGAGCATACAAATCTCTTACAGGAGCTCAATGAGGTCATCAGTGCAAATAAAATCATGTTTGAAAGTAAGGATATCCATGTTGAAACCATGGTTCCTGAGACCATTACCCTAAGTGCTGATAAGCTGCGAATGCATGAACTCTTTAACAATTTGTTCAACAATGCAGTGAAATATTCCGAAAACGGTGGAAGAATATTAATCAATGCGGAAGAATCGGAAAACTCGGTTACTATTACAGTTACTGATACAGGAATCGGGATGACCCAAGAACAGTTGGAACGAGTCTTTGATGAATTCTATAAGGCGGACCCCAGCCGTCATGATTTCGATAGTAGTGGCCTGGGGGTTTCGATATGCAAACGGATCGTTGAACGTCATGGTGGTCGTATCTGGGTTGAAAGCGAAGGGTTGGGTAAAGGCTCTTCCTTTTCATTCACGATTCCTTTAAATCAACCAGCAGATACACCTCAATAACACCGATTGGCGCACCATTTCGATTTTTATTTTACAGATACATTTAAATGTGGTGAGTTTGATACTATTTATCGGGGAGAATAATGGAGCAAAAACTCTTCGTGCTTGTATCAGTTATGCTTTTAATAGTTGGTCTTATCCCAATTGGGGTGTCTCAAGAAACAGGGGATACTGGGATCATCTATGTTGATGATGATAATGTCACTGGCCCCTGGGATGGATCAATTGATCATCCATATCAGCATGTGCAGGATGCGGTCGATGCAGCTGCGGAAGGTGCAAGTATCTTTGTATTTAATGGCTTCTACTCTGAAAATATCGTACTTTTTCAATCTGTTTCGATACTCGGTGAGAGCAAAGAATCGACCATTCTTGATGGAGGTCTCTTTGATTCTGTTATCAGAATTGAAAATGGTGATACCATCTTCATAGAGAATGTTACGCTTCAGAATGGTTCTGATGAAACAGATTTAGATGGATGTGGTATCCTAACGATTTCCACGGAGTTATTGGTTGTATCGGACACTGTTATCACAAATAATGAGGCCGGCATCCTTCTCTCTGAGGGATCGACGGACTGTATGATCATATCAAATGAAATTCGAAACAATGATGTAGGTGTTGATATCCGCTCCTCATCAAACTGTTTAGTTTATGGTAACACGATTGCGGGAAATGGAATTAATCTAGTTCTGTATCGGTCAACCGGTAATCTCATATCAAATAACAACATCTTTGAGGGACAAAAAAACCTTGAATTCTATAATTCTTTTGATCAACTATCCTCTAACTATTGGGGTACATCCTCAAGCGTTTATTTTGTTATTGGGCGGATGGAGATAGAATCCCTGGGTCTTGTTATCCCTTGGATTAAATTTGACATAACCCCGCTTAGTTCCATTGATTCCTTTGAACGAAATCCAATTGCACGGATGAAGACCTCTATGGGCACGATGATGATTGAGATGTACCAATCAAAGATGCCGATCACGACGAATAATTTCATTAGGCTTTCAGACATCGATTTCTTTGATCAGCTTGTGTTCCATCGTGTCATCGATGATTTTGTCATTCAAGGAGGAGGCTACTATGGTAATGGGACTAATAAGGAAAGTCCCTTTGGCCCTATTGAACTTGAGATCAGCCCTGAGGTGACCCATGTTGATGGAGCAATCTCAATGGCACGGACAAATGATCCGAATAGTGCGACCAATCAGTTTTTTATCTGTGACGGTGCTCAAAATCGTCTTGATGGTAATTATTCAGCATTTGGAAAAGTGATTGTGGGCATAGAGGTACTTAGAGATATTGCATCTGTTGAGACAAAGACAAAACATGGTTTCATGCAGGATTGGCCCGTGGACGAGGTATACATTCTGGAAGTGGAGATTATTTATACCTAATGTATAGATGAACTAATTGCCTTTAGTGGTACTATCGTATTTCAATGGTTTTATTGCGCATCTTTTCTTATAGTTTATACTCATTGATTAAATAATGGTATCCCATTCATGGCTTTGCCTTTTTATTCAATCTTGCACCTAAATTATTTGTATTGCACCTATAGTTAAGTACGTAATACTTAGGACGTATCATTTGGTTATTTTTTGTATGATATCTTTTATGTTCATAAGTCCTAATTGATTGGTTGTTGACTATAAATTACAATAAAAACATGAATTTAGAGACAAAGCCCCCATTCATAGGAAAGGAGAAGGAAAGTCTGGGGAAACTTCTCATTTCGCGGTTGAGATGGGATGGTGATGCACTCCTAAAAATACCAGCCCAGACTTTTTCATTACTT
>CAYPIF010000051.1:0-24380 GCA_964410735.1 uncultured Thermoplasmatales archaeon
CTCTTTCAAGGCCATCCATAGAAAAAGCAAGTTTTATTAGTTTAATACTCTAACGCTCGCATCCCCACAGCAAGCTGTGGGGTATTCATATAAATAAAAAGGACATTGTGTATATGAATCTGAATCACAGAGGGTTATTGTCTCCTCAGGCAACGCACGAATATCTTCCACACACTCTCTTGCATAATCAATGAAATAGGGACATCCCATGATTCCTAACCAATTAAAAAAACACGTTGTCTTTTTTAATCTTTCGTATTGGAGTATGGCCACAGACCAAGAAGGGAGAAACAAAGGCGTTTGACCATAGGAAGATTTTTAAAAGTATGTCTTTATAAAATATGATATGAAGAATCTTTTCTTTCGATTGATAGTTCTTATTCTCTTTGCCATTATTGTCTTGCAACAGGTTACAACAGTGCAAACAGTTTCATCTGCGGCACAGATGAAGCAAATCCTTGAGAGCTCAATGGGTGAAAATATTATTGTTGTGTCTGACAGAGATCCCCTCTATAGTCTTCTTGGTTCTTCTATAGCATGCTATTATACAGAACATGAGTCAATACTTCATCCATTCCTTATCGCACATAACGATACGTTTTCACTAGCACAGAAAAGATTTATCCAAAATGTTACAAGTCGTGATCCTCATATTATCTCAATTGGTGGGATCATCAATTCATCCTATCCAACAACATCATTTGTTGGTTCTCCAACAGATATTGCAATAGCACTAGCCGATTCATATTATCCTCAATCAGCAGAAGCATTGATAATTTCCTTTACAGGGGAAGAAAGCTATGAGCAAGCTCTGCAAATAAGCCCTCTTTCTAGCTATCTACATATTCCCATTTTACCATATGAAGGAGATAGCACCATCTTACAGGATGTTTTAGCACGTTTAAAGGTTTCAACACTTTATCTCGTAGGGGATATATCCCCCTCCGAATTCACTGGATTTGAATGCATCACCCTTGATTCATCAGAGAAGATACAGAACACGGTGCTTTCGACAATAAAAAATCGATTTGGTTCGCTCAATTACATAACCCTTACAAACCCATCAGATATACAACAACCAATCATTGATGACCATACGATCGAGACATATCTATACAATGTTTCAAACAAACAGATCATTGGAGCAGGGGCAAAGATACAACTCACGGGTTCAGATTCAATTCACCAAGAATTCGACCTTCCATCAGGTATCATCCACATTACCTGTGAGGCATCCATTGTCTTATCAAAGGGACCAATGTCGTTCATTTCAGGATGCAGCCCAATCATCAGTATGACAGTAACGGACCCTGATGGAGATGTTATATCTTATTCGAAAACACCAGGGTATGAAAACGGGAAAGCATTTGGACACAGTTTTATTGTGGAAAAACCGGGTACGTACTCAGTTGATCTGACCGTTTTTCATGGATTCCAAGGTGGGTTCTTCCTGTACCGTGGCATTTCCATGGTTGATGCACAAGTTAAGCTAGTGATACAGAAGGATAAACAATCTACTCCTCATTTCCCTCTTATCCCTAATCTTTCATTGAACACAGCGTATCTTACCAGTGCCCATGGTGGCATCATACTAGCTGATGAGTCATGGCAAATTACAACAGAGCAATACGCTTCGGAGGCTTTTGGAACATCAACAGGCCCTTGGTATGAGGAACAATTACATGAGTATAACAATGAAAAAGTGAATAGGACGATCGATGCCCTTCTTGAAAACCTGACCCTTGCTGAGGAAAACGATCTTCGTGATTCTTATTTCTCTGGACCTGCATGGTTAGCAGTCCTTGCCGATACCAATATGATCCCCATGTATTACTATCAACCATCACAGGGAAATCTTGTCGACAAAGGACTCCCCTCAGACAACCCGTATAGTCTGAATCATTCTCTTTCCGTCGGCAGAATTATTGGATATGATACCATGGACGTGTCCGTTCTTATCAGTAGGACATTTTTCTATGAACAACTCTGCGGCGCATCAGAGGACGACATGGAATGGTTCACATCATTTAGTTTCATCTTCGGCGGGGGTTATGGGGAAACAGGTGGTATCTTTCATCAGATCCCGTATTCAAAAGAGATAACTGACTATGGTTTTGATCCGATAGTGTATGGTGATTTGCGGAACAGTAGACAATCTGCTGAGAAACTTGGTACGTATGTTTCCGCGAATTATATTGAATATCTTGGTCATGGTGACTGGTTCTGGTTCACACCAAGTCTTTATAATATGGATCTGTATGGTAAGTCGATAGATGTTGCACATGCAAAGGATTGGGTGTACGGGCGACCAAGTGTGTTTCTGACCTCTGCTTGTTTAATGGGCCGGATCGATGGATTATATCCCTTTACAAGTATCGCATTGACGATGCTTCATGCAGGTTGTAACGCTTTTGTTGGATCCACAAGAGAGACAGGGCAGGAGGCCGGTCTTGAGGTTCTTGAGAACCATCTGATCATCGATGATTTCAGCATTGGTGAAGCGTTGCGCGGTGAAAAAAGGGTGGATACGGTCCCTCCAACATATTATGTGAGAACATTGTATGCTGATCCTGCGTTCAACCCCTATGAGCCGAACAACGGGTTCAGCCCTCAAGGCAGACCAACTCTCATAGATTGATATAACTAATGTCTCCGGATACAATCTGTTTTGTTCCTTCTTTTGTCTCAAGTATCAATCCACCGTTCTCAGTGATCCCTTTTGCAAGACCAGTTATTGTCGATGTTGCATCTCGTATTTGAACGGTTTTTCCAATGGTATCTGTATACTCTAGCCACGTGTTAAAGATGAGTTTTTGTTTTCCTTTTTTAACATGATCATACCAGATATCTAGATTAGATAAGCAGCTTGTTAAAAGATCAGCTAATGATATCTTTTTACCCCCTATCGCTTGTAATGTGGTTGCAAATGAGCAGAGTTCCACAGGTATCATGTTATTGACGTTGATGCCAACACCAATGATCATATAGGTTATCTGATCCATTTCAGCTGAAAGTTCTGTGAGCACACCACAGATCTTTTTACCCTCATACAGGAGGTCATTTGGCCATTTTATTCTCACCTGTATCCCTGTGGTCTCTCGTATTGCTTTCGCCATTGCGATTGATGTCGCCATGGTCGCAAGCATCGCTTTTTGAGGTGGTAACGGTGGTCGGAGAAGTACAGAGAAGTAAAGGCCCCCCTCGGTAGAGATCCATTGTCGTTGTTTTCTTCCTTTTCCCTTGCTTTGGGTTTCAGCGATGATCACTACTCCTTCAGGCAGGTTCTTTTTTGTTAGTTCTTTGAGATGTTCATTTGTTGAAGGGAGCTCTGAAAAGCATTGCATCGTATTCCATAGTGATTCTGAGCCTAACCGAGCCTTGATCTCTTCAACGGGTATCTCTGGGAGTGCTAGGAGCTTGTATCCTTTTTGGCGTAAAGACGCTATCTTGTATCCTTTTTTTTGTAAGATCTGAATGTGTTTCCAGACCGCAGGTCGAGAGATGCCAAGGCTTTGAGCAATGGTTTCACCGGAAAGGATGTCATGTTGTTTGAGTAAACGGAGGATTTTATTTCGTTTGCTATCCATTTCGAAACACCACCAAGGGTATAAATGAAAGGATGAGACCTACTATCACCGCGTAGGTATCATATGGTTTTATTTGAAGAAAGATCAAGGAACCGCCACCTCCCAGGACAAGGCTCCACAGGGCCCCAGTTGTAGTCACTTTTGTTCTCTCTTTATAGAATCCAAAGAGCACTGGCAGAGTGAGACCTGCGGTGAACACAGTGTATGCTAGTTGTAATGTGTCAAGGATGCTTCCTAAAAGACTATGGTACAGCGCAAGGAGAAGAGCAGCAACCCCTATGAATAATATTCCTATTTGTGAGGTGCGGACCGTATTCTTTTTTGTGATATCAACACTGAGAATGGTACCTGCAGAGAGCAAACAGGAGTCTGCGGATGACATCATCGTTGAGATGAACGCAGCTAGAATAATACCCGCAAGGACTGGATGTAATGTTGATACGGCTAGGGGTAACGCCATGTATGGGTTTGTTATGGATTGCTGAATCCCTGGGAGTACTGTTGCGGTTAAAGCAATGATACCTATAGCAATGGCGAATATGAGCTTGAATATCCCGGCATATATTGATCCAGTTCGCGCATGTCTTTCATCTTTTGCTGAAAGGACCTTTGAGTAGATGTCTGGTCCAACAACATGTGGGAAGAACATCATGAAAAAGATCGATATGACGCTAAGCAGACTAAGGTTCTCGTTTATGGGAAATCGAAGCTGTGTTGAGGGTATCAAATGAAGATGGGGTGCTGCTTTAAATAACAGGGATGGTGCAGCAAGGAAGCAGATACCTACCAGCATGATGAGAAACTGGATGATATCTGTGTAAATAACAGCGTATTGGCCACCTATGAGGGTATATGCAACAAAGATAGCTGTTGTGAACACAAGGATAATGAGGTAGTCTACGGGGAGAAGTATTAAGAGAATAAGGCTTGATGATTGTATAAGCAGGGCGATCCATGCAATCTCTATTATGACGATGAGGATGGCGGATGCAGTGCGTACCTTTGTATCATAAAGAGAGCCAGCGATATCAGGTAAGGTGATCAGCGAAGTAGCTCTGATCTTTTTCGCAAGAAATAAGCCTAAAACTATCAACCCGATTGCTCCCGCAATATCATACCAAAGACCCGGTAGCCCTAGTTGGAATATTCGTCCTCCGGCCACAATGGTTGCTGATCCGCCAACGGTGGTTGCGGTTATCGTAGCAGCAAGTGCTTTCCATCCGATGTTACGGTCTGCAAGGAAGAAACCAGTGGTCGTTAGTGCCTTTTTTCTTGTGAAAACCCCAATGGATATGACCATGATGAGGTAACAAATGAGGATGATAAAGGCGATATCAAAGAACATGGTTAACCTTTTTTTCTGATATGGTTAACCATTAATTAATTCTACCGGCTAGAAAATTGAAAGAAGAACGAATTTAATCGTTCTCAAAATAGGAGAGATCGATAGTATCCCAATCATTATTATCTAGAAATCCGTGAGTCCCGTCGGAATAATCAAAGATCTTGTAGGTATATCGATAGTTCATAATGCTCTTGTAATTCCGATATACATAATACATGATCTGCCAAGGATATTTACTCAGTTGTGCGTCGACACCAAAAGGATCACCGTATCGAAAACCAAAGTTATGACCCATCTCATGCATGGTCGCTGAACCATAATAATATTCAACGGTCTGAGCAAATCGCCTACCATATTGTTGCATTCTATCCCCTGAGATCATGAAACTATTGGTACCGGGGTTATATCCCCAATACGGTTCAACATCTCCGCTGAACGCATATCCTTTTGGTGTACAATCATACACATAGATGCCATAATGAAAGATCCCCCGCTTCCAGGATTCAGTACCACCATGCATGAAATAATCCTGATATATCTGAAGAAGTTCGTTGGAATCAATTTTTTCGTCAAAGGGTACAAGCTCACCACCACCAAGAAAACCGGTGTCCACATGGAAGACATAGTTACGTCGGTGAAAAGGATTCTTAAGTAACTGTTTTGAAAGTGCAGGAAATTCAAATGTTTGCCCATCGGGCCCTTCATCCATCCAATCTAATTCAAGATATATATCCTTTCTAAATGGATCTGAATCAAAAGTTGAGACAAGATACTCTTCCACATTGGTGAGACTATCATCATCTGGATCCAAAGTCGCATGATCTTCAGCTGCTAGTGGATCATATCCCCATTTCCATTCCCATTCAATAGGAACACCATCATTATCTAAATCCTCACCAGCATTATTCAAAGAAGGGTCAGTACCATAGATCTCTTCTTCCACCCATGTTGGAATACCATCACCATCTGGATCATCTTGTGATATTGAGAACCATAGTTCACAATCATATTCCGTATCATAGATGCTTCCATCATCACATCCATTCAATCGTCCATACCCACTTGGATCATTAAGGTAATCATCACCGGTCCAATGACCTGTGTTCACATCATAGGTTATAACCGCAAAGGTTTCATCGCTTGTTGAACCTGTGAGATCACAGGGGTAGGTTCCTGATGAATCAGTAAGAGCAAGCTGCATTATGATTGTTACCTCCGTGGCAGCTTCAGGGAAGGAAATTATCTGGGAAATTCCAGGATCCAATGAATAAGGCACCGAATCATCTTTTTGTTCCAAAATTATTTCACCGTTAACAAGTAAATAAAAAATGAAGTAGGCGCTCTGGTCAAGCTCTGTTTGATCAAGAAATCTAATTTGTGTAACGTTAATTGTGAATGTGCTCGAGTTTGCTTCTGATTGCAAGGGCATTCCTGCAAAGAAAGCGGTAAAAATCATCGATAATATACCTAAAATTGTGAAGAATTCATTTTTTTTCATTTTATTATTGCCCCATTTATTTGAAACAGGATATTAATATTTGTATTTTTCCTTACGTCACTAACTGCATCTTTCTTCGACGATTAGCCATAAAAAAACTCCTTAAAGGAATGAATTTAAATAGAATAAGCTATTTTCACATATGGGAATGTGTTACGGATAAAAAGGAGAAAATCATAAAAGAAACACTAGATTGGTATAAAGAAAAGGACGATAACCCCAACGTGGAGGAACTCATTGATCTTGTTATCAATAAAACCGCTGAATCCTTCATCAAACATCTTCAAACGGAATTCGAAGAAGAATTCACAAAAGGAAATTTGAAACATCCATTTTTCATCTCTAATGAGTATTACCTTGAGTTAAAACTGAAAGATGTGAAGAACAAATATCTTCAAACTATGAAATTCAGTGATTCAGTATAATATTTTATTCCTTTTTCTACCGTCATTTTTTCGTTTTGGTTTTTTTACAGCCTTCCTTTATATAGAATCAGTGAGAAGACAGTGTTAGAAAGAAGACGGAGGTGAAAGACCATATGGAACACAGCAAGATCGGTCAATATGGCTACAGATATGTGCCCATTGAAGAACATAAAACAAAATCTGGCAAGAAAATGCCACCACGTTGGAAAAAGGTCAAGTTCAACTGGAAGGAGTCTTAAACATCCTTCCCTGCTTATTCTCCTACTCAATTTTTAGGCTTTTTTGATAAATAAACAAAAATATTCTAATAAAGTAGATGCACGATTAATAAGTTAATGACCGATGAAAAAAAGATATACCATTTGATTGAATCGTTTGCAAAGAAACTACCACGTTTTCCAGATGGACGGATCGATTATACCCATTCAGATACTGCACCAGTTATCACCGTGTTCATCAGTTTTAAAGGTAGGATTTTACTGTTAAAAAGAAGTGACAATGTTCTCACATATAAAGGGAAGTGGAACACAGTTGCTGGATATCTTGATGAGATTATATCGATTAAAGAGAAAGTGTATGAAGAACTTTTTGAGGAACTAGGCATCAAAGAAATGGACATTAGATCAATTTCGATCGGAGGAAGCTATAGTTTTACAGATCCATCTGCTAAAAGATCCTGGATAGTCCATCCGGTCAAGGTGGAACTTGCTCATGATGTGCAGATACGTTTGGACTGGGAACATACAGAGTATCGATGGATAGATCCAGATGATATTAATGATTTTGACACGGTCCCTAATGCTAAGATGAGTCTGAAAAGAGCATTAGAAAAATAAGGTTTTCAGAGGGTTAACATCGTATCTGTGATTATTTATCATTTAAAAATAATTACAAACGAACAGTAATCATAATTAACAATAAATAATCAATCCGCAAAATAACTCTTATCTACTGTTCAAAGGAATACAAACCAGAATGCCAGAGATCATGCTGAAACCGAGGCCACTCCACACGAGCTTCATCGTACAATGTGTCAAGCTCCCACACATAGATCTCACATAAATGCTTACTTTTAAAAATTTGGGTTCCTAGTATATAAACCGACATTTCGCACCCTTGACGAAAGTGACGTAACATTTTTTTTTTACTGGGTTAGTTGGATATCAGACAATATCATTAAATAAACTATGTTCTTTCATCTGTTTGGATGGATGGGTGCATGTCGGATATACTTCCATATAGGAGCCTGTCTGAGAATTCAATTTTTTCACGATATTTTGTGCTAAAATGGTATTTCATATTCAAAAAAGCCCCGAGTTTCCGATAACAAAACATATTTTAAGCGATCTTGAATTATTTCTCGGACAAGCTCATAGACCAGATTATTATCCGGTTCTTGGACAGATAATGGGGGAGATGGATGTCGCTGATACCACTAACAGGATAGTTGATGCAGGCGATTCTCAGGTTAAGATCGATGTAGGGACTTTTGTTTGTCTTATGATCCATAATTTACTTGGTGATGTAAACATTCGACCGTATAGTATGGATAGTTTCTTTGAAGATAAAGCATTGCCTCTTCTTTTACCTTGGAAACCTGATGTTGATCTGGATGAGATCAATGATGATCGTGCAGCAAGGGTGTTAGATGCGTTATGGGCTGCGGATCCTCAGAAGATATTCAGTGCTGTGTCGCATAAAGCTATCCAGGTTCATGAACTTGAGACTACTGTGATCCATGGTGATACAACATCAAGATCATTTCAAGGAGTATATGCTAACACCGCCTTAGAAGCATCAGCTCCATCTGTCACCTTTGGTCATAACAAGGATCATCGTCCAGATCTCAAACAACTTGTTTTTGGTGTTGGAACCACTGCTGATGGTATCCCTATTCTAGCGGAGGTGACAGAGGGGAATGAATCTGATAAAACACTTAATGGACGTTGGGTTAAAGAACTGAGATCTGTTCTAGGGAAGGATGTTTCAGAGTTTTTATTGTATGTTGCAGATAGTGCACTGGTGACCACTTCGAATCTTCATTTGATGGATACATATCATATTGATTTTATCTCACGGTAACCTGGAACATTTAGCATTGAGGAAGAACTGAAAAGAAACGCATTCTCAGATGACACATGGGTATCCATCGGAACACTATCAGAGGAGAAGAAAGCAGCGATGTATCATTCATGTGAAATGACTGGAGATATCGATGGTATACGCTATAGGTTTGTTGTCGTCAAGTCCGATCAGAAGGATAAACGGAAGTTGAAAACTTTGGATCGTGCTGTTGAAGGGGAATACAAAACAGTGACTAAGGATCTTTTAGAATTGAGAAAGAGACCTTTTGCATGTAAGCGTGATGCAGAGAGAAAAAGAGAGATTCTTAAAGGAACATAGTGTGAAGTATCATATCACTGATTGGGAGATAGTAGAAAGAACTGAGAAAGTGAAAAGAAAGGGATGTGGTCGTCCAAGAAAGGATGAGAAGACGCTATCAGAGATGAATTACTATCTTTCAGGAAAGGTACAATGCAACGATCAGATGTATATGATGGAGCGTGAGCTTTGCGGTCTTTTTGTTCTCATCACAAGTCTAGAGGATGTGAAGAAACATTCTTCTAGATATATATTGGAAAGATATAAGGGGCAGGGTACTGTTGAGAGGATATTCAAATTCATTAAGAACCCAAGTTGGGTAGGATCATTCTGCCTGAAGAAACCTGAACGTATCGCAGCACTGGGCTATCTATTGTTGATAGCAGCATTGATATATACTCTTTGGGAACATCGTGTAAGAAAAGCATTATCTGATCCACAAGTGGTACCGATAGATAGTTTGAATCAGCAGAAAACCAAGACACCTACTACATTTGCCCTGCAGAAGGTGATGTCTTCTATTTTGATATTGTCGCAGATATCGTTATGGCAAGGTATCCATATGGCTTCCGAAACCTCTTAAAAACAATCAGAAACGTATACTTGAACTCTCAGGATTCAGTGAGAAGATCTATACAATGGTTCCTTGACCAACTAAGTATGATGCAACATTGCTACACGCTATGAAATATCAAGATAATGTACAACATAGGTAAAAAAAACTGGTACACTTGTCGTCTCTTCATTTGGAGATATGAACGGTACTCTCAATAAATAGAGATAGGTACTGGTCATGGTGGAACAATAGCAGTAAAGATCCAGATCATTTGTCTTGAAAAGATACACAACCGTGTAGGATAATTGGTGGTTATGCTAAAACCAATAAAAAATAGTTGGAACTATTTTGCAAGGGTGCGAAATTTCGGATTCTTCCATATGGCATTCCTTTAACAGCGTTTACAGGAGTTATGTGATTAACGGCGTTAAATAAGCGTAAAAGAATGGCAAAGAGCTTTGGATAACGAAGCTTTTGGGAAGAAGAAGGCACTTGGAAGGGGAAAAAGAAAGGAGATTATAAATCGGACTTTTCTATCTTATACTTAGCTTCTTTAACCCACCATTTTGTTCTCGCTATCCGTTCTTTTGCTCTCACCGTTCCGATGGTGTTTTTTTGCCCCCGATATATCACCAATAATTAACAGCTGTTATTTTCATAGGTTGTATATAAAAAATTCGTATTTACAGAAAAAATAATAAAAATTTCTCCATATAATAATATTTTAGTTAGTAGTAATAAAAACAGTAAAAAAAAATAACAGGGGTTAATTTTAAGTATTCTAATATGTATGTAATAGTATGAGGCAAACACCTTGCGAGTTCATGATGTGGAACGGACTTCCGGTCATTCGAAGGGAAATCGCAACAAGTCTGATCAACGAATACAACCTAAACCAGAAACAGACCGCAGAAAAACTTGGTGTCACCCCTGCAGCCGTATCACAATACGTCTCGGGAAAGAGAGGGAAAGTAAAGATCATCGATAAAAAAATCCTTAAAGAGATAAACATCTCCGCTAAACGGATCATTGAAAAGGGAGAAACCGCAGTAGTCGGTGAAACCTGCAGGATCTGTAAAATAATGAGAAAAGGAGGTTTGTTCTCCTTTTACTGTGATGTCTGTGGCCCGGATGATCTCGACTAAAACACATCATATACTCTTCTCATTTCGCAAAGACTGCTTGCTGATATCTTCAAAAACAGAGGTAGCAGCAGATGCACCTTCACCAACAGCAGTAACTATCTGACGGACCCCGCCGGTCACATCCCCTGCAGCATAAATACGGGGAATGTTCGAACGTCCAAATCGATCAACTTGAACAAAACCAGTTTCATCGATCTTCAACCCAACATCAGCAGCTAACTGATTGTTCGGAATTTCACCAACTGCTACAAACACAGCTTCAACAGATAATGTTTTTTCTTTTTTGGTCTTAACATCCTTTACCACAATTTTTTCAACAGTATCCTTTCCTGTTATTCGCACAACAGTCGAGTTCCAGAGGACATCAATATGTTCTCGTTCGACAGAATCATGGAGATGCTGCTCAGCTCTGAACGAATCCCTTCTATGAAGAATAGTAACCTTCGCACCAATATTATGAAGATACAATGCATCGGTGAGAGCAGTGTTCCCACCACCCACAACAACCACATTTTTACCCTTATATAGATTCCCATCACAGGTCGCACAATAGCTTACACCTCGACCAGCAAAACGATCCTCACCTTTCGCCTCTAATTTCCGATGCGTAGCACCAGTAGCTAAAATTAACGACCGTCCAATAAACCGGTGTGAATGAGATATCGCCTCGATCTTTTTACCGATCTTTATCTCAAGGATTGGTTCATTTTCAAAAAGCGTTACATACTGACGGACCTGATCTGAGACCATCTCCATTAATTGCTGACCAGGGATATTTTTGAACCCAGGCCAGTTCTCAACAACTGGTGTGATAGAGACCTGCCCACCAACAACATTCTTCTCAACGACCACAACATCTAGTCCACTTCGAGCCGCATACATCCCTGCTGTTAGACCAGCAGGGCCCCCACCAACGATGATGACATCTGTGGAGATGACCTCTTCATTCTCCATATCCTCAGCTATCTCTTGCTGTAAGGAATGAAGTTGGATGAGTTCATTGATGAACAATTCCTCTGGTTCTAATCCTTTACTTATGGAGAGATCATTGATGACCGTATCAGGCACTGCACCAACATTAAACTGGTCCGATAACGTAGGGTATTCTGCTGCTTCGACACAATCCGCTCGTATCAGATCCGGTCGCTCTATCGCGGCTTTGAATGCATTGAGCACTTGACCTGGACAATACGGACAGGAAAGAGTGACAAAGACCCTCACATGACGTTTCTCCTTGAGAGAAGATAAGAGTTCCTTACTTTTCTTGCTTAGAAAGCTTTCTTGTTGAGAGACCATGATGAGCGCTTCAATGAAGGATCGTCCTTCCTCACCGAACGGTGCACCAAGATAGCGAATATCGTAGATGCCCGGTTGGATCATCACCGTTGGTGATCCGGTCACCCCATATTTTTTAGATGCTGCATCACCAGCCTCATGGAACTCAGCATGTATCTTATCAGAAAGTTGTTCTAATTCTTGAAGGAACAGGGTGGTTATCTGATTGAATTGATCGTTCTCACCTTTTTTTGTGAAAAGCGCGATAACGACCGGCTCTTTCATTTCTTTGAATCGTTCTTTAAGTACGTGTTTTACATCTTCAGGTAGCGTCCATTTTTCAGAATCGTTCATAATTTTTTCACCATCAAGTTGGAGCATCGGATATAATATCGCTTATAATAAATCTATTACTCTATCCCGCACACCTTGGAATAATGAATCAACATGCCACCAATATAAAGATCATCGATACATATTGGATGGTATCGGTGGAAGCGCAGGCGCAGTTGGCTTTGATTGATCAAGGAACTTACGGATTTTCTGTTCTATCTCCTCTGCTTCTTCATAGAGGGGTTTCGCATCGATCTTGATACCCGGAAGCATGATATCAAGTTTTGAGATGATATTTGCTGCAGCACGAGCATCAGGATAATCCATATGAGCCTCAGAGAGCAAACACAGCGCATCTTGTTTTACTAATGCAGCACTATACAAGATGACACCATTCAGCCCTGTGATCATCCCCTCTGTTGTCTCAGGGATATCATACTTCTTCATCAGTTCCTTCATAGATCTCGTGCTAGCAACACCGTAGACCTGAAGGGATTCCTCAGTAACATCACCCTCCGTATGTGTTCCTTCAAGAGCGGTTATGATACGGCAACCTTTTTCCTTTGCCCACGAAAGGATCTCATCAGCAAGTGGTTTCATGATCTCATACGGTGGTATGAACTCCGACATGATAACAGCTATCTGATCACAGGAGCCATGAAAGCCACATGCCTTTTTACCAGCATAGATGCGAACTGGTGGCGAGGGGTATCCATCATGGATCACAGCAGTTGGCATGAGTTGAGGAGAGAGTATTGCACCTATTTCCTTCAATTTCAATGATTGAACGATATGATGCCCTGCAATAGAGCTAATAAGCCCCACTGTTGGGAACGCGAGTACCAACAGGCAATTCGAGAGATCAGCTTTTTTATATTCCACAATAGCGATATCTGATATCATAATCACCTCATTACCTAGATTGTATTAGTTCCATTAATAAAATGTTAACGCTTGATGATGGTAATCCCAGACGAGGAATTAAAGAAATCATATTAAAAAATGCTATTATAGCCTAAAAAATTGAAAAGTGGTTAGGAATAACCACCGACCATAAGACTTGGATCGCCAAGAAGCGTCCATTCCTGAATAGCCTTCACATGACCAACTCCATCCTCAGGATCTTCCATGTCAAAGGTATCTATGTAATTGTGAATAGCATTCGCATACACATCACCAACCGTGTCCTTATCCCCTTGTGCATAGAGTCGAAAGAACTCGGTATCAAGCCACCCATTCAAACCTCCACTGATACATTCTTTCCCTGGGAGCCCATAGCCCATAGCTGTGTTACTGATCGTTGCTATCGACCCGGTATCCGGCAGTCGGGTCAACCACCAACTCCAACACTCTGGTACCGGTACCCCATAGGTCCACATATAGGGTCTTTGGAGTAACGTTGAAAGAAGGGTAACATTGAACTGACCATTATGGCATCCACCTGCAACAACGATCGGTAGTTTATTGGTATTTTTTATCTTGCTCATCGGAAGGAACGGTGGCCCTGTGAACGGGTCGAATGTTATCAGACCAGTAACGGATGCCTCACCACGTCCACCAGGTATACCTGGGTATTGGTCACCCCATGTTCGTGGGCTTGCATGCCCAAAGAAGTGAACGAAGCCACTGCCTTGGCTTAGCGCATCGATGACATCGGCTTGAGACGCCCAATTTCCATTTGACGTCCACAACATCACCTTTTCGAAATCATCCGGCATGTAATAGGCGGTCCCACCTCTGCCGTCGAGTAGTTTATCACCAGTAGTCCATTCATCCTCATAGTAGACATCTATGTTATTCCTCCACGCCTCAAAGATAATCTGATCATCTTCATCTGTTATCCATAGATGAAGATCGGTTACATTCCCATAGGGCTGTGGATCATAGGATTTACCACGTATATGCATGATACCATCAGTGTATTCGACCTGTGCCCAATAATATCCATCATACGCCTCAGGCGGAACAAAGCTCACATCGGTTGCACCAAGAATATCACCTTCAGAAGGAGATGTGATCTCAGCGATTGGCACAAAGGGATACGTGTCTGTTTTAAGATGATCATCCTCAACAAAGGTTACCACCGAGTCTGCTGCATGGTCGATAGTAACATGAACCATGTCGATTGGACCAAGGATATCTGCAGGATTACTGCTTTGTGCATTGATCGTGTATCTCCCATCGGGTAATATGGTTGTATCCCAGATGATATTGAGATCGGGTTGGTCTTGAAAAGCATCCCCAGCAACCGTAATAATCCGTTTGAACCATGTATCATCTGAAGGGATTGATTCATAGGTGATAATCTTATTCACCATATCTATTACTTCGTTCTCGTTCCGACAGGCAAGTCGCCCTACAAAGACATCAGGGTACAAATCAAGGGTATCCTTCCTGAATCCATCCCATTCGGCAAACACACCATTACCATCAGAATCCCAATTGTCGAACTCTCCCCCTTCCTTGTATATATCCGCATAGTACAAATCTGTGATGTACCCCGGGTCATCGCCTTCACCGGCATAGAGGTTTGAGTATCGAACTGGTAGATGCCAATCCTTACTTCCCTGATTCTTGTCATCACGGGATACCCCCGCTATCAGCGAATCAAGACCTCCGACCAAGAGAACATAGTTGATACCCTGTGTTTCAATCGCATCCTTAATGAAATATTTTATCTGCTCTGGTTTATCAACACCATTGTATCCAGCGTAGATGTTTTCTGTTGTCTGCAGGTATGTATTAACTCCCATTGTGTTCTTATGATCGATGAGCGGCTGGAGAAGATCAGAAAAGACAGCGGGTGCAATGATGACCATATCATTCTCATGAGTCTGTGGAAACGGTTGTGTATCTGGTTCTTTATACTGTATGTTCAATGAAGCAGATTGAAGGATGGTTATCGTTGATTCAACAGGGTTATATCTGATTGGATAAATATCAACAGTGACAAAGGTGACATGTTGATACTGATCATCGATCCCGCATCCAACATGATATGAATACCATGTATTAGGGAACAACGCATCTTTTCGATAGACGGTTGGGTCCTTTACAAGCGGTTGAGATACATCAATCGTCGATGAAAGTGGCCGAGGAATCTGCGCAGGTCGAATCTGAGCCTGCAATACCTTTGAGGTTGTTGGACCAAGTTGTAAATCGATCGAGATATCTGTGGACCCAAATGGGAGTTCAAAGGTCCGGATGATCTTTGGAACGACGGGCTGGGTCATGCTCATAAAATAGGTTGTATCATCAGCAAGTTTCACATCAAGATACGTCTCATCATATTGGTCAATACTCGGTGTTGGAATGGTTATATATTGAGCGATCTCTTTTAGGGAAACATCAGAATGGAAAGACATATTTGTTGCAATAGCTCCAATACTACTTGAAAAAATCATACACATTGCTATCATTGTAGCGATTTTTCTCATTTTTACCCCTGATACTAAAAACCATTTTGAAATATATAGATTTTCTGCTAATAAAATAGTTATAGATTGCAAAATATGGCCCTTAAATCAACATTCGTTCAGAATCTGATTGGAAAAAACAAAACCGCACTGTAGGACACCTATATTTTTTGATTGGACAAAGTACTATCCATTTTGTATTTATTTTAAAAAATGAATTGTTATTATTACAATGCTCCATGAAAAGAGGACATATATGGTTTATTTTTACAAAAATTATAAATATAATTGAAAACAACTTAATCTAAACAATGTAGCATGGAACATGGTGAAAAAACATGGTAGAACAACATTGGATGGAGAATCAATTGATACATATTGAACAGGCTCGGAACAAAAAGAACTGGTCAGAACGCCGTGAACAACAATTCAGAAACCTTTTGAATTTATACCATACCGGAAGGTTCATTAATCTATCTAAAAAGCAAATAAAACATATTCTCAATCAGTAATGATAAATGCTAGATACGTTCAAAAAGGTGGGGGAAGAACATAATCATTTCCCATGAGTATCTTACTGCAGCAGATAGAACACGCCTATTATGATGATATTAGCATTCATATAAGTTATTTGTACAGGATCCATTATTGATATCGAATTCAAGCATCAATCGTTTTTTACCACTAGGGATCTCAGTCACATGCACACGGATTGAGCTGTTATCTATAGTGATTGTGTTAAATGTATTGCCAAAATGAGCACGGGTACGGGTGCAAGAGAGCGTTCCCGCATTTACTAGAATGGTATTATGAAGTTTTACGCCATAGGGCACATGTCGATGTCCCATCAGTACAAGAGGTATTTGATTTTTTAGGATGATGTCCAATGTTTCACCTGCATCCTCAATGATATTTTTCTCCCGTCCAGAGTTTGGAACGGGTATAAGATGATGATGAAATCCAACAATGGTGAGTTTTTCTGCATCTTTCACTGATTCCTCTATGAGTTTATGCCTTGCTCTGCCAAGACGGCCATCATCCTTATCAGGTTCACTAGAGGCAAGCCCTACAAAACTGACGTCATCTATGGTGTGGATAAAACTTCCTTCGCCAAAGAACTCAGGAAAGAGCTTATAACCTAGGTTCCGTTCATCATGGTTCCCTGGAACAATGATACAGCGGTGGGTTATATCACCTACATTTTCTTTTGCCATCTGATATTCAGAAAGAAGACCATTTGTTGTAAGGTCACCGGATATAAAAACAAAGGAGACATCCTCCTCACTATTTACCAAGTCTAAGCCTTTAGCAAACATCTTCTTGTTAAAATCCGTACCCTCGTTACAGTGGATATCGGAGATATGAAGGATTTTCATAATGAGATGAGGCATCCGTTTTTATCTTAAATGTTTAACGACACACTGATAAAATCACAAGAGCGCCTATACACAAAATCTAAATCCTTTGATCACATTCGTATTATTATTTAAGGGGGAATACTATGAAAATAGCAAGTAAAATTTTTGCAAGCGTTTTTTGTATGCTGATATTCACATCTGGATTCACGATTGGTCTGCCCACTGAAAAAGAGCTTAGTTATAAGCAAACACTATCAGGTGAAACTTGTGAAGAGTATTTTTCATACAGTTACAGCATGGCAAATTACTATAACAACTTTGAATCAACCTTAATCTTGGACACATTAGATCAACAACAAACAGTTAATTCCGGAATTAGCTGGTCAATCTCTGAAAATGGTTATTATGCCCAATCATTTATACCAACCATTTCACAACTTACAAAGGTACAGTTATTAATGTTTAAGAGAGGTGCACCAGATGGCCTTAGGATATCCATCAGATCAAGCCTTACAGGACCAGATCTAACCTTAAAATATTTGTCCGCAAGCTCCATTTCGGCTAATGTTTCATGGATTGAGTTTAATTTCCCAGATATTTCAGTTACACCAGGCACTACCTATTACATAGTATGGGATCCCGTTGGAGTACCAGATTTTGATAACAACTTCAATTGGCTAGTAGGAACTGGGAACCCGTATGCTAATGGTGAAGCATGGAAATATCTAGGCTCCTCATGGGAGATACACAATCCAACACAAAGCCCCGATCCGGATTTCTGCTTTAAAACATATGGAACATCAAGTGGAGGTAACAACCCACCAAATAAACCAACCACTCCCTCAGGCCCAACTACTGGATTGATCAACGAAAATCTTCATTACGAATCCTATATAAGTGATCCTGATGGGGATGGAATGGAGGTCTATTTTGATTGGGGTGATGGAACGCACACGGGTTGGGTTGGAATTTTAACCAATGGAACAGTTGGGAATTATAACATGTGGAGTTCTGCTGGTACCTATCAAGTCCGTGTAAAAACCCGTGATACACCCCATCTTGAGGAAAGCCCTTGGTCAAACGCCTTATCTGTAACAATCAGTGATGGAACAAATGAACCACCGAATAAACCCTCAACACCCTCGGGACCAACATCCGGAAAAACGGGGATTTCATATACGTATTCTTCAGTATCAATAGATCCTGAAAGTGATCAGATCCATTATTTTTTCGATTGGGATGACGGTACTGATTCCGGATGGGTCGGCCCTTATAATAGCGGTGATATCTTTCAAGAATCCCATATTTGGACATCTCAAGGAGATTATAGTGTTAAAGTGAAAGTAAAAGATAGTAATGATGCTGAAAGTGTGTGGTCAGATCCATTACCAATATCCATGCCACGAACATATGCTCAAGATATTCTCTTTCAGATACTTATTAAGATACGAGGTTGTTTCTCGTAAAATCAAATATTACCCGTGAGCTAACAGAATATTCATAAGATAGTGTACTATCGTTCTTGGATCATACCATAAGCTAAATGCTCTAAAGACGTAAAAACCCGATAAACAATATAGTGTTCGTATTCAAATAGTGATTGAATATTTTTTATTTTTGATTGATTTTTTATAGCTACAGTTTTTTTTATACTACATTGTTTTCATCCAATCGGAGCTTCTGCCCCAGTGAAATTGATAAATGTTTTTGTACCATGATGTTATTTGTTTTATTGTGAGCGATAAGGAACTTATCATCCTGATAGTGACAGCGTTTCTCCCACCAATCATTTATGCGATATGGATACGTAACACTGAACGATATCATAGGGAACGTTGGGGAGCAATTGCTGTTTCTTTCCTCTGGGGTGCCAGTATCGCAATTATCGCTGCTTTGATCCTTGAGATAACCCTTGATGCATCTGTGAACGTTTCTTTACGTGAGGGTAGTTTGATGCAGATCATCGCCACGATCATGATTGCACCGTTTGCTGAAGAACTGGTTAAACCTTTGGCATTACGAACAAGGATAGTGAAAAGGGAACTTATGGAACTGGAGGATGGGCTGATTTTTGGTGCAGTTGCTGGTCTTGGTTTTTCTGCTACGGAGAATCTTTTGTATGGTATTGGTTTCTATGCTGAAGGGCTTGTCTATTTTTTAATCCTTATGAGCATTCGAAGTGTTGGTGGTTGTCTTCTTCATGCTTCTGCCACGGCTCTTACTGGTTATGGATATGGTAAGAAACTTTTGAATCATACATCCCTATTCAGAGTGGCGCCTTATTTTGTTGCTGCGATGCTCATGCATGGGACATATAATTTGCTTGTTTCATTGGAGCAGCTTGGTTCATTATTTGGTCTTTTTTCAGCGTTATTACTTGTATATGTCTCTATTCGCTATGTACGTGGTAAGATACGGCAATTGGATCATATGAACCACTAGATATGTAATAACAGGTTTGTTAAAATAAAAGGAGGCAAAGGAAGAAGGGGGAAGAAGGGATAAACGTGATTGTAATGATTATTTTCTAGGCTACTTCCTTTTGTAGAATAAATCTCATCCCCCGTTAATATACTTGTCGATGTATGTTACGTCATTTAACGATTTATTGGTGATTTTTTACCCGATACCCTGTATCGTTACTTGAACAAGATCGTTTTGTTGTCCCATAGAAAAAAGTGTCTTTTCTGGATAGAACTTTTCTAACAACCACATTGTTGTCCGGGCATGACTGCTTAACGAACGTACTAGAACCACTGACTGCCCTTTCGCAAGAACAAGATACATCAAGATCTGATCAAAAAGATGCTCGTCCAGACTTGAACCAACCGAAACATCCTTAAGAAGCTCTGATACGGCTTGTTGCGCAACTGTTTCCGCAGAGACTCCTCTCTCACCTAATACACAACATCCTACAATCCCTTTATCTGATCTGGACCAAAGCGTGAGCCCGGTGCCCGGGGAAAGCGTCATCTGAGAATCAATGGAGATATCTGCTTGAAGATCTTCTTTCAACAATTCTTTGATAGCCTGATGCGCTATTCTTTTTCCAACATGATCTGGAAGCATGCCAAGATGGACATTCCCATTCACGATATGATACTCTGCAGGTTTATCATAGAGTACCCCTTGAAGTTTTTGACATGGATTAATCCGCAAGACGATATCACCACCACCCTTAGGGTAATATCCTCGTCGGACAAGTGTTGTATCAACTTGCAACCCACATTGTTGGACCAAAGAAAGGAACACTTGGGTAAAGTAATCCCATGATGGAGACCATTTCACATCTGTTCCACCACCTAATGAGATCTCAAGTGGCTCATCAATATGTAAAGCCAACGGGAGAACGGTCTGACAGATAAGTGGGAGACTACCAGCGGTCCCAACATCGAACTGGTACCGACCACTGACAAAAGTTCCTGGTTTGAAAGATACATGAGAAGAGCCTATATCTAAACCCTCTGTCGTTGCATTGCTTAATTTTTGCAAAAGGGAAAGTGCCGTGTAATGCTGTGGTTTTATACCGGGATTCGAACGATTTGCTCTGATGTTTGTTATGGACACAGGAATGTTTGTAAGAATAGAAAGAGAAACCGCAGTTCGAAGGATCTGCCCGCCACCCTCACCATATGATCCATCAATAGAGATCATAGGATCCTCACGCGAGTTTATCCAAAACTCCTTCTATCATTCGAAGAGCCTCTTCACAGGTCTGCTCCTTTATAGAAAGTCGAGATCCTTTAAAAATGAATTTTTGTACCTTTGTCTCAGCCTTTGTTGAAACGCTGATGTAAACAAGTCCAACTGGTTTTTCCTTTGTTCCACCAGTGGGACCAGCGATACCTGTTGTTGCAACCCCAATATGAACCTTTGATCGTTCTCTAATACCCTTTGACATCGCATAAGCAACCTGTTCACTGACAGCACCATATTGTTGTAAAACCGTCTCAGATACACCGAGTAATTCCATCTTTGCAGTGTTACTATACGTTACTACGCCTCGATCAAAATACGATGAACTCCCAGAAACATTTGTTAGAGTATGAGCGATAAGACCACCAGTACATGATTCTGCCGATGCCATTGCAACCTTGTTCTTTATCAACCGGTCTGTAAGCCGGTTAAGAAGTTCTTTATTTACCATCATTGATTGAATAGCAAACCTAGTTAAAAATCTTAAAGGTTAAATAGGAATCTACCAATCAGGTTTTCCAGATTTGACAAACCCTGTGAGCACCGAGAGCCACAAATCAATTCGAAAAAAACAAATAACATGATGTAAACTGGGAATTTCTACATTCAGATAAGAGAGATACTATGAATAATGATTCCTCTGAAAAAAAGGATTTTATACGAGACATTATCGATGAAGACCTAAAGACAGGTAAATTTAATGGACGTGTGCACACACGATTCCCCCCCGAACCAAATGGCTATTTACACATTGGTCATGCAAAATCTATCTGCCTTAATTTTGGCATCGCTGAAGAATACAACGGGAAAAGTAATCTTCGTTTTGATGATACAAACCCAGCTAAGGAGGAAGATGAATATGTTAGATCCATCATTGAGGATGTAAAATGGCTAGGTTTTGATTGGGCGGACCGATTATTTTTCGCATCAGATTATTTTGATCAGATGTATGAGTACGCAGTTGATCTCATAAAAAAAGGCTATGCGTATGTGGATGACCTTGGTGCAAAAGAGATCAGTGAGACCCGTGGAACATTGACCCAACCGGGGACAAACAGCCCGTATCGAGATCGGACAGTTGAAGAAAACCTTGATCTTTTCCAGAAAATGAAAGGCGGGGTCTTTGAGGATGGTGAAAAGGTACTCCGCGCTAAGATCGATATGAATCATCCGAACCTGAACATGAGAGACCCGGTCATGTACCGAGTTCTCCATGCAACACATCATCGAACAGGCGATAACTGGTGTATTTACCCCATGTATGATTGGGCACATGGACTTGAAGATTCAATTGAAGATATCACCCATTCGATCTGTACCCTTGAATTCGAGAATCACCGACCATTATATGATTGGTTCCTTGATAAACTTGAGATCTATCATCCACAACAAATAGAATTCGCTCGTCTAAACCTTACCTATACAATCATGAGTAAGCGAATGCTTCTGGAACTTGTCAAAGGAAACTATGTCCACGGGTGGGATGACCCACGTCTCCCTACAATAAGTGGAATGAGACGAAGAGGATATTCACCGGAATCCATTAGAACCTTCTGCAGCAGGATCGGAATATCAAAGGTGAATAGCACTGTTGATTTTGAATTCCTTGAGCATTGTATACGCGAGGATCTCAACAAGACCTGCCCCCGATTCATGGGAGTCTTAGATCCTTTAAAGGTTGTCATCGAAAATATCTCCAAGGGCACAACAGAAAATCTTGAAGCAATACGTAACCCAGAACGCCCAGAGGCTGGAAATCGAACGATACCCTTCACAAAAACACTTTTTATCGAACGATCTGATTTCATGGAGGCACCTCAAAAGAAATTCTATCGATTGGCACCAGGTCGAGAGGTCCGTTTCCGGTATGCCTACTTGATCACCTGTACTGATGTTATCAAAGAGGGAGACAACATTGTTGAACTCCGCTGTACAATTGATCCTGAAACAAAGGGTGGTTTTGCTCCAGATGGAAGAAAGGTCAAATCGACGATACATTGGGTCTCAGCAGATCATGCAGTCGATGCGGAAGTTCGGTTATATGATAGATTATTTACTGTCGAGGATCCATCAGCAGATAAACAAAAGGATTTCAAAGAGTTCCTGAACCCTCGCTCTCTTGATATCTTAAGATCCTGTAAAGTTGACTCAGATCTCTTACAATTAAAGGCTTTTGAAAGATTTCAATTCGAACGTCTCGGATATTTCTGCATAGACCCAGATACAACCAACGACAAACTCATCATTAACCGGACCGTTAATCTGCGAGACACATGGGCTAAAATCCAGAAAAAACAATAACGACATTAGAAAAAAAACAATGTTTTTAATATCAAACACAATGAGGATACTAAAGCCCCGTGGTGTAGCGGTCAATCATACCGGCCTTTGGAGCCAGTGACTCTAGTTCGAATCTAGACGGGGCTATAAGAACAAGAGCATTAAAGCTGTAAATTATATATATGATATCCTTGTTTCGGGTGTATCAACACTATTTATATAGGATTGTTTGATAGCCCTGTAGTGTAGCGGTTAACACGCCGGCCTTTGGAGCCAGCAACCCCAGTTCGAATCTGGGCAGGGCTGCTTTAACAGGTCAACATATGCTCCCATAGTGTAGTCCGGCCAATCATTCCAGCCTTTCGAGCTGGTGACTCGGGTTCGAATCCCGATGGGAGCATTCAACCTAAAATGGGCAATTTGATGATGCGAAATACATTACCGGCTTCGCAAATTCATGGGCGATAATTTTTTCAATTATTATGGTTTTTAAATAAAAGTAAAAAAAGTTTGATATTTTCTTAAAAAATATTAATAATGAACATTTAATCTATATTGATTAAAAATTTTTATTAATTTTTAAATATAAATATTGCTACAGACTTAAAATGTTATTTTATCAGAATGACATTTTGAACATAAATATTTAAATATATTAAAAATAATATACACTATGTAGCGGGACAGAATCTATAAAATTTCTATGATTGCCCATTTTCATTTCTTTTTCTGTTTGATCTGCCACAAACCTTACTTAGAACACGCATTCAACACTTTAGCCATTACCTTTTTTCAAGTATAGGACTTAATCACACAAACCATGCTACTAGATTCCGACTCTAGCTAGGTTTAAGACACTTGTTTTTTTCGTAGATCTAATTCCGCTCCATTGGTAATCGGTTAAGAGTATGCCTTGCATGGGCATTTACTTGGTGGTGAAAGTCCACTCCCTTCAATTTACCTATTTCGGAAGAGTAGTCGAAGAGACTCAAAAGGTCCGGCATCCAATAGTTTGAATGGATGACAAATCTATAACTGTGAAGTTATAGGTGGAGAAAGTTGCAGACAAAATCACAGGCTGAAA
>CAYPIF010000052.1:0-72361 GCA_964410735.1 uncultured Thermoplasmatales archaeon
AGAAGGAAAGTCTGGGGAAACTTCTCATTTCGCGGTTGAGATGGGATGGTGATGCACTCCTAAAAATACCAGCCCAGACTTTTTCATTACTTCCATCACTGGGAAGCAGAGGGGGTTTTAAGTACCTTTTTCGCAGGTGTATGTGCAGTTAATATGACGCAGGGGAAGATACCTGCGCTTTTGTTTTGTTTTTAGTAATTATTTTTGATGACGTATGTTGGTTACGCTACAACATTAAAACATAAAAAAATAGGTAGATTTTTAATATGCTTTTTGATGGGGTTTTTAGGGTGAGGATGAGATGAAATCGAAAACAAAAATTACCTACACAGTGCCCCAACAAATTCCCTTATTTGAAGAGCAGGATGACGGTCATCTGAAACAGTATCGCCGTGAATCAGATTGATTTCTTTTTCATCCCTTTCTCTTCACGGTTTTTAAATAAAATATGTTTTGAACCTATTTAATAAGGATTATTTTTCTAGCAGTATGCTCTTTGCGTACTATCTGTTATACAAAGTTTCTGTGATTTCAAGATTGAATAATTACTGAGCCTATAGAACCCTGTGATATCGATGGATATTGTTTGTTCGTAGTGAACGGAGATATGAGATGATGCGATCGATATTGATTCATTTGTTCCATCACCTGTAAAAAGGCGGAGATGTGTTGCATCCTCCATACCAAAATTCTGATGGACCTCTCCTTTTAGGTCACCAGTTCCTGCGCATTCAACCGGGATCCAACCATCTTTCCCGATTGTCCCACCAACGAATACCTCTACCCACATATGGTCAACTGCTGAAAGGGATCCACCAGTTATGTCCAATAAATATCCTCGGATGAACCGAGTGGGGATGCCTACTGATCGACAGAGGGAGATATATAGGAATGAAAGGTCATCACAATCGCCTTGTTTCAGTTGAAGTGTCACTGATGCTGGTTGTGCCTCTTGTTGAAGCAGATGGGTCTTGTATCTTGTATTGTTTTTTAGCCATATGAACAATTCCTTTGCAATTAGTAGAGAATTCTCTGTGTGAGCATTTGCTCTTACGGCCTGTGCTATCTGTTGAATAGTTGGATGAAACGGATCGATAATGGTTGTTTCATTGTTCTCTTGCACACCGCAGTATGTGTCAATAAGGTCTGGGAAGTCCCCCTGGATATCATCAATGGTCATTGCATTTGTTCCAGAAAGGTCCTCGATAAAAAAGTCGTTGGATTCAATGTGTGTAGAGATATCATAGGTTATTGAATTAGTTCCTTGTTTTGTGTCATTCCATTCAACCATAGTATTGTTCGCGATAATGGTATTTTTGTATCCTACTGGTGTTATGAGAAGCTGATCGGCAACCCCATTGATGAGCTCGGGGGTATCCTGTGTACAAAGAATGGTCGAAGAACCAGTTCCTGAGGTATTGACAATATAACCATAGGAGATATCATACTCTATAGATGTTGGATGTGATTCATAGGTGATGGTATTAGTATTGAGCAGGGGGTCCAGGACATCAAGACAACCATTCAAAGGGGTAATAAGCAGGAGAGAACTTAAAAGAAAAAGCAGGATGCTATTTGGTCTCATAGTACATGGGATTTATTGTTTTCTTATTAGCCTTCCCTTTTTTTGAATGTATCTCCAACGCATTCTATTTGGTTGAAAAAAATGGAAAAGACGGAGATGAAAATGAATATTTTACCCTACTTCCTTCTGAATAAACCACCTTTCCCAGATCCTATGGACATCCGATATTTACAACCATCCTTCATCGGGCAGCTCATACACTTTGGGTTAGTCTCATGACACACCGTTCTGCCAAGTTTTGCCAATGATTCAAGATATTTGTAAACATTCTCATCCATCTTAGCCGCTTCTTCACTGAGGATTTTAATAGCTTCTTCTGGATTTGTTTCATTGACCCATCCAAGTCTATTAGCAACCCGTGTGACAAGGATTGCTTTCTCAGTGACCGCATTATCCTGTTTCTTCGGTGGCTCAGGTGCGGGTGTAGGCTCAACAAAATCTGTTTCTAGTTCTGGTTCCTCGATTTCGTTTTGGAGTGGTGATTGATATTCCTGTGACTTTCCTTTGAATTCAGGGTTTGACCCTTCTTTTGAGATCTCCACAGATCGTCCACCATGACTTGTTTCCCTTGTTCTGATCTCAGCCATCACCGGCATCTGCAATGAGCCACCAGATACAAGTGCAACCCCGATCGGAAGACGTTGGATCTCGCTATATGTTTGACTGGTAAGTCCTTCGACAGATTGAATGATCGCTTTGAGATCATTAGGATTCGTGACCTTCAAAATGATATTAGTATTACATTGACTAATGATGTTCTTATCGACCTTTGCGGGTCGTTGACTGACAATAGCAAGCCCCATACCAAATTTCCGACCCTCTGAAGCGATCGTTCGAAGAATAGGTGATGACACAGCATTACCAAATCCTCGTTCAGGACAATAATTATGGGCCTCCTCAACAATTAAGAGGAATGGTGGGATCTTTCCCGCTTTTCTCTCATCAAAGAGTTGTTTAGTAAGACGAGCGACGATAACGGTTTGAACATCTGGTGGGACTCCCTTCATATTGACAATGGAACATTTTCCTTTCTTCACAAGATCCGTAGGATTGACACCAGTCTCTGAAAATACTCCTATGGAATCCAATGATTCAAGGGAGGCTATCACATTCCATTTAGCATTACTTTGACTTCGGCCAACCGTATCAATGATATCACGGATGGTGAAATGATTCTTGTATTCCTTGATCTCTTTAATGGCCTGGTACAAAACACCTTTTTGAGGACCAGAAAGTTTCGCTGGCAGAACATCAAGGATCTCGCTAGCATCAAGATTAACACCACTGAGGGTAAGATGTTTCATGTTCCCTCGTTGTCCTAACGGTGAAAATTCAGTGAGTTGGTTACTGTATGACTGTTTTTTGATGCCATAGCGTTCCATGTTCTTCTGTTCCTTCCGGTTCGTATTTGGTTCTGCAAGGGAGCGGTATTCACCATGGGTATCAATAACCACCATTGGAACCTTTTTCTTCAGTAATTCTTCAACAAGGACACCGCAGGCGTAACTTTTTCCCCCACCCGTTTTTGCAAGAATACAAATATGTTTTTGGACAAGGGTATCAATATTGAGATACACGGGGAGCTCATGACCTTTCAAAAGCCCGATGTACGCACCATTTTCTTCTGCGGCAGTAAGTCCAAGAACACCACGGATTAGGTCGTCATCAGCCTTAAATATCTCTGTGCCTGAATCGAATGGTGTTCGTGGTGATTGTAAATGTCCCTTTGTATCACGATACCCAATGATGTCTGCAAATGCGGATACCTTTGTTTTGATAACGGGGCGTTCCTCTTTGTTCATAAGTGTTGCAGCATCTTCAAATCGTAGATCGGAATGTTGGGTGAGATCCATGATTTGAGCGAGCATCTGCCCCTCCTTATGGGGCGCGTAGATATAATCGAACTTACGCACATTGCGATCATTAACCGCAAAATTGATGTTGGTTGAACCGACATCTCCGTAGATAACTCCTACAATATCATCATCTTTCTGTTGTTGCATCCTGTTCCCCTTCTCGTTTTTCAAGAAGAAACGATTGTTGTAGATATTATGTTTGGTTCTTATAGTTTTTGAAATTTTTCTCCTATATGTTCAGGTAGATATGCAAGTGTTTGTAATGCTTCGATTTCCATGAAATGAAGCTCACCTGGTATGACCAAGGTATGCAACGGTGGTCCGAACTCCTTACCTCCCAAAGATAGGAAGGTATCAGCGAAAACCCTCGGGTCTTTTGACCCTGCTTGACAGATGACGCAGATGATATCATCTGGATGGATAACCTTCTCATTTCGTCGTTTTTCCATTTCAAGAAGAACAGTGATTCCCTCTGTTGCGGTCATAAAACGGTTCTTCTCCGCCTGGATATCTAGAAGTACAAGGGTGTGCAGACCAAGTGATTTGTTTTTTTTTATGACATTATATGGGCTTGTTGGAAAATATCGTTCATCTGGGATCACAAGTGTTGTTGTCCGTCCGAACTTATATTGCTGCAAGCCTAGCAATCCTGGAGCTGCGGTGGCAACACTTGTCCCATGGATGATATGAGTCTTTATTCCCTCCTTTATCGCCCGAATTCTCATATCGACATGTGTTGTTGCTATCATGGCGTCCCCGCCGGTGAGAAAACACACATTCTTTGTTTTTGCCTCATTGATGATCTTTGTTGCAGATTCTGTATCTTCTCTATCAAGGACATTGATGTTCTTACCAATGGTTTTTTCCAGTTTTTCAATGGTTGTTCCCATCATTGTGGATGTGTAAAACTCTGAAAAGATACTATCGCATTTTTGAAGTGTTTTAAGGGCTTTAAGGCTCATATCTGTTTCATCATATAATCCTAATCCAATGAATGTGAGTCTTCCTTGTGGCATACTTTTACACCATTAGATGGTTTCTCGGTTTGTTTTGTGATGATAGGCAGGATATATAAAGACCATGGTCTATTCGACGGCAGCTATGATCTCGGTTAGCCTTGCTGCTGTTGCATTTATCGCAGGTGTTATCCTTCTTTATAAGGGTTCAGATGTTCTTGTGGATGGTACAACTCATATTGCAGCTCATCTTGGGGTATCATCATTGATAATCTCTGTTATTGTTGTCGCGTTTGGTACCTCAGCACCAGAGTTTGCCATATCAGTTGGTGCAGCGTTTCAACAGTTTGCAGGTCTTGTTCCTGAAGGTGCGGATATTTCCATCGGGAATGTCATTGGATCATGTATCGCCAATATTCTCTTGGTCATTGGCTTGAGCGCAGTGATAAGACCTATAAGGATACAAAAAGGAATCATCAGAAGGGAGCTACCTATTTTTATCGGGGCCACTGGTCTTTTCTTGTCATTTGCTCTTATCAATCTTTTGGATGCGTATCATTTTATCGGAGGTATTTTCTTCTCTGTTCTCTTTGTTGTATTTGTCTGGTATTTTGTTCGCTGTGCAAAGAAGGAACGGATTGCAACGGTTGATTTTGGTAAAGATAAGACAACAAAGAACGTCATTCTTATAATCCTCGGCGTTGCTGGTGTTGTCCTAGGTGCATGGTTTTTGATCGAATCTGCAATTTCCATTGCGAGTTTCTTTCACATACCAACATTTGCGATCTCTTTGTCAATGGTTGCAGTGGGGACATCTCTTCCTGAGCTCGTGGTCTCAGCTATGGCCTCATATAAGAACGAATCAGATATCGCTGTGGGAAATGTTTTGGGCTCAAATGTGTTCAATATCTTATTGATACTTGGTGTTTCTGCATTGTTCATACCGTTGAACGCCGTCGGATCCATTGATCATCTTCTTATTTTACTTGCTGTGACCTTGCTTATGGTCCCTGTATTGCGTTCCAATCATAAGATATCCCGTTTTGAAGGAGTTTTCCTTTTGATTCTGTATGCGGTCTATATGTGGTATACCTTTTTGGGACATTCACTATTTGGCATTTGATGGAATCAAATGATATTTAACCTGTGGGTGTTTTACAGGTTCTGATGTCAGCGAAGAATAAATCGATGCAAGAGATCTCAGCTGTTCTTATAATGGGTTTATTTTTTATCATCGTGCATGGTTTGGCACTTGTCATACTGCAGCCTTTTGAAACAGCTGGTATTGAACCTGCGTTTGAAGATCCAAATGATCTAACAAATATCATTTACATTTTTGTCATCATGCTTGTTTTTACTGTTATTATTCTTCTTATAGCTAAATATTGGAAGAAACAGTTGATACAGTTCATCATTCTTGGCGCTATTGGTTATACTGCGTTTTATGCGTTTTTCCTTCCCTCATTCATTTTGATCCTTCCTTCGGTTTCCTTGATTATTCCTTTAGGTCTTAGTATTGCTGCTGCTGTGGTTCTTGTTTTCTTGCTTTTTAAGCATCCTGAGTGGTATGTAATAGATGCCTGTGGTATTATCGTAGGGACAAGTGCGATTATTGTTTTCGGTATTTCTCTCAGTGTCTTACTTGTTTTGCTTCTTCTTATTGGTCTTGCGTTCTATGACGCTATTTCTGTGTATAAGACGAAACATATGATAGATCTTGCTGATACTGTGATGGACCTTAAATTACCGGTATTACTTGTTGTTCCAAAAATTAAACATTATTCTCTCATCAAAGAAACAAAACGATTGAAAGAAAAACTAAAGGAGGGTGAGGAGCGAGAGGCATTTTTCATGGGTCTTGGGGATGTCGTCATGCCTGGTATCCTAGTTGTTGCGATCTATTATAATGTTCAAGGGGGTCTTCCCATTGCGATAGGGGCGATGATCGGGACATTGGTTGGTTTCCTGTTGCTCATGCAATTTGTATTGAAGGGAAAACCCCAAGCAGGTCTTCCATTCCTCTGCGGTGGAGCGATCCTTGGATATGTTGTTTCAAGCCTGTTGTATCTTGGTTATTTACCTGGATTAAACTTTGTGTTTTAATTAAACCTATCTCGTTGGATATCTTTTCCAAGGTGTACTGATCACATGAGTTTTGTAACGGTTCTTTGTGTACTGGTGCTGTAGCCACTTGCATCATAAGCAATGATTTTTAGGATATGTTGTCCAATGCTATGATCATTCCAGGTCCATATGAATGGTGGATCGTTTATCGTATTTTTGAGTTCCCCATCGATGTAGAATTCTACCTTTGTCACAGACTCTTCCATTGATCTATACCAGAAATCATGGATTGATGCTTCTATATCAATGCCACCAAGGATCACACAGTTATCGTGCGGTATAATCCGTTGATTATTGAGATATATCGCGTTTAAGGGTGTGTTCATATCCAATTGGATCATTCTTGGTTCTAAGGAGATGTTGACCCATTGTCTTTGATTTTCAATTGCGTCGTTCCTCCCGGTATATTCCTCTTGGTAATTGGAGGCTTGAACTGTGAAGTATGTTTCACCAGGGCAGATCATTTGACTGTAAAAACCATTGGAATCCGAGATCGTTGAGTACAAAATGTAATTGTTGTCCGTGTCGTACCATTCGATATAAATCCATGCATCTTGGATTGGTTCATCTGTCTCAGAATCCCTAATGAACCCATGGATCTCCGCGTTTTCCTCAGGACGTTTTTTCAATGTTTCATTTATCCATATCGTTTCAAAATCTTGAATTTCAAAATCATCGATATTCTTAGGGAGGTAACCTTCGTTCTCTACTAATACCTCGATTTCACCTGCTGCAATGTTAATGGTGAAAAATCCATCAAGGCCAGTTGTTGTCTGATTTTCATATCGTTCCCATCTGCTCCCCCACTCTGTTGTTATGACACATTGAGGGATTGGTTGCCCAGTTTCGCTATCTCGAATGTACCCACAAATGCGAGCATCTTCATTAGAATGTCTTTCCAAGGAAAGGTTTAACCAAACATCTTGACTTTCATTGACGATAAAACCATCGGACCGTTGAGTGAGGTATCCTATCTTTTCTACAAAAACAACCTTTTGACCCGGGTCAACATTGAATGAGTAAAACCCGACGTTATCTGTATTTGTGGTATTGCGCGGTCCATCCCAATGATCGCCGGAAAGTATCTCAACTGTCGCATCGATGATAGGTCCCCCGTTTGAAGCATCTGTGATGTATCCCATGACCTGCTGGCTTCCAAAGTTGGTTTGTTTTATTGTCGATTCTTCTTGTTCATCTGTTGGAATGTTGATGAGGGGGAACTCTCCTTCATAATTATCGAAAATTGTTGGATGTTGTCGAATGGCCCGTGGTTGTGCATAATAAAATGCCTCTTCAGCGGAAATAATGCCATCACCATTTGCATCACCATAGCCTTTCAAAGCATCGATCAAAAGAGGGGCGAATCCACCGGAGTAAGATACTTCATCCTCTCGTGATGCCATAAGAACAACTCGTCCTTGAGCACTCACTTCTTCTCCAAAACCTTGGATCCATTTGATCTGAGCTGCTGTTGTATCATGCTTTTGTGTTGAAGCTGTTCCTTGGTCCCAATCTGGGGGATCATTAAAACCACCAGCATAGCAGGTATCAACGATCATGCATACACCTTGTGATTCCAGACGATTCAACATGAAGTTTATCTCATCATCCCAGATGATATTTGTGGGATATGCAAAACCCCAGAAGCTCATTATCGCTTCATCGGTGCCGTCTGCTTCGTCAAATGGTGGGATGTCATATCCTAATGGGAACCCATGGGTTGTAATATAGAACAAGGACATGTCATTACTATCTTCTTGGTCATCAAGCCATTTTAATCCTTCGAGTATATTCGTGACGGTCGCGTCCTCACCTTTGATGATTTTGATATTTTCCTCTTTCCATTGTGGGGATGTAAGCAATAGGTCGTGGAATCCGTCCAATTCATCGAACATCATCGGTCTGTTTTGATTTGGATTATCGGCGTACACGGCAACTGCTACGAGAAGAGCATAAAATTCAGAATCATTAACACTTAAATCTGTTTCATTTGTTATGGAACCAACATTGAGTGGGTTTGTTAAAAAAAATAATAATATGGTACAAATAAGCATTGTTCTCATAGTGTATTCCCCTTTGTTAATTATGTAAAGAATGATATAATATTTAAAACTGGGTGTTGTTTATCCGTCAGTATGGTGATAAAATTCAAAGTGGGCGGGTTGTTTTCGACATTATGACGAATTTTTTAGGAAAATTCTGTTTGTTACTATAATTTTGACGAATTTTTATACAATGCTATTTTATTATATTGAAAGTCTCTATAGCTATAATGGAGTGAAAATAAGGGGATAAAAACAAGATGAGAAACAGTGTGGTAAGTATAGGTATTGTTGCATTGTTACTTTTTTCAACAATAGGATTGAATGCAGTTTCTTCAACAATGAATGTCACTGATGATTTCGACCCACTTGTCGACCTTGAGATCACAGTGAATATACTAAAGATCCGGTCATTGGAAAAGAAGGATCTACAAGTGTATACGGAAGAGATAATCGATGAACATAGTGACCCGGATTTCTATATGAAAGTAATGATAAATGATCAGGATTCACAGGCCCTTGTGTATGATAATACAAAATATGTTTATGAACCGGATTGGACGGTAACGGCCAACGTCCCTGATGATACTGGATTCGTTGATATACGAATTCAACTCTGGGATCAGGCAGACAATGGTGATACTTAGGATAGATTATGTGATATTAGCCCAGATCTAGACACATATGATGTTGAACTCACTTATTCACTTGCAACAGGTCATTGGACCGGAGATGATACTGTAGGTGATCAAAGTGGTTATGGTCGTTTGAATGGCTGTGATGATAGAACGATATATGAACCAGACTTGGATTGTGAACTCTGGTTTGAAATCTCCCAGAATGATGGAGATGGAGACGGAATACCGTATTGGACCGAGCTCACTGTGTATGACACAGACCCATTAACAAATGATTCACTATTAGACCAAGATGAGGATGGAATTCCGACATCCTGGGAATGGAAATGGAATTATGATCCAACAACCTGGGAAAATCACAGTGCTATAGACACTGAGATCGATGGAATAGATAATTATGAGGAATATTTAACATCTCAATGGTTTTCTGATCCCTATAGAAGAGATCTTTTTGTTGAACTGGACCAAATGCAAGATGGGCCAAACGGTGAACAAGCAAGACGTCCTGAAGGATCAAAAGAGATACTTTATACAGCATATGACCGGCAGAATGTCGTGTATCATCTTGATGATGGGCCATGGGGTGAAGGATCAGGTGCTGATATGATACCATTTGATGAGTGCCCTGAATGTTCCTGGGGTGGGGACGCAGATGAACTTGATCAGATATATCTGGACTATTTCATTAAGGATGCCGAGAGCGCGTGGAGACGTGGGGTGTTTCATTATGGTGTAGTTATCTATCAAAGTTCACTGGTCAATGGAAATATGTTTGGATCTAACAGATACCAGGTTTCCGCTAACGGTATGGAATGGAAAAACACAGCAATTCCCCTGGCTTGAACGTGATACGGTCTATGCAAGTGAGCATATGCATGAGATGGGTCATACGTTGAACTTTAGACCGATCCCAGGTCATAACACCTTTAGCTATTATCCATGGCAACTTGGATGGTGGCTCAGTCGACCTTATAAAAGTTGTATGAACTATGGATACATGTATTACACAGTCGATTATTCCGATGGTTCTCGACCATTTGGCGATTACGATGACTGGGAGCGAATGGATATGACCTACTTCCAAAGAGCCGATTGGTAGAACTGATACAGAAAAAAATGACCCTGTATTTCAGATGAATGACCTATTTACCTTCATAGGTTGATTTGAAATCACAGTGGTCACACCATATTTTTCCATTAAAGAATTTTAAAGGATGGCTACAGTTAGGACATGTTGCTTTCTCTAGAAAATGCTCTACCCATATATCTCGGACTTGTGGGACTGATTCGTTCTTTATCTTTGCTAGCATTGTTTGTAATTGTGGTGTTGTTGCCAAGCGTTCAAGATTGATATAGTTGATGAAGCGGGACTTATCCTCATAGTACATGGGTGTTATCGGTCGGCCAGTTGACTGATTGATCCCGGCCATTGTTGGTTTGTTTCTCCCTAAAATGATTGCTGCGATTACCACACCACTTATCAGACCACCAATATGAGCAAAGTGAGCGGTGTTATCTTGTGAGCCGATGAGAACAATGATTGTTTCCATTACAGCGAAGATAAGAACTGCGTAGACGACCTTTATCCTTCGGATGATCATGATGAAACCAAGAGGTATAGGCATGACCACCTCATCATTGGGATAGGAATATGCAAAGGCACCCATGATGCCAAAGATCGCGCCTGATGCACCAACCAGTGGTATAGGTGATCCAAGATTGAGTACTGCATGGGTAAGACTTCCGCAAATACCTGTTATAAGATAAATTGGTAGGAATTTCCTCCATCCTATTCGCTGTTCAAATGCCATACCTATGAAGAAAAAGACGAGCATATTGCCAAGAATATGGAGAAAATCACTATGGACAAACATGGACGTAAAGAGTGTATACAGCTGAGGAGTGTATGCAAACTCAAGATAGATCGGACGGAAACCAAGCGTTAAAACGACCTGAGGATATATGAAAGATACAACGAACACAATGAAATTCGTAAGAATTAGAGCATAGGTTATCAACCATTTTTTAAGATATGATACAACCATTGTTGCGATTATTAGTATGATACAAATGAGTGAGACCATTTCTAAGGGTAGTATCACTAAGTCCATTTTCGTTTTCTCCAATCCCTTGCGATCACTGCAAAGGTCATGGTGAATACGCTTACGATATAAATAGTGTTTTTAGATTCTTCATTTTCATTCATTCTCGATATGCTCTCGAAGGATGTTTCATTGAGGTTCCAGTCAAAAAAGAACACGTCCGCATAATAGGATGCAATTTCTTCACAGGTGACTATGATACCTGCTTCCCTGTTGTTCATAAATGAGTTCTCATTCCAATTTATGCTTGAGATCAATACTGATGAATTATCTATGACCATGCCTTTGTTGTGTAGATTGCTGAAGATCGACCAGTTCGTATAGAGGAATTGAATCTGTGCCCCATATTCTTCAAGGTATTGTTTTGTCTGGTTGCATTCCTCGTTGCTCGGTTCGTATAAGGGATTATAGTTCATGAGAATTCGAATGTCGAGGCCTTGTCGGGCTTTTTCAGCTAATTTCTGTACAAGGGGACTTGTCTGCTCATCCCAATCCCTGTATATGTAGAGTTGTTCGATGTAAATGCTTTTTTCAGCGCTCTCGATCATTCGTAGGATGCCTTCAAGACTTGTATCTGGTGAAAAAACAGGTGTGATCGTGCAGATGCCCGTGTATGTCATAGGACTGAACTGAGGAATGTATTCTCCATAGTACACATTCTTTTGAATATAAGAGATACTTGGTATCTCTACATCAAGTTCATCAAAACTGATACTGTCCACTCTTTCAGGGTTCCAGTCATCCTCAAACACTGACGAGATATAGTTTGCCACCTCTTTATTTTCAATGACGATACCCCATTCACGGTTACCATATGTTGGATTGAATGGTACGCCGGTGTTTACCCAGTTGCAACTTTCGGCAATGACCGTTTGATCATCAATGATGAGGTATTTAGCATGATCAAAAGGATATCGTGCGTAGGCATCATTTGAAGTGTTTTGTGCGATGAACCGTATTGTTGCACCATATGTGTTGAGTCTGTTGAGAAGGACGAGTTCCTCCTCCGGAATACCGCCTATTGGTGATCCTTCAAGAAAGATTCGGACGCTGACGTTCTGTTTTAACGCATCAATAAGAAGATCGCAGAGGAAGGGACTTGTGAATTCATAGATGTTAAATGAGATGGATGTTGTTGCATTTTGAACATATTGCTCTATGACATTGTAACTGCAATCAGGTGAGATGAAGGTGGTGATGGTTGAGTTTCCTGTAAATGACTGAAGGGGGAACCGTGATTGACCGATACCATACCGGCGGAGGGTTACCCAATCATCCAACCTATTCGTATCTATTGGAAAAGAACCGATCTCGTTTCGTTTTAAGATATCGCCACAGCTTGACGATGGTACTGGGGATCCGTTCCATCCTTCAACTTTCTCATTGGTACCTCCATACAGTACGATGTCAATGGTATGGTTGTAGTAATCTTTTAATGCAACGGCCCCACCAGTGTTGCTCAGTGTTACGGTAGAAGTATAGTAGAGTTGCGGTACCGATGGTAGAGAATCATCAAGGTATTCATAGTCGGGAAGAAAACCTGTTTCTCGTTTGAATGCGGTAGCATTCTGGGTTATCGTCAATGTTTCAAATGCGTTGATGGTCGTGTTATCGGGGAAATAAAGTTTCTGTTGGTCCTCTCGAGATTTCCATGGTTTTGTTGTAAGATACCATCCAGAGATGTCAATGGAACTGTTCGTGGGATTGGAAATCGTGACATATTCATTTTGAATACCTGAACGAGCATAGTAATAGACCTCAGAGATGAGGAGTGATGTTTCTGCAGCAAGGGGTTGAGTGTCAAAAAGATAAATCGTTGTTTCAAGCTGGTTATTGAACTCATCGGTCTCTGTGATCTTGTTGTCATGATCTGCGATGACATAGATGGTGTGTTTCCCTGGTGGGATGTTATGGGTGTCCCAGATGATCGATGGGTATTTCTGGTAGGTTGAAACAATATCGTAGTATTTCGTTCCGATCAGATGATCATTGTCAAGCGTATCATAGAAAAAAGAGGCATACACGTTGGTAGCGTTTTCGGTTCCTTGGTTTTTGAGATATGCTTTTATCCGAACTGATTGCCCTTCGTATGCGGATGTGGTTTCATTATCGGTTTCATCATAGCAGAGTATCTTTTTTATGGTGAGATCTGGTCCTATCAGTTTGCAATAAAATGTACGTTTTTCTAGGATATTTTTGTCCTTTTGAGATGATGCAGTGACCGTTATTTGTTCGTTTAGATATTGTTGTTGGGGGTGGGTGGGTGGTTTTATGGTTAGAAGGATCGTTTGATTTGTTTTTTTATCAAGTTTTATCTCTGTTTTTTCTAATCGAGTGGACCAGTGGTTACCAAGTGTTTCCATTTGTAAGGTTATTGTATCAATGAAATCTCCTGTATTTGTAAGGCTCAAAGGTATGGTTACTTGTTCTTTTGGGTGAAGTTGAAATGAGGTTTCAGGTGATGACATGGAGAGAAGATACCGTCCTTGTTCTATTGTGATATTGTTTATTGTTTCAATGGGGGACATTGTTTCATCATAGATTATGAGATGATAGTTCGACCCGGTTGGTGCAGTGATACGTATGTATCCATCCTCTGTGCAGATGTCCTCATTTATGTTGTTGTTCTCTGTTCTGTATATTCCAAGGTTTGAATCGTTTTGGTTTTTTAGGATGATGATATGGTTTGGAAATGATGAGGTCGATGTGATGTATCCTCCTTTTGTCGCGTTTGTCGTGGAGTTATCCAAGTCTAAAAGTTGAACGGTTTTTGAAAAATGATCAATGTACTCATTTTTTCTTACTTTTATATTAATGAGGCAGGTTGAGTTGTCCTTGATGGAATCTTCATATGCAAGATACCCTGTGTTGAATCGTAAAGCGATCCATCCCATCCATTGTCCGTTCTCATCTGTTGTTATGTTCAGTGAGTACCTATCACTGTAGATCCAGGTTGATCCATTCCATGTCTGACTTGCTGGATAGGTTGTTTGTTCTTCACCAGTGATATATGTTTTCAGTTCATAGGTTGTGTCTTCCGTATAATTCTGTATCTGTAGTTTTATCAGAAATGGCAGACTGTAGTCTTCATTTTCATATGCTTTTGGGATATAATCTGGACAGGTGAGGATATGGATCGATCCTTTTTCTACAAAGATATTTTTTTCTCCTGGTGTTGGCTGTAATCCCTCATAGAAATCGATGCTAGTGTTATCCAGGTCTGTTGAGTTGTACCGGCACAGGCTATGTCCTTCTAAAACAAGAGAAATGGGGTTCCCAGGTATCAATGGGTTATCAACTCCCCATTCCACAGAATCTATGACAAAAGATGATTCGTTGATGATCTGGATGAAATCCTCGTTGTTACCTAAACCGTTACCTATACTTTTATCATCAACTGATACTCGGAGAATATGAGAACTATTTGAAAGGTTTTGGTAGATTTCTGTGTCTTGATCGGTGATAAGGGTATAGGAATATGGTTGAAGTATCATACTATTGTTTTCCAATGGGTCATAGGGTTGGAGTGTATCTGTTGCCGTGTTATCGGTGATACTCCAGTTTGATAGATTGAACGTTATGTTTGTTGGATTGTATAGTTCGATCCATTCATATGTTGAATCATCGTTACTTGGGTCGTACATGATCTCATTGATGAGGATATGATCCGTATCTAAAGCCACAGCATTTAAAGATAAAAAATATAAAAGTATTAAGATAAATAAAAAATTGTAGATGATACACTTGTGGTTCTGATTTGGCATAGAGAATTCCCCCATATTTTAATGAGAGGGCGAGGAGGGATTTGAACCCCCGTATGCGGATCTGCAGTCCGCCACATAGCCACTTTGTTACTCGCCCATTTCTGACAAAACAACCTCACGGGATAAGGTATTTTGTAGAAGCTGTGAATTCATTTGTTGGATTTAATGATTTTGGTGATTCCTGTGTTAAAAGGTGAAAAATATTCATTGATATCCAGCAATGTATCTGGAAAGTATAAGAGGCAAAAGAAGGTTTTTTAAAGAATGAATTGAATATTAATTTGTTATTGATTAATACGTAGGGGGTAGTTTACGTGTCATTAAAAAAGGCAATTGTATCAAAAAGAATGGTGGTCGTATCCTTTTATCTTGCAAGTATTTTAGCGTTCACACCGGTATTTGGGGGAAACCCCGTAAGAGAGACCGCTAGTGATCAATACATGAATGAGCACATATCGTCACTTGCTCAGACCAGTGGTGAGATCAAGGAGATAACAATTAAACAGGTCTTCTCTTATCCAACGTTTGAGGTCCATGGTGAAACGGTAGCGGTACGGGTTTATGAGACCAATTTCAATATGGTCCGAGCTGGCTACCCAGTTATCCCCGCATCCATTTCAACATTCGAACTACCATTTGGTTCCATCATACAAGATATCTTTGTAGATCATTCAGATCCTGAGACGATCCCCTTGTCAGTTACTCTTCCAATAGGTCGATATAACTATGATGCATTATTCAGTAATCAACGATCATTAAATGGTGTTGTCTCGCTTGATGAGATATATCCAGAGGATTGGGTAACCAGTCATACAGGCGGTGGCCTCTCGGGAAAAGAACACACGACATTTTTAACAGTACGTATGTACCCAGTGAGATATGATGGAAGCTTGCATGAACTTTTGTTTGTTCATACGATTAATATAACGGTTACCTATGAAGAACCAACGATTCCATTGATACAAGAAAATGATGTGTATGATCTTCTCATTATTGCTCCTGAAAAATTCTTATCTGATCTGGAACCCTTGATGACACATAAAAATAGTCATGGTGTTAACACAAAACTAGTCTCCACTAAAACGGTCTATGATGAAATGTTCTGGAACGGGCGGGATGAACAAGAAAAGATCAAATATTTTATCAAAAACGCAATCGAGACATGGGGGATACGTCATGTGCTCCTCGTTGGAGGTCTTGATGGGCAAACTGATCAATGGAGCTTACCGGTCAGATATAGCCAGGTTGTTCCACCTGATGAACAGGAATATGCAGAGCAATCGTTCATTTCAGATCTCTACTATGCTGATATCTATGATAGCGTCGGTGGTTTTTCCAGCTGGGATTCAAATGATGATGACCAGTTCGCTGTGTGGAATGAGGTCTACAAAGATGAGATGGATCTGTATCCTGATGTGTTTCTTGGGAGATTACCCTGTAGATCATCTCAAGAAGTCTCTATCATGGTCGATAAGATAATCACCTATGAGACGAACACTGACACTGATGATTGGTTTTATAATTATGTTATTGTCGCAGGAGATTCATATCCTGATGAAACAGGTTTCAACGAGGGAGAGCTTATCGGCGAAAGATCAGTAGAACTCATGCCTGATTTCACACCCCTTCGTGTTTATTCATCAATCGATGATATCAATAGGAAAACAGTCAATGATGCGATGAACCCTGGAGCCGGTTTTGCGTATTTCTGTGGCCATGGAAGCCCTGGAAGCTGGAGTACTCATTTCCCACCAGATGGATTAGAATGGACCACAGGGTACAATCTACCTGATATGATACCGTTGCATAATCAAGAGAAACTACCGATAACCGTGGTGGGCGGGTGTCATAATGGTCAATTCGATGTAGGTCTTACTAACATGCTCAAAGGAATAAAAGAATACGGGATCATGGGGTATTTCTTCACGCAACCATTCCGTTTCTATTATAATGAATGGGTGCCGAACTGTTGGGCCTGGTGGCTCACCAGCAAATCAAATGGCGGTGCGATCGCAACCATAGCAAATACAGGACTTGGTACCCATGGTGAGGGAGATCAGGATTACAACGGAATCGCTGATTATCTTGAGGTCCTTGATGGATGGCTTGAGTTACGTTTCCTTGAGCTTTATGGTGAACTTGATCAGGATGATCTGGGTTTAAATCATGCTCAGACGATGACAGAGTATCTTCACATTTTTTTAGGTAGCAACGAGAAGATGGATACGAAAATGGTCCAACAATGGGAACTATTTGGGGATCCAAGTTTAAAGATTGGTGGATATTTCAAATAATGATGCTCTTGGATACAACGATAGAATGGATGTTCGTTATAACGGTAACCAGTTTAGATATGGGAAATGATAGTTGATCCATTGGATAAACGATATTTGGTGGTTTTTCGGCATGGTTACTTCTAGGGTTGCCCAGTTGCTTTCTTTGCCTTGTTCGTCCTTTGCTTTGGCTTTAAGGGGATAGGTTCCCTGGAACATCCAGGTATGCGCCAGAGTAAGCTCTGTTCCCGATTGGTATGGTCCCAGCCAACCGGTGTTTGTTCCGTCTCCCCAGTCGACATAATAATAGATATCCTCATTGTCTTGGTCCGTGGTTTCGAAGGTGTAGGTGTATGTTTCTCCTTTTTTTCCGTTTTGAGGACCGGTTATCCTGGGTGTTTCCGGTGGATTGTTTCCTTCTCCGAATGCGTAGACATAGCCATACTCGCCATTCGGGTAATCATTTATTGTTGCTCCGATGTATACTGTTCCGTCGGCTCCGATTGCCGGGGAGGAATCCACGCCATAGTTGCTGATTTCTTTTCTCCATTGTTCGGTGCCATCCGGGTTAATTGCGATGATGGTGCCACCTTGGCCTCCTTGTCTTGTTAATCCTATGTAGATAGTTCCTTCTTTTGATATTGCAGGCGCGGACTGGGTTGCGCCGAGATTGTCTTCGAAATCGAATATCCATTTTGTTGTTCCATCGGGGTTAAACGCGTAGATGCTGTGATCCGGGCAATAAATGGTTCCGTCCGCTCCTATCGCTGCGTTTGAATACGGGGAGCTGTTTATTTTATATCGCCATTTAAGGGTCCCATTTTGGTATAACGCATAGAAATAGTGATCATTGGATCCGATATATATGGTGCCATCGGGTCCGATGGTCGGGTTACCATGGATCTCATCCCCTGTTTTATACTTCCATTTCAATGTCCCGTTCGGATTCAGCGCATAGAGATAATGGTCGCATGAACCAATATACACCGTGCCATCTGTCCCGATCGCGGGAGCAGATGTTATCACATCACCGGTTTGATAATACCATTTCAGTGTTCCATCGGGGTTCAAGGCATAGACGCGGTATCCTTGATCCGGGGGGCTCATGGTTCCAAAATAAATGGTTCCCTCAGGTGCTATCGCCGGTGAAGAAACAATCGTTCCCGATGCATCGAAACTCCATTTCAATGTCCCATTAGGATTAAACGCATAGAAATCATGGCCGATAGAACCGATGTAAATCGTCCCATCCGCTGCAAGAGCCGGAGTAGACCATACCCCACCGGATAGCTTTACTCTCCAGTTCAACGTACCATTGGGGTAAACGGAATAAAGATACCAATCATAGTCACCGAAATACAGCATTCCATCAGTATCAATCGCTATCCCACTCATCATCCGTCCAATGGTTTTGAACTTCCATAGTTCCACACCGTTGTTATCCTCGGTGCTATAGGTGCTTTGTCCTGTGTGTGAGATATCATGGCTTTGCATGGGCCATGGTGAATCCATCGGACCGTTTGTCTGTATCATTATGATTTCATCTGGTATTGCTGCTGATGAAACGGTAGAAAGAACAAAGATGCATAGTAGTATGATACTTGTTTTTTTAATCAGGAGTGTTTTCCCTCCAGTATATAATAATATTAGTATCTCATTTAAATATTTTTATGGAAAAGAAAAAATATTTACTCATTACATCAATATATAAAAAAAGAAAAAAATGGAGAAGTAAAGAAATTATGAATTTTACTTCTTCTTTAAGTATGGAAGCCCAGTACGTTTGTTGACACCAACAGTATAGTTTGCTGGTTTGTCACAGGGTGTGCCACTCTTTGGTTTGTTCTTGCTGAAAAAATAGATGGTTTGGTTGCGTCCACCCTTAAGCTTCACATCTCGTGTATATAATGTCCATCCTTCATAGGTGTAGGCCATTTTTTTCTACCTCCTTATGCCAAAACATATCTTGTGATTTAAATCTTTCCTTATTTTTCTCTATTATACCCTGTTTTTTCAGCCTTTTTTCAGGAAAAAGGTTTTTTCAGAGCAAAATAGTATATTTACTTTCAATTATGACTCTTGAAGGTATTTTTCCACCATTTCAATCGCGCAGAGGTTTCCACACATGGTGCATGAACGGGTATCTTCTAAGGGGCTTCGTTGTTTTCGATAGCGTTTTGGTTTCTCTGGATCAATGGCAAGATCAAACATGGTGTCCCAATCAAGATGTTCACGGGCATCACTGAACCGGTGATCAATGTCCCTATCAATTCGACGTCCTATATCTGCAGCATGTGCAGCTATCCGACAGGCAATGACCCCTTCACGAACATCATCAGCATTTGGAAGTGAAAGATGTTCCGCAGGTGTAACATAACAAAGGAAATCAGCTCCATGATATCCTGCGATGGCTCCACCAATCCCGGCAACAAGATGATCATAACCAGGTGCAATATCAGTAACTAGTGGTCCGAGCACAAAATACGGGGCTTCTTTTGTCACAACCTTCATCACCTCAATATTCGATTGGATATCGTTCAAGGGCATATGCCCCGGTCCTTCCATCATTGTTTGAACACCAGCTTTCCGCGCTCGTTCAATAAGCTCTCCGATGATAAGCATCTCCTGGAATTTCGCTCGATCATTGGAATCTGAAAGAGCACCGGATCTCATACCATCACCAAGGCTTAAGGTGACATCATATTTCTTCGCAAGTTCAAGTAGATAATCAAAATTCTTATACAAGGGATTCTCCAGATCATTATGAAGGATCCATGCCATATGGAAAGCGCCGCCTCTAGAGACCATTGGTATCAATCGATGCTGCCTTCGAAGTCTTTCAACACTTTCTTTTGTTACACCAACATGAACAACGGCAAAGTCAACACCCTGTTTTGCTTGTTCCTCAAAGGTATTGAACATATCATCCTCGGTCATGTCAATGATAGCACTATGTTTCGTTATTGCTTCAATACCAGTCTGATAAATTGGTACGGTTCCAAAGGGGACTTTTACAACCTTGAGAAGTTTTTTCCGTATGTTGTTAAGATCTCCTCCTGTTGAGAGATCCATCACTGCATGAGTACCTACCTGTTGAGCGATCTTTGCTTTCTCTATCTCTTCACTGACATCACAATGTTCCCTTGATGTACCCAGGTTTGCATTGACCTTGACGCGTAAACCTTTTCCGATGCCGATCGGTTCAGGATGGTGAAGTGGATTATGAGGTATGACAATTTTGCCAGAAGCAACCCGTCTTTGAACGACTGCTGGATCACATGATTCAGTCTCAGCAACTTTTTTGATCTCCTTGGTCATGTGTCCTTGCTGAGCTTCAGATATTTGGGTCATGATGCTCCCCTCTATGAGACATTTCCTATTAAAACCTCATGGGTAAACGGATATCGACACGCATCGAAGCAGTCTTTAGAAATCATAATAATTGGGATTGAGTTGGGTATTGATTGGGAATAAATCATATAAAATATGACATCATTATTTAATTAAACACCTTTTCCGACTATTGGTTGAAATACCTTGATTTTATCATAAAAGCTATAAACCTAGCGGTAAATGCTTAACCTATCACGCTTAGGTGGTTATATGGCTTTAAATCGGGATAAAATTGAGGATAAGATAAAAGAGTTAAACGAGATTCGAAGGATTTACAAAAGAGATTTTGAAGATGTTGCGGAGGAGTTCAAGGCAGGTAAACTATCCAAAGATCATTTTGAAAAGAAGAAGGAAAGATACGAGAAACGAAAAGAAAAGATACGAAAGAAGATCCAGGATTTTGAAGATAAGATGGCTGCTCTTGAAGGAAAGTGATCTGAGCCAACAGCCCTCTTGATTACATTACCTTCCCGTAACCTTTAGTATCCAATATGCATAGTTTTATATCATGGGGTGGTATTCGGCCTGAGAATCATTTGGAGGCTTCAAAATGATAAATGCCTATATCCTGGTTTCAATGCAACCAGGTAACTCCGATAATGCAATTGAGGAAATGCGAAAGATTGAACATGTTGAGAAGATATCAGTCGTTGCTGGTGAATTCGATATCGTTATTCGGGTGAAGGTTGAAACTCTTGATCAATTGCTTCAAGCTACAAACGCTATCCAAATGATCCATGGTGTCCAAAAAACAACAACTCAGGTCATCGAGAAAGAAATCGCATTATGAAAATAAGAATACGGAAACGTTATCTGTTTTTTATTTTGGCTTTTTCTTCAGCCATCTTCAATTCCATAGGGTCAGCCTTCGATGCAATATCTCAATTATTCATACCTGACCCTTGGGCTCTTGGGATTGCCTGTTTTGTCTTTGGTGTTATCGTCTCAGGTCTCATCTCATTGTTCTTGTCCATCCCGTTTAAGGGAAAAAGTCTTGGCGCACATACAATAGATCCTACCTTTAAACGGGTACGGTTATTAAAACGGCAAGAACTAAAATATCATTTGGTCGCTGGTTTTGGTAACGCGGTTCTCACTATAGGTTATTTCTTCTTGTTATCGTTGATGTCGGGGGATGTTTCTGTTGTTCTCCCCTTTACCCAGGTCGTTATCCTGTATCTTGTCATCATCGAATCGCTCAGTGAAAAGGATACACCAACACTTGTTGAAGTACAGTCATCTGTCATTGTTACCTTTGGAGCGATCCTTGGTTCATTGACGTTGTCTGGAACTATCAATCTCACTGCCCTTGCTATCGTGTTCCTTGTTATTAACCCTGGATGGGTTTTATTATCATTCTATCAACGAAAACTAAAGATGTTAAAGATCAATGATAGTCCTAATGATGCTATCAATATCCGTGTTTGGAATGTGATATTTGCTTGTCTTTTTACCTTTATCATCGTCTTTGTTTTCGACTTGTTCATGGGTACACATCATGTACAAGCTGGAATTCAGTCAAGCATCAATGAATATTTCTGGGTATTGATACTTGCTATATCTACCTATTTTGCGTTTGTCTTCTATATACGAGCATTAGGTATTGGAAAGGCTAGTGTCACCCAGGCTGTGAAAGCATCGGTGATCGTGTTTAGCCTCCCCGTTTCCATCGTCTTAGGATATTACGGTATAAGCCCAGCGTTTACAACTGATCCAGTGATGCTTGTCATCAAGATGATGGGTATCGTTCTAATGCTTCTTGGGATACTCTCTTTTGCGCTCACGCTTACCAAAGCGTATGTGTTCATCCGGATGAAACCAGGGTACGATATTGAACAGATCATGAAACAACTCTGGAATATCAAAGGTGTGAACAGAGTGACAGCGGTCGCAGGACCATATGATTTCATCATTAAGATACATACCCGTACCCTTATCAAAGGATATGAACGGATACTAAGAAGAGTTGAATCTATAGAAGGTATCGATGAATCCAAATGGCAATCGGTCCTTAAAGAATGGGAAGATATCTAAACATAACAAATAACAAATACTCTTCATCATATCCCGTATATTATGCTGATAGTGAGGTTTTTGTATGGTTGATGGTCGAATTGAGGCTTTGGCTCATATTCTGGTCGAGCATTCGTTAAATATCAAGAAGAATGATTTGTTCCTTATCTCTGGGTCCCCTGTTGCTGCACCATTAATTACAGCGGTCTACGAGCGTGCGTTAGAAAAAGGTGCTCATCCTCATGTACGATTAGGTTTGGAGGCATTAGCGGAGATCTATTATAAACATGCAAACAAGGATCAACTTACCTTTCTCTCTCCTCTTGATGAATTTGAGACAAAAACAATTGATGCTCGATTAAGCATCCTCAGTCCGGAAAATACAAGATATATGAGCCATGTCGATCCCAAACAACAGGCGTTACGAAGTCGAGCTGCACAACCTATTCATGATATCTTCCTTAAAAGGGCAGCGTCAGGGGATCTTAGATGGTGTGTCACCCTCTTTCCAACAAATGCGTCTGCACAGGATGCTGAGATGTCCTTAAGAGATTATGAGGATTTTGTCTATCAAGCAGCACATGTTCAGGATGATGATCCAATTGGTTTTTGGAAATCGATGGGACAGGACCAACAAAAGATGAAGAACATACTAGAAAAGAAGAAGACCATTCAGATACTTGGAGAAGATACGGATCTAACGCTTTCTGTTGACAAACGAACATGGATACCTTGTTTTGGCAAAGAAAATTTTCCAGACGGTGAACTATTCACAGGGCCAGTGGAAACATCAGCTGAAGGATATGTTCATTTTCCCTTTCCATTGGTGTATGGTGGACGACGGGTCGATGATGTAAAGCTCTGGTTCGAAAAAGGTGTTGTTGTAAAGGCCACTGCTGCAAATGGTCTCGATTTCTTAGAATCAATGATACAGATGGATGAAGGATCAAATCGACTTGGTGAACTCGCATTTGGTCTGAATTATGGTATCAAAGAATATACAAAGAATATTTTGTTCGATGAAAAGATCGGTGGGACCATGCATCTTGCTCTTGGAAACGGATATCCTGAGACCGGAAGCTCAAATACCTCCGGGCTGCATTGGGATATGGTGATAGATCTTCGAAAGAAGGGTACGGTCCTTGCTGAGGGGGAACTGATTTTTGAAAATGGGTCGTTTGTTGTGTAATAGATGAAGTATAACCATTAAATAAACCTTGGTCATATCGATGTGACATGTGTGGTATTGTCGGCTTCATTGGGGGCAAACCTGTTTCACGTTTGATCTATCATGGCTTATTTGCTATTCAACATCGTGGTCAGTCCTCAGCGGGTAAATTAACATATGATGGGAACATCCATGTGACAAAGGATGCAGGACTTGTTCGTGATATATTCAATGATGAGAAAAAGATTGATACACCCGGTAATGTTGGCCTTGGTCATACGCGGTATTCAACAGCGGGGATGGATGATGTTGAGTCTTTGAAGAAAAATGCTCAACCTGAATATCTTGTCAATCCTTTTTTAGCAGCGGTTCATAACGGGAATGTTATCAACTGTGGGGAAGTGAAGAATCATACCCAACGGATGCCAAGGACTGATTGTGATATCCAATGTTTATTGTTGCCAATGGCGGATCAGTTATACAAAAAGGAACTTTCTGTGGATGTGCTCTTTAAAGCATGTGAGACGGTCATGAAACAAGTGAAGGGGAGTTATTCAAGTTTGTTCTTGGCAGACTCTGGTGATAACCCATATCTTTTCGCTATCACCGATCCTCATAAGATCAGGCCACTTGTGTTGGGAAAACAAGATGGTATGTATTGTCTAACCTCAGAGACAAGGGTGTTTAAGAAAGCAAATTTTGAATATGTGAAGGATATCCCGGGTGGTTCGGCTATCATTATTGATTCAGAGGGAAACATCTTTGAGAAACAGATCATCAAGAAACAAGAGACCCCTTGTATGTTCGAGTTTGTTTATTTCGCAAAACCTGATTCACGGATACGTGGCAGATCGGTTCATGATGTCCGTGTGCAACTTGGCCGGTTACTTGCGAAGAAATATTCTGTGAAAGCTGATATTGTGGTCCCTGTCCCTGAGTCAGGTCGCCGATATGCGTTAGGGTATTCCCTGGAATCAGGTATTCCTTTAGACGAGGGTATCATGAAGGATAAAGCGGAACGATCATTTATTCAACAAAGGCAGGAAAGCAGGGATAGGGTGGTTCAAGAAGGTCTTTCTTTCCTTCGAGCGGTGATGGAGGATAAAAAGGTGATCATTGTTGATGATTCGATTGTTAGAGGTACCAATGTTCGTAGACTTGTTGAAGGTGTTCGAAGAGCAGGTGCAAAAGAGGTTCATATCCGAATTGGATGTCCGCCATTGATAGCCCCGTGTTATCTGGGTATTGATATGCGCAGTCGAAAGGAATTCCTTGCTCGAGATGAGGCGGGTAGTATCAAAACATGGGATCAGATCTGCGAACAGATCGGTGCTGATTCCCTTGCGTATATCGAGAGCGATGATCTGGAAAAGGTCATTGGTTTCCCTGTATGCAAAGGTTGTGTTGATTTCCCTAATGGGTATCCAAAGGAACTGAAAAAGACCGTTCTTGAGTTGTATGAAAAAGATAAGGATGGGAAACGAGCATACGAATGATAAAAGGGTATTTCAACCCATTTTCTTTTCTATTATCCCATGATCGAGATAACCGGTGGTACGACGGAGGAACAGATCATTGATATCCTTCAGAATAATTATCCTGTTACTGTGGAGGATATTGAAAAAAAACTTCATTTATCTCATGATATCATTATTCGAGTGTTGAATCGTTTCCAAGTGAAAGGTATCGTACAATTGGAACCGTTACCAGATACTACCTATGTTCGACTGTTACGACATGATATTAAAATAGTTACAAAGAGACGTCAGAAGAAATTCATCAAACATCATCAACGCCCACAGCAATATGTCCCTAAGGATCCTGATGATGATCGAATGTATGTTTAAGAGAAAAATTCCACGATATTTACCCAATTGATGACGATTTCATCTGGTACTTGTTTTTTCCTTTTATGGTGCGTGTTCTTCATGGTCCACCCTTGTATAGTATTTTTCACAATGATGATATTTAAAGTATTGGTGGAATTTTCTCAAAATATGAGTATTGATCTTGAAATGAAAACCATGTCTTTTTAGTCAATGACCTGGATCACATGGTTATCCACAATGAGGAACTCAACAAGTTCATTATTTGTTTTTATTTCTTTAAGAAGCTCATAATTAAGGATATGTTCATAATCGGCGACGATGCGTGATCCAGAGGGGGACCATCCACTTATCTTGACAGTGTCCACTGTGAAATCATTCACGCTTCCTAATATCGTAAAAGATGTTGCCTTTGTATGAAATGAACAGTTTATGCATTCTATTACAGAATTATATGAATTATAGGGATTCTGCCAATCTTCGATTGGGTCCAATTGAACGACGATGAGTTCACCACCACATTTTGGGCAGATCAATGATCCCATTTGTTTGTGGTCCCATAACCCTGCATGAATACGTGCTGTTGTATGATGCCCCATATCCAACACTTACCCCAACTTTTCTATCGTACATGATTTAATGACTTCTTACATAAATAGTTTTTGAAAAAATCTGTTTTAAATGATGCCGTTATATTAATATGAACGATATTCCATTCATTTTTTTAGAAGGAATGATGATATATGAATGTTCTTACGTTTCTTTCGGATTTTGGTATAAAAAATAGTTATGTTGCTCAGATGAAGGGTGTTGCATTATCCATTGCCTCTCAGGTAAAATGTTATGATATCTGTCATCAGGTGCCAGCTCATGATATTGAAAGTGGTGCGTTTCTCTTAAGAAGTGCAGTAGATTTTTACCCAAAGGGAACTGTTCATGTTGCGGTTGTCGATCCCGGTGTGGGAACAAGCAGAAAAGGTATTGTTGTTCTCACACAGAAACATATCTTTGTAGGTCCGGATAATGGATTGTTGATCCCTGCTGCTCGCTCTCAAGGGAGTTTCCGTGTGTTTGAGATAACCAATCCTCGTTTACAAAGGATTCAACTCTCCAAAACATTCCATGGCCGGGATATTTTTACGCCTGTTGCATCACATATTATCAATGGTATCTCCTTTGATACTATTGGTCCTCAGATACAGGATTTTGTTGATCTGCAGTTCCCCGTTGCAATAAAAAATGAGGCAGGGTTTGAAGCAAAGGTGTTATATGTGGATGATTTTGGGAATATCATAACAAACATTGAGCATCAGCAAATAAAAGACATGATCTCAACTGGTGCTCAGTTACTTCTCAGGTCCGGTGCAAAGGAAACCCCTATTAAATTAGTTGATTCATATGGTTTTGTTGAGAAAGGTGAACTTCTTGCAACCGTTGGCAGTAGTGGGTTTTTAGAGATCAGTGTGAACCAGGGAAATGCTTCTATACTTTTGAAGAAAGAGCGAAAAGATACGATCACTTTGGATTTCATAGACATTTCAAAAGATGATCATGTTCTGTAAGAATAATCTGATCTCTCCTAAAATTTAAGATGGGCATCAAGAAGCCCATGTCCGTAATTGATGCACCCAAATGCGGTAAAATAATCTTTTTTTACATCTAAATAGTATTTCGCATCCGAATAATATTGAGTCGCAAGAGTGATACAGGGATGTTGTAGCAGTTGTTCATCTTTTTCTTTGAGCGTTCTAATGTTTTCCTCAAACATCACTATGTCCTTTTTGATTCGTGTTTGTTCATCCATAGGTTATCAGTACAGAAAAAGAAGGAAGATGTTCTTTTAATTTTGTATGTAAATACCAGGGGATGAAAAGATTTTTTTTTATCCAGCTGCTCCTCGCTTTTTCCGGTTCTATCATCTCTTTATTTCTCTTATTCTTCAATCAAATATGGTCCCTTACTACATGTAGTGCTCTACATCAAGAAACCTCCATTTTATCTATGAATCTCCTTTTTTTGTCGCTTTCATTCCGATAAAATGTTTTGTCGTTTCGACGACGACAAAATGGAAAAGTATTTAAATTGGCAAATCAACATTTTTTATGAATTTTATTTAATAAAAATGGTGTTTACTCAATGGGGAAAACTGGGATGCCAAAAAACAAACGTCTTGAACTCGCGATTCGCGATATCCTTAAATCCCAGTCTCAATCTAGGATTTATCTCTATCTTTTAAGAAAAAATGAAGCAAAGACAGAGGATATCATCAAAGGAACCCATTTACATCCAAGCACGGTAAGAGAAACATTAGCTAAGATGTACTCTGCAAAGTTGATCTTTCGAAAAAAACTAAAGAATGATAACATCGGAAAGAATCCCTTTTTGTATTATCCTCTTCCCCCTTTGGATCTGATAAAACGATATGCCTCTGAGATCGAGGATCGATTGAACAATATCGCTAGCTTTGCATCACAAAAAGCGCCAGTTGAGGAATCATTTAGGCCGGTGAAAATAAAGATCTCTAACCGAGACGAGATAAAATGAACATTCGACCACTTGCAAAATTACTTGTCACCCGACCACGTACGGTCATCATAGCCTATACGCTGTTGACACTTGTTGTTGCAAGTAAAGCTACCAATATTTACATGGAATCCGATTTGACCTCGTTTCTCCCATCATCTGATCCAACGGTACAACTTTGGCAGAAGATGAATGATGAATTCCAAATCGGGAATATTATCATCATCTATGTTGAGGCCGATGATGTACGCAGCCCTGAGGTGTTACAAGAGATGGATAGGGTTACGACGTATTCTCTTGTTAATAAATATGAAAGTGATAACGGGGTCTATGATGGCATCTACTCGGCGAAGAGCCTTGCCCAATACATAAAAGAGGAAAACGGGAAATCTGAGATACCGGGGGGTCTTGGTGGAACTGGTGTCTATGAAGTACCTGATGATTCTTCTTTGATTTTCAAATATATGTCACGGTTGACGATACAAGAGGTCAAAGGAACATTGTTCACCAATGATTACAAGGTTGCTGTGATTTTGCTGCAACTTTCAGAGGATGCGAATTATGATGAGATCCAACAACGGGTTGAGGAAGCGATTGCACGGAGAGGCACGTTTTTCACTGAGATGACGATAACCGGGACCACTGCGATGCAGAATGCTATACGTGATAATAGCATGGAATATTTCCAAATTATTTTTATCATCGCTATTGCTTTTGTATCAATTGTTCTCCTGATATTCCATCGAACGATCAAAGGTGTCATCATTGCGTTGTTTCCAATGGCGTATTCGATAGCGTTGACCTTTGGTGTACTTGGATCAATACAACCTGAATTAACATTGTTATCTATTTCGATTATTGCCTTGCTCCTAGGGTTAGGCGTTGATTATTCTGTTCACTTGATGAATCGATTTGCTGAAGAACAAGCCAAGGCTACTGACGTCATTGATCAGACCGAAACGATTCTACGGACCTCGGGGAAGGCGATTTTACTTTCAACTGTTACAACGATAATCGGTTTTGCATCTTTGATGATATCAAGTATGTATCCGATTGTGTTGTTTGGTTTTGGTTGTGCTATAGGGATACTTTTTTCATTTATATCCACGGTGATATTGACGCCATCTTTGTCTGTAATGTTAAAATTCAAACGAGATGGTCAGATACCTCGATGGGATAAACTCGCGGAGATCATCATGGACAATAAGATGCGAATCATTGTTATTGCAGTGTTTTTTGCAATAATGTCATTATTGGTCCTACCTCAGACAGAAACAGATGTCAATTATCTTGATATGGCGCCTCAGGGGATACCCGAGGTGGACAAACTGATTGAGTATTCAGAGAATTTTGGTGGAGCTAGCTTTAACGCACTTCTTATAGAAACGGAACCTCAAGGTTTGACGTATCCGGAGGTCATTGATGCGATTTATGAGATGGAAGAGGAAATGAGAATGAATGACATCGATCTGTACTCTGTGGCCGATGGTGTGAAACAGGTTAATGATATCCTCGAAAGAAATGAGATCATCTCGAGTCTTAGCGAATATGCTGGTGTCGATGAGATCATCTTTGATCGTGTTGCTCAAGAAGGATTGGTCGATAAGGATTTTTCAAAAACAATCATCCTTGTCTATATACCCACTGGCCTAAGTATGGAGGATATTGAAAAGAAAGTGACCATTATCAATAGTATCGCAGCAAGTACAGAGATACCTCATAATGGGCATATCTCTGAACTCACCGGTCAAGATGCGATCAATGTGGCTATTAATAAGAAACTTACAGATGAACAGACCCAATCGATGATCATAGCGATTCTTTTGGTTCTTGCAGCATTGATCTTTATTTTTAGTTCTTCGCTTTATGGTTTCCTCACCATGATACCAGTTGCATTTGTATTGATGTGGGAACCTGGTTTCTTGGTCGGATTTAACATTCCTCTGAATGTGATTACGATATCGATTGCTTCTATTATGATAGGTATTGGCATCGATTATGGTGTGCATATTACCCTTAGGGTCCGTGAGGAGATGGAAAATGGGCTGTCTAAATCAAAGGCGACAAAAGTTGCCATCGAACGAACTGGTTTATCACTTACAGAAGCAGCATTGACAACTGTTGCAGGTATCGGGGCGATGTTCTTTGTCAATATCCCAGCTTTACAGGAATTTGCGATCGTCATCATATTAATGACCGCGTTTTCTTGTGTTGGTGCAGTTTTGATCCTACCGGGCTTTTATGGTTTAAAATTCCTCAAATAAGAATATTCTGGAGTTTCCGTTATCAAGGCGAAAAGGTAATTACAATTGTGTTAGATTAAAAAATAAAATTGTGGTTTAGGACATTACGGTGTATCACTGATTATCTCTCTTTCTAGGGTCATGATGCCCTGCGTGCTACCAACAATGACCTGATGAACAAGACCAATGAAAAGCCCGTTCTCAACGACTCCGGGTATCATGTTGATATCCTGTTCCATCTGCTCTGGATTAAGGATCCTCTCAAATTCGCAATCTAAGATGTAATTACCATTATCGGTTATGAATGGGTCATCCATGATCTTTCGTAAAGTGACCTCGCAGCCAAATGCTTCAAGAGCATGTTTTGTAGCCTCCCATTCGAATTTTACAACTTCGACAGGTAATGGAAAATCAATACCCAACATTTTCACGACCTTTGAATCATCCACAACAATAATCAATCGTTTTGAGTTAAATGCTATTATCTTCTCCCGTGTTAATGCCCCTCCGCCTCCTTTGATAAGATTGAGATTCGAGTCTACTTCATCAGCTCCATCGATTGTAAGATCGGCCTCTGGATGATCTTTTAATGAGGTAAGTGGGATTTTCTCTTGTATCGCAAGTTTTTTTGTCTGCCCGGATGTTGGTATCCCTTGAATAGAAAGTCCATCCCTGACAAGAACACCTATTTTCTTAATAGCATATTTTACTGTTGATCCCGTCCCTAAGCCAACGATCATACCATCTTTGATTTGATCGACTGCTTTCTCGGCAGCTAGCTTCTTCATTTCTTCTTGATTCACCGATTCACCATATACCTTAATACATCGGTAGTACAAAAATTTATACTAACTAGTGTTATTACATGGTGTGAGCGTTATGTTAGGTGAATGCAATCAACATGGATATTTCAGGGGCGAAGTATGTCCGGTATGTGATGAAAAAGGAAAATTCCTGATGAATGATAAGGAATTAAATGCATTAAGTCGTATCATTGCAGGGGCTCTCCGCCATTTCCCGGAAAAACTAGGGTTAATGATGGATGGTCATGGATATGTTGAGATAGCTGAACTTATCGATGCAATCGGTACGTCTCGATCAGGTTTCACCTGGTTACGTCCACATCATATTGTTGCATTGGCCCAAACAGATCCACGTAGCAGATATCAGATAGATGGAGGTATGATCAGAGCCAAATATGGGCATTCCATCAAGGTTGATCTAAGTGATCTTCCACCTGTTTATACTGATGATTTGTACTATCCTGTTACTGAAGAAGAATCAGATATGGTCATTGAAGGTGGTATACATCCAGTTGATCGTTCAAAGGTTCATCTAAGCACAAGTCTGAAAAAGGCTGTGGAGGCGGGTGTTGTTCGGGCGGACCATCCGATGATACTAAAGGTTGATGGGGCTGCAGCTCGAAAAGATGGTGTTAATATCTATCAGGCAACCGATGATGTTTGTGTGACAGATGGCATTGATGCTAAATATCTTTCAAAGGTTGATGAGAAAGAAGTTGAAGAGATTTTGAACGAAAAGTCTTAAGAAGTATTCCTGTATTGTCGCGTAAGATTTTTATGGGCTTGTAGCTCAGCTAGGTAGAGCAATCGGCTCTTAACCGATTGGCCTGGGGTTCGAATCCCCACAAGCCCGTACGATCCCATTTTACATTTTTTTTCATATGATTTCATACAAAAATTGACCATTTTTAACAGTAATTAAATTCTAATGTAAAGGAGAAATTTATTCTTATTTTGTTAAAAATTCTGGTTAGATTTGCTGCAAATGTATTTTGTTCAAATGATTCAATAATTTTAGAGATAATTGAAAAATTTTTTTATTATTTTCATATTATCATAATTATTGTTGTTTTCAAATGTTGTCCTCATTTAAATACTCCTTGGTTTATTCTTATTTTTTTAGATAATCTTATATTACCCTTTCACATAACGTTGGTTGAACACTGGAGGATGCTTGTGAGGAGCATAACGTCATTATATGGAGAGAATGCAGGGAGAATTTGGCAATTGGTCAATGAAAAAACCTCTGCAGATGAACAAACCATCAAACAATCTACGATGATGAATAAGGAAAACTTCCATGCGGCTGTAGGCTGGCTTGCCCGTGAGGACAAAATAAAAAGGACAGGGGATGTCTATAGCTTAGATTCAACAAACCTTTCACAGGATATTGGTTCTGTTGCGGGACGGGTTTGGAAGATCCTTGATATCTGGGAAGAGGCAGATTTGCAAACATTAAAAAAGCTGGCGGATATGTCAGATGAAGAAGTATATGCTGGTCTAGGGTGGCTGGCGAGAGAAGGTAAGATTGATAAAACAGAACAGGATAGATATTACCTAAAATAGAACAGGTATTTGTTAACTAAAGGGTTAAGAATGAAAGTCGCTATGATTGGCTGGGAATACCCACCATTTAAGGCGGGAGGCCTTGGAACTCATTGTTATGGGCTTACCAGGGGTCTAGCCGATAAGAATGTTCATGTTGATTTCTACATGCCCAAGACGAACAAGAGGGCGACTAGTGATAACCCTAATTTGCGGATCATTGAGGTTGGAGAGACAACTATCTTTCCGTATGATCGGCCGAATGATAAAGAACTTGAGGGTAATTTTTTCGAAAGTGTGTACCGCTATAATGATCTTGTTGTCCAGAAGGTCAATGGGAAGTATGATGCGGTTCATGTGCATGATTGGCTGACGATGAAAGCAGGTATCCAATTAAAGGAGAAGCTTGGGGTACCGTTGATCGTTAGTGTTCATTCCACAGAATATGATCGGTCTGGTTGGTTATCCCCGAATCAATGGTTCATAGATATTGAACGTGAGGGGATGGAAAAAGCTGATACGATCATCGCCGTGAGTCATTTCACCAAACGTATCTGCGTGGAGAAATATGGTATCGATCCAAATAAGATCCATGTTGTCCATAATGCAGTGTACCCTCTTGGTGAACAAGAGAAGAAGGATGTTGTCCTGTTCCTTGGACGACTGACCATTCAAAAAGGACCAGAGTTCTTCTTACAAGCCGCGAAAAAGGTGCTTGATTACGGGATGAAAACACAGTTTGTTGTCGCAGGGGATGGAGATATGCTCCCACGACTGATCGACACCGCGGTCAATCTAGGAATATCTCCTTCTGTGATATTCACCGGGTTGTTAACCGAAGAAGAGGTTCGTCATATTTACCAAATATCTAACGTGTATGTGATGCCTTCTGTGAGTGAACCCTTTGGAATCACTGCCCTAGAAGCGATTTCTGCGGGAACACCAACGATTGTCTCGAAAACAGCGGGTGTTGCTGAGGCATTGAGCCATTGTCTTACAGTGGACTTCTGGGATGTTGATGAGATGGCAAACAAGATTATTTCGCTGTTGAAATATGATGAGCTTCACAGAACCCTTTCACGTGAGGGGAAAAAGGAGATTGATCTTTTCACTTGGGATAGAGTTGCTGATAAGACCATTGAGGTCTATAATGGAGCAATGATGTAGTGTGACATCGGTTTGTTTTTATTTTGAAGTGCACCAGCCTATGAGAGTGAATCGGTTCTCAGTGTTTCAGATCGGTAGTTCTGCTTCTCCTTATGAGTATTTCAATCATCATTTGAATCAAAAGATCTTTGAAAAAGTCGCGAAAAAATGTTACCTTCCAACCAATAATGCTATTTTGGAGCTTATAGAACAATTTGATAAAAAATTCAAGGTTTCTTTTAGTCTTACCGGTACGTTTGTTGAATATTGCCAGAAACATATGCCTGAGATCATTGATAGTTTTCGGGCGCTTGTTGATACCGGTGCTGTTGATCTTATAGAGGAGACATATTTTCATTCTCTGTCAAGTTTATATGATGAACTTGATGAGTTTGAAGAGCAGGTCCTGATGCATAAATATATGCTCAAGGATTTGTTCAATTATAGGGCAACTGTTTTCCGTAACACAGAAGCGATTTTTGATAACCGGATTGCGGCAAAGGTTTCAGATATGGGCTATAAAGGTATCATCACGGAGGGTGCGGAAAAGACCCTTGGCTGGCGATCACCAAACTTCCTTTATAAACCAGTGAATTCTGATATAAAAGTACTCATGAGGAATTATTCTCTGAGTGATGATGTTGGATTCCGTTTCTCTGCCCGTGGATGGTCAGGTTTTCCACTAACTGCTGATAAATATGCTGGTTGGATGGCACAGAATCAAGGGGATCTGATCAATCTTTTCATGGATTATGAGACCTTTGGGGAGCATCAATGGGAGGATACCGGTATCTTTGATTTCCTCAGACATCTCCCGGGGCAGGTCCTGAACCATGATCATATGGATTTTGTGACGGTTGGTGAGGCTATCAGACGGTATCAACCGGTGGGCGAGATCGATGTACCTTGGGCGATTTCCTGGGCGGACGAGGACCGTGATGTGAGTACCTGGCTTGGTAATGATATGCAACATGCTTGTTTCAGGGAACTGCAGGATGTAGGCCGGCAGGTAAAAGAACGAAATGATCCTAGCTTACTTGACGCCTGGAGAAAACTTCAAACCTCTGATCATCTGTATTATATCTCTACCAAAGGGTTTGAGGATGGAGCGGTACATAGTTACTTTAGCCATTATGATACTCCCTATGATGGTTTTATCAATTATATGAACATCCTTCAGGATTTTAAACAGAAATTTATCTAGATTTCATGTTTGGTATGTTGTAATGAAAGTATCTCAATTGTATCATGTATCATACTGGGTGAGGTAGCATATGAGAGAATGGATTGTTACGAATGGACTTGGAGGGTACACCTTTTTTAATACAATGCAAAATGCAACAAGGAAATTCCATGGTTTACTCGTAGGAAGCCTTCATCCACCTGTTGAACGCTGGATGTTCATTCAGAATATTCTTGACCGTGTGATCATCGGTAATAAAACATATCATCTTTATGATATGAAACCAACCTTCTCCTTTGATCTCTTTCCGACCTTGACCTATCAGTTCAATGGATCCGTCATTCAAAAAACATTTTGTATGCCCCATGGGCAGAATACGGCTCTCATCAAATATGATATCCATACAGATCAACCTTTATCCCTTATCCACGAACCATTGGTCACCTCTCGTCATTTCTATGATGTATATCCAACGGTCCCATGGATCGATTTTGATATTGAACAAAAAAAAGATCATCTCCTTGTAAAACCATCAAATGTTAGACAGAAGCTATTGATCCAAGTGCCTGAGGGCGTTTATCAAAAAAACCCTTATTGGTCACCTATTTTTTATCCCGTAGATTATCAAAGGAATGATTCATGCCATGATCATCTTTTCCATATGGGACGATGTATAAAACAGATCGAGACCTCATCGAGTTATTTCATAACAGCGACTATTGAAAAAACTCTTCCTAAAAATCCTGATTCTCTTTTCCAGGATGAATTAAAAGGGAAACAAACCCTGCTTGAAGAAGCAGATGTTCCTTTCAAATACCATCGATTAGTGATCTCTTCCGACACATTTCTTGTGAAGAAAGGGGAGCATACAACGGTTATCGCTGGTTATCCCTGGTTCAGTGACTGGGGCCGAGACACCCTTATCGCGCTTCCAGGTCTCACCTTGGTTACAAATAGACATATGCTTGCGAAAGATATTCTCCTTGAGCTCCATCAGACCTGTAAACATGGTATTATCCCTAATACCTATAATGATAGGGATGCTGAACCAGCATACAACACCGTTGATGCATCTTTATGGTTCATCGATCGTGTCTATCAATACATGAGATACACCGATGATAAGGAGCTTCTCAAAACAGTCTATCCGACACTTCAATCGATCGTTCATCATTATCAACAAGGAACGCTCCATGGTATTCATATGGATGGGGATTATCTTATTTCTCATGACCCCGGATTAACATGGATGGATGTGAAACTCGGTGACTTCTACCCTACCCCACGAGGTAACAAAGCGGTGGAGATCCAGGCGTTATGGTATAATGCTCTCTCGATAATGGGACTTTTCTCACAAATACTTGGCGAGGTTGATACCTATTCTGATCTTTCGAAAGAGGTCAAGAGTTCCTTTTTGGACGTCTATGATGAACAATATGATGTTATTGGAGATAAGGATGCATCGATACGACCAAATAAAATATTCCTTGTGTCCCTTCCATTCAATATGATAGATGATCGATTGCAATCAGACATCGTTCAAAATATTCAGGACCATCTGCTCACTGTTTTTGGCCTGAGGACCTTATCCCCTAAAGATCCAAATTACAAAGGAACATATTTCGGTAATTACCATAAGGATGTTGCGTATCATAATGGTACGGTATGGCCATGGCTCCTCGGTTCATTCATCACAGCATTTTTAAAAACACATCGATATGAGAAACAATGGCGAGATCATGCATATAAAGAATTCATTGAGCCGCTTTTACATATCTATGGGGATAAATGGGATGGCTCTATCCATGAGATATTCGATGCTGATCCTCCATATGCGCCACGTGGTTGTGTTGCTCAAGCATGGAGCGTTAGTGAGATCCTTCGTGCACTGATCGAAGATATCGAGCAAAAACGACCGCCATATGAGAAAAGATACGAATTAGATGAAATACGCGTTTAGAACATATTGTTGTATCATTCGATTTGTGTTGAAAAAGGATGCGTTTATTGCGATACAACTTCTCATTGTCCGGATCCAATTATCCCGGTCATTGTAAAATTTCGGTAAAATGAATTTCTCAAGTTTTTCATAAAGGTCCGCTCGGTCAATATCATCATCTGATTGTTCATCCTCTGTTTTCATCGGGCCCACGGACCATCCCGTGATATTCTCAATACATCCCTCAAGCCACCAGCCGTCCAATGTTCCAAATTGAGGTACACCGTTATGAGCAGCTTTCATCCCTGATGTTCCTGATGCCTCCATCGGTCGACGTGGTGTGTTCAACCAGATATCAACTCCGGAGATGAGAAGTTTTGCTAGTGTCATATCATAGTTTGGTATGAATGCTATCTTGATATTTGCACCAACGTTTCTCATGGCATTATAGATAGTTTTGATATAGTCCTTGCCATTTGTATCATTTGGATGGGCTTTTCCGCCATAGACGATCTGAATTGGTCCACCATTCTCCGCAATATGGCAGAGACGTTTGATATCTGATATAAGGAGATCTGGACGTTTATAAGCTGTAGCCCGTCGAGCAAAACCGATGGTGAAATCATCATAGTTCATCCCGGTGTTACAACGGAGATTCACAAAATCGATGAGATTCTTCTTAGCAGTGAGATGCGCAGCCCATATTTCCTCTTTTTGAATGCTAAATGCTGAACGAAGAAGACAAGGATCTGCTCGCCAACCAGGCATATGTGTGTCAAAGAGCCTTTGGAAGGGTTTTGATATCCATGTCTGACTATGAACACCATTTGTTATCGAATCAATGGAATAACCTGGAAACATCAATCGTGATATCTCTCCATGCTTCTTTGCAACACCATTCACATAATGGCTGAAGAACAATGCAAGCCGGGTCATGTTCAAACGATTTTCAAACGTCACCTCAGGCAGGATACTTTCAACAAGAAGATCACCTATCATTGCTTTTGCCAGTGAGAGATCAAATTGATCATGCCCTGCAGCGACAGGAGTATGAGTGGTGAATACACAATGTTCGCGAACCTTTTCAACATCTTTATTATGGGTTTTATAGAGCTCAAGGGTCCCTAGTGCAGCATGACCCTCATTCATATGGTATCGGTTAATAGAATCATATCCAAGGGCCTGAAGCATCCTTGCCCCTCCGACACCTAAAATGATCTCTTGGGCAAGTCTATATTTTCTGTCACCACCATAAAGATATTTTGTTAGCTCCCTGTCCCATGGATCATTACCCTCAACATTAGAGTCAAGGAAAAGAACAGGTATGATATACCCATTGATGCCCTTATATTCGTACAGCCAGACTTGTAAGGAAACATCTCTATTCTCTATCTGAACCTTCGTCTTTGAAGGAAGAAGGGTTAAGTAATCAGAAGGATTGAAACGAATGGGAAGTTCGATCTGGTTACCTTGATCATCGATCTTCTGATAAAAATACCCTTTCTCGGAGAGCAAAGTGACACCAACGATGGGTACATGAAGATCTGCACAGGATTTGATACTGTCGCCAGCAAGGACGCCAAGACCTCCGCTATACGAGGGGATTCGTTCGTCAATTCCGATTTCCATAGAAAAGTAAGCGATCTTTGGTGTGCCGTTGACCTGGTTCTTTTTCTGATTCTTTGTATCTGTTCCGCTCATCCAGTCTCATCCATCCGTATACTCTAGGTTATATAATTTCTTGTATTTCCAATTTGATAAATTGGTAACATCATTTATATCTTATCTTTTTTTCCCTCTTTTACCAGTGTGTTTTATAACGTTGAAACCCGTTTCTTTTATTCTTTTTTAGTAATAAAAGACGAGAAATTTATATACTTCCTGCTATTAACATATAATCATATTGGTATGGTGAAAAGTTATGGGAAAAAAGATTTGCGGTGTGTGTAATCGAGATTTTGAACTCGAAGATAATAAACTTGGTATTGTTCTCGATGATGAACTTTTCGTATGTGAGGAATGCCATAGTCATATGGATGAAAATGAAAAGCAGAGTCTTTTCAATTCAACGATTATGCATGCCCCGCGAAAGGAAATGCCGATTGCTCTGTGGCTTATCCAAGAGCAGAATAAGGATAAACCCTTTATGTCAATAAAGCGGTAATTTCTTAGATCTGTTTCACGGTTAGTCATAGAATATTTTTTTAGATATGAATGTATTTAACTTGTTATGTTTCTCATTAAATTGGGTGGAAGTGTCATTACTGAAAAAGCTCAGGAGAAACCAATTTTTAAAAAGAACCTTGTTGATGAGATCGTCTCAACTATCTCAACGGCACAAAAAGATGTTGTTATTGTTCATGGTGCTGGGTCCTTTGGTCATGTGCTAGCAAAACAACATGACCTTATCAACGGTTGTAATTCACTTACTCAAAAACAAGGATTCGCTGAGACTCTTGGGCTTGTGCAAGAGTTGAATTCTTTTGTCCTTGCATCGTTTCATGATCATAATCTCCCTGCGATCTCCCTTCCACCGCATGCACTTGTAACACTTAAGAACAAAGCCCTTCATACATTTAATTCTGAAATATTCGTAAAGTATGCGGATGCTGGTTTTATTCCAGTTACCTTTGGTGATGTTGTTCTTGATGTTTCATTAGGTTGCTCTATCTGTTCTGGTGATCTGTTGATCCATGCGCTTGCGCAGACTTTTAAACCGGAAGCGGTTCTTTTTTTAATGGATGAAGATGGATTGTATACTGATAATCCTAAGAAGAATAAAGATGCAACATTTATCAATTCGATAGGAATACATGAAATTGATTCATTGGTAACAGATCTTGATGATCATGCTGATGTGACAAAAGGGATGGAGGGAAAGCTCCAGACCATAACACAGATCGTTGAACAAGGACGCCCAACCGTGCTTCTAAATGGTAATAAACCAGATCGCCTTTATGATGTTCTGCAAGGTAATGAAACCATATGTACCATTGTCCATAGGTGAACGTAGATGGATTTGATTGAAAACAGGAAGGATGAACATGTTCGCATTGCCCTCGAAGAAAATGTTAATGCGAAACATAATCACTGGGATGACATAGATCTTATTCATAATGCGCTTCCTGAGATAAATTATGATGAAATTGATATCTCGACGACACTTTTCAACAAACAACTAGGCGCTCCTATCGTTATTGCTGCGATGACTGGCGGATATGATTTCGCTAAAGAAATTAATGAACGATTGGCGTTTGCAGCTGAACATTTTCAGATACCAATGGGTGTAGGATCACAACGTGCTGCAGTTGAGAACCCAAAACTGATACGGACCTATAGTGTGGTCAAGGATTTTGATATACCTGTAAGAATTGCAAATATCGGGGCATCTCAACTTGTATTATGGGGTCATAAGAAGACCCGTGAATATCTTGAGGATATTATCTCAATGATCGATGCACATGCTGTCGCTATCTGTTTGAACTTTCTTCAGGAAGTTGTTCAATTTGAAGGAGAGCCTCATGCAAAAGGATGCCTGCATGAAATAGAACAACTTGCAGAAGAGATAGATATACCAATCATTGTCAAAGAATCAGGTGCGGGGATCTCTTTAGATGTTGCACATCGTTTATCGAAAACAAACATTGCTGCTATCGATGTGGGCGGAAAAGGTGGGACATCCTTTGCAGCGATTGAACATTACCGCGCAAAACTTCATGATGATCACTTGAATGCCTGTGGTGGTGAGACCTTTTGGGATTGGGGTATTCCAACCCCTCAATCAATACTTAATGTGGGGAAGGCAACGAACTGGCAATTGCCAATTATTTCAACAGGGGGCATCAGAAATGGACTTGATGTAGCAAAAGCTCTTATCCTTGGTGCCCGTTGCGCGGGTGTTGCACAGGCTTTATTGAAACCTTCAACGAAGAGTAAAGAGGAAACCATGTTGGCCGTAGAGGTTATGATAAAAGAGCTACAGGCTGTGATGTTTCTCACTGGCATAAATTCGGTTCAAAAAATGAAAGAGGTCAACTATGAATTTAGAAAAAGAACTTAGAGTATATAGCGATATTTTTAATAAAGCAATGGAGAACTATCTTTTCAAGGATGATTCGGAGAATCTGTACGAGGCTGCTCGTCATATTCCCTTTGCTGGAGGGAAACGGATACGGCCGGTCTTAGCAATGCTTTCTGCAGAGGCAACAGGCGGATCATCTGATGATGTCATCTCCTTTGGTTTGGCTCTTGAGATCATCCATAGTTTCAGTCTTGTCCATGATGATATCATGGATAAATCAACCCTTCGGAGGAATATTCCAACGGTGCATGTAAAATTTGGTGAGCCAATCGCTATTCTTGCGGGGGATCTTCTGTTCATTCGGGCATTTGACGCGCTAGGTACCTATTATGAAAATCCTTCTCTTTATTCAATGGTTAGTCGCAAGTTCATCCAGGCGGTGACAGATGTCTGTGAAGGCCAATACCTTGATATGACCTTTGAAAAAAGACCGAATGTTACAAGAAATGAGTATATGACCATGATTGAAAAGAAAACAGCGGCATTGTTCCGTGTTGCAGCAGAAGGTGGTAGTATCGTTGCTGGTTCATCATCTCGGGTTCAAAAAGCGATGAATACCTATGGTGCTGCTCTCGGATTAGCGTTTCAGATACGTGATGATGCCCTTGATATGATCAGTGATACAGAGACACTTGGGAAGGATATTGGTAATGATATTCGAAATGGGAAGAAGACCTTGATAGCGGTTCATGCGTTGGAACATGCATCAGGGGAGAATAAACAGATCCTCTCGAAACTTTTTGGCAACCCAAACGCATCAGATAGTGATATCTCAAAGGTTCGGCAGGTCTTTTCAAATGTTGGATCTATTCAGTTCGCTGAGGAAAAAGCAAAGGAATATAGCATGGTTGCGATTAACGCCTTGTCTGTGTTATCTGATTCTCATGCAAAAGAGGTGTTATCAGATATCGCAGAATTCGCAGTTACACGAGTGAAATAGAATATGAGCCAAGATGAGATTGTACTTGTTGCAAAAAAATTTGCGTTGCAGAATGCGGTCCAATTTGACGGGGCTGCTCAGCCTAAGGCAGTGATAGGAAAGGTCATTGGTATTTTTCAAAAACAAGGTGTATCTCCAAAGGAGATCATACCCATTGTTCAATCTGTAGTGTCGGAGGTTAATTCGTTATCTCTTGATGATCAGAGACAGATGCTTGAGGATCTAGCTCCGGAGATGCTTGAAAAGAAAAAGAAGGTTCGTGATTTCTCCCTGCCCAATCTACCCAATGCTGAAGATGGAAAAGTGGTTACCCGATTTCCACCCGAGCCAAATGGATACTTGCACATTGGTCATGCAAAAGCAGCTATTGTTGATTATGAATATGCAAAGAAATATGGTGGGAAGTTCATCCTTCGCTTTGATGATACGAACCCTGAAAATGATCGAAAAGAGTTCTATGATGCTCAGAAAGCCGATCTGAAATGGCTTGGGATCAGCTGGGATGAGGTCTATAACACATCTGATCATCTTCCCATGCATTACAAGCTTGCCTCTCAGTTGATATCGCAGGGTGATGCATATGTATGTCAATGTTCTCCCGAGGATATTAAAAAGGGCAGGTTTGAGAAAAAACCCTGTTCCTGCAGAGGCCGTGATGTTAACCATCAAGCGGAACTTTGGAATCGGATGCTTGATGGATCTCTCTCTAATTGTGTTCTTCGTTTGAAGGCAGATATGGAAAGTGTGAATACTGCGATGCGTGACCCGACATTGTTCCGTATTATTGACACTCCTCATCCGTTACAGGGTGATAGGTATCATGTCTGGCCAACATATGATTTTGCTGGTGCGGTTGAGGATAGTATCAGTGGTGTTACCCATCCGTTTCGAACTAAGGAATATGAGTTACGCGATGAATGTTATTTCTTCCTTCTTGAGAAACTTAATCTTAGAAAACCTCATCTAATGGAGTTCGCTCGTTTGTCGATAGAGGGGATGCCTGTTTCAAAAAGAAAGATCAAACCCTTAATAGAACAAGGTCTTGTTCAAGGGTATGATGATATTCGTCTTCCAACATTACAGGGTTTAAGAAGACGTGGGATTTTACCTGAGGCTATTAAACAGTTTGTCCTCACTCAAGGCATTTCAAAGGTTGAGTCTACGGTGACGTTTAGTCTTGTGGAAGCGGAGAATAGAAAGATCATTGACCCAATTTCTAAACGTTTGTTCTTTGTTTCTGATCCGATACAGCTTACTGTTGAGGGTTCACTAAAGAGAACTGTTTCCATTCCTTTCCATCCAACTGATGAATCCATGGGTCACCGTTCAGTGAATACGGCGGATACGTTTTTCATTCCTAGTGAGGATGCTCATACGCTTCAGAAAGACGATATTTTCCGTCTTAAGGATTTATATAATGTAAAAATAGTGGAAAAAAATGAAGGTATCTCTGGTTTGTTTGCTGGTACGGATCTTATACAGGATTCGTTGAAAATACAGTGGACGACAGATAATTATGTACCTGTTACCGTATATGTTCCTGATCGGTTGTTCAATCAAGATGACACCTATAACAAAGAGAGTTTGCGAACCATCAACGGATATGCTGAAAAGGCATTGGACCAATTCAAAACAGGAGATATCATCCAATTCGAACGATTTGGTTTTGTACGATTAGAACGTACCTCTGATGGGTTTATCGCGAATTTTTGCCATCGGTAACTTTTTAAATTTCTATTACCATTCTTTGTTTGTAAATCTTTGTTAGGATGGGATAAAATGAAGATTCAATATATTGCTCTGAGTTTCATACTATCAGGTATACTGTTAAGTCCATGTGTTATTGCTCAACAGGATGATACGATTTTAGGACTTCAAGAAGAGATTTTTTATGGAATACTGGCATTGGTCGTGCTTGTCATCGGCATACTTACGGTTGGTGGTATCAAATATGTTACTGCTGAGAATGTCCTGGATACGTCTGTTAGAAAGGATCTTTATGAGTATATCGATGAATACCCGGGTTCTCATTTACGTGAAATAGCTCGTGAACTTCATCTTAAACCGAGCAATGCTGCCTGGCATCTCCGAAAACTGGAACAAACGAATCTTGTGAGAAGCAGGGCGATCGGCGGAAAAAAAGTGTATTACCTTGTTGAAGGTGGTATTGAGGCACGAAAGGAGGCCGTAGCAGAATCAATATTGCGAAATGCAAATGCTCGTAAGATCATGAGGTATCTAGTGAAAAACCCTGGAAAACATCTTGTAGAAATCGCTCATGCATTGGATCTGAATCATCATACGGTCAAATGGCATATCAAGAAAATGTATCTAGCCGAACTTATTGAGGGAGATACAAGTAATTCAAGCTATCCTGTTTATTATCCAACTCAAACAGGCATAATGGTCACTAAAGAAGTGGTAATGAAAAAAATGAAAAAGGAAAAGAAAGCATCCTAGATTCGTCCGACATCGACGACTTCGACACTTTCAACATTATCGATTTGTGAGAATTCGTCCACGATTGGATCTAAACCGCCTTCAGAATCCGGGACAGAGACGGTGACATCCAATCCTCGTAAGCCAAATGCTACGTTTTTAACCTCAATCCTTCCAAGCTTTATTGGGGATTTGACTGTTTCTCTAATGGTATTCTGAATAGATTCAAGCTCTTCGTCGCTAATGACGCCTGCAGGCATTATTCTGATAAGTGCTATGACTTCACCCATGTTATTTTCCTCCGTTTCAGGTTTTTTGATTTTTATGGTCCTGTGAATGAGCATTTTGGACAGGTATAAGGGATGCTTTGTTCTCTGCAACTGCCACATCGTCCGATAACAGTATCACACATTGGACAGATAAATGTCGTAGATCCCGTTTCGAGAAGACCTTTTCCACAGGAAATGCATCGTTGTGTTTTCTTCATAGGATGTGCTGAATATCAATTCTATTATTAAAAGATGCCGCAGCAATCAATGAAAATTCTGTCTATTTTTTACTTGATATCATGTCCATTGAAAATGATGCGACCGATTTGAAGATCCTATATTGGAATATTGCGCCAGCGATTAGTCCCATATGATAGGTTACAAACCGGTATAACAAAACAAATACTCCGATCAATGAGGGGCTGAGAAATACCCCATACAATGCGGCTACACCCCCTTCAGAGACACCGCTGCTCCCTGGTGTTGTCGGCATCATGGCGATGATGATGAGCAGTACTTGTGCTGCACAGGATTCAAGGATAAATGGTTTGATGCCAAGACCAAGGAGGAGAAGCAGTGGGATTATCCAACCTGCTATCCAGAAAATCGCGGTAACGATACCTGCAAGTAGGAATGTTTTCTTTCCCTTTGTCAAAAAGAAGGTCATTGCGTTATGGAAGTTATCTACCTCGTCAGATATCCGTTCTATGATATGTGTTGGGGTATCCTTTTTTGTTATCTTTTTTATCCATTTTGTTATTCTTATTAGAATTTTTTTTGTTTTCTTTGGGTACCTCAATGCATAGGCAAATAACCCAAGGATTATGACAAAAATTGCAATAGCGATACCTAGCCCTATACGAAGGTAGGTGTTGTCGATATACCCACCAAAGATAAAGATTGCGAATGGTACGGAAAGTAAAAGGAACAACGCATCTAACAATCGTTCAGAGAGGACCGCTGCAGTTGCGCCTCCAACATTAAGCCCATCTTTATTGAGAAGATATATTCGAACTGGTTCTCCGCCTGCCATGGATGGAGTGATGTTTGCTAGGAATAGATTTGCAATAACAATTTTTGTTGATTCCAGGAGGCTTACATGGAAATTTTTATCAACAGCATTGCTGAGTATCTTTAACCGCAGTCCCCATAACCCCCAAAAAAGTACATTAAACGCAGCGGCGGCGATGAAAAACTCATAACGGATAGGTGTTGTTGAAAGATAATGAATGGTCTCTTTATTTATGGTGAAATATAGGAGAATAATGATAATTGCAAGGCTACAAAGCACGCTAAGGATAATGGAAAATTTGATTGTTTTCTTCTTACCTTGCTTTTTTGTCACAACCCCTGGTAATTGTCATTAGTTTATCATGGTTATGGTTTACATAACACTCTACAAAATATTGTTTCCGTCATATGTCAAAGATAAAATCTATTTTGGATGAAAAAACGCCACCATGCGTCCAATTTGTTGCACATGTCTGTTTAATTGCAGCAATTCCTTGTTCCATTTGTAAATTGGTGAAATCTCCTTTTATGGTGCAGCCATCAATTTGAATGGTGTGATCATTGACTTTTTTTATCTTTGCATCTATAACTGGGGCAAAGATACTTGTATATTCCAGATCATGGGAAAGAACAGATATCTCAAATGGGTCGATACTGATGGTAGGTTTCCCTTTTGAGATTCCAACATGAATCTGAGCGGTAACCTGATGATACTGTGATTTAGCTGTAAGATTCGCCTCGGTCTGTGAGAGTATATCTATGGAATGTGAGGTGATATGATCTGAGAAAAAATCTATCGTTTCATCCTTTTTTTTGGTTGGTGGTTTGACTCCGGTGATAGCGTATTTCGCATCCTTTGCGCCTAAGAGATATTTCCCTATAGGTCCACGAATTGACATTTTTAATTTTTGTTTTATCTTTTTTGTTTTCTTGTATGGTCCATTGAAAGCAACGGTTATGCCATTGGTTCCAAGGCTTCCATTCTTTAGAAAGATTATTTTGCATTGCGCTGAATCAAATGAGCAGAGCAGTTCCTTCCCATGATAGATATGTAGCGTATCATCGTCCTTGTTCATTGTAAACTCTGATTTTTTTGAGAGAATATTTGTTTTAATCTGCTGTTTTTTCTTTCTATCCATCAGTTGGTATGATGCATGCATGAGTTCCACTGTTGCAAATGTTTGTTCCATTGGGATTGGCTGCAAGGTTGAGTTGTAGATCGGAAATACCCCTTCGGATAGACCACCCGTCTCTGATATGTATGGAAGAACTGAAATGTAACAAAGTCTCGCTAACCGTCCCCAGATGGTATCCTTTGAATACCTTGCTAAACGGAGGAATAAGGATACTACCCATACAGTCTCATAAGGTGAAACTCGGGGTGTGATCGAATAGGATATTGGGTGAAGTGTGTATGAAAAATGCCAGTGTCTTGTATTATAGGTGTATATCCATGGTGCTAGATACCATGCATATATAAATGCTTGATCAAGTAAGGTCTGATCCTTTCTTCTATCATACCCATCGAGAAACGCATGGATGATTGAGACTGCTGAAAACGCCTCTGGTTCCTGTATGCCAATATCTCTTAATCCATGATAACAGATTGGATAGATGGTTTTAAGTGCTTCAAGCCCGCGTTCTGCAGAATCCTTTATTGATTGATCATTAAACACTTCAGATGCGTGCAGTAACGCTCGTACTGATTCTCCTGTTCCACCAGATGTTGTGAATTTTTCAAGTTTTTCTGGTCTAAACTTGATCAGTCCCTCCTGATGGATTGCCATAGGCCAAGATCCATTCTCTTGTTGGGTGGAAACGATATACTGTATGGTCTTTTGTATCCGATTAAGTAATTTCTCATCAGAGTTAGTTCTCATATAATTTAGGAGATGATATACTATCGTTGATTGACCACCGGGATAACCTGAGTATCCGCAATCCATGTAGAAGTAACCGGCTAAACCTTTTTTTGTCAGGTTGGTCATATTATACCAAATCTCGCCCTCGCCCTTTCTTGAAGGGGTTGTAGAGAGATTTGGGTCAAGGAAATGTTTTTTCAGTTCTTGTCCCCATTTCAAAAAATCCGGGTCCTTGAGTGTTCTATACCATTGGTTAAAATAATCCAATCGTACTGCCTCATACGCTAACAATGAATGGCTGGAATTTTGAAATGTAAAACCTGGTTCTTCTCTCCAGGGGAGTTGTAAAAATGAACCAGTGATATGATCATATGATCTCCAAAGGGCCTTTTTTGCATGTTGAAATATCTTCTCTGGGTCCTGTATTGAAATGGATGTTGGGACATGTGATTCAAAGTATGTTTGAACAATATTTTGCCATGATGTATCATGATATATCTTTGTGTTAAATCGAAATGTGTCTCCCTTTTTAATTGGAATTGAAATGGTCTCTTTTTTCCCTTTGCCAAGCCATGCGTACGGTTTTGTTTTAATATCATAGGCTGAAAAAATTGAAAATGATATGACAAAATGATCCTCTCCCGCCTCAAGACTTATGAATGGATAGATCTCTGTATCATTGAAATGAATGACCGGGTCAAATGAGATACCTATACATGAGTCATTGTACTGTAATATGAAAAGAGGTGTTTTTGCGTAAAGAGTTGAACGGTGAATAACTCCATCCTTCTTTATATCAAGTATTTTGAAGGTATAATATGTGGAAAAAGGATAAGGCAAAGAGATATCTTGTTGAAATGTGAAATGTGTTTTTGTATACCACATCCCACCAATGAAACTGTACTTTAACACCTTCTTCTTGATTTTGAATCTTTTTAATAGAAAAACTGATTTTACACTTTTTACCGTGTACGTGTTGTTTTGTATCGAAAACGCGTCATCCGTCTCTTCTTTCACCATACGTATCAATTGATTTAGGAATGAGACATTTTTTCATAAAGTTTTACATGTTGTTTCGCAGTTTCTTTGATATCATATTTCTTGGCATCCTTTGTTTTTTGTTTGTAGGCTGAAAGATTTTTTTCATCAAGCGTATCCGAATTGATCTCATTGATGTCGTCATAGTAATACAGCATATCTGAGAACGCTTCGGTAAATTCCTCTGTTCGACGAGAGATCATAGGTAGTTCCATGGAAAGCGCCTCAAGCATAACGATGGAATGTCCCTCTGCATATGATGGCATTAAAAACACGTCTGCGCCAGAGTAGACCTCGAAGATATCCTCCACAAAACCAGGGAATATTGCATTTTTCGGCCGATGTTCAATTGCTTTTGATACCTTTCGAAAATCCTTTGAGAACAGACCATATGGGAATCCTCCAACCCATAGAAAGGTGTGTTCTGGAAATCGTTTTGCGAGAGCTAAAAAATCATAAATTCCTTTTCGTGGTGTTCGTTGTGCAACGGTGAGGATAACAAGTTCGTTCGTATCAATATCATGTATATCCCGAAATCGTTTTCGCTTTTTTCCATCAGGTTTGAATTTTTCGAGATCAATGCCGTTATAGATTGTTGTAACTGATGGTTTACATCCAATTTCTTTTAATTCCCTTTCGCACTTCTTTGAAACAGAGATGATCTGGTCGAATTGATTGTAGATGGGCACATATAACCAATTCACAAGATCGGGAAATGCAAGATTGCCCTCGTTAAGATGCGGTGTTGAATGAGCAGTGATCACTGTTTTATTCTTGAATCGTTTCAAATAGAGTAATGATTTCGGTCCGAAGGTATGAAGATGGCAGATGTCGTAGTCCAGTGAAGGATCATTATAGGAAATATCAATAGATTTTGATAGTTCCCTGTAGAGATTTTTTGCAGCAGTGGCACAACCAAGATATTGCAATGGCCCGCTATCTTCAACAATAAAATTTATGTTCATACTTCCTTCCTTTCAGCAGTCTCATCGTTTCTGGAAACAGTATCATGTTATCTGCGAAAAATTAACCCGGTAGACCTCGATCCAATGTTCTTCTATCTGTTGATCGTTCATTGTTGCATTTCTATAGATCATTTCAAAAGGAGGTTTTTTGAATTTATCATATGAATTGTTTGTAAAATGATAGTAATGGCCAACATCCACGTTAATAACTTTATCAAACATGATATCATCAATGATTATGTGGGTGATATTTAATCGCTGTATCTCTAAGAGACATGCAGAGCTATTGTTCGCAGTCCATACGTTCATTGTAATGTTATCCTCACCAAGAGGTATATTGAAATCTGCAGCCCATGCAAGCATTGAGATACGGTGATCTGATGCGATGACACTTATATTACTAATATTACCTTGCATCCACTCAATACAGTTTATACAGTTCGTTGAAACCCGTTCATCAATGTGATCTAATGAGTCAATTGTTGGATATGCAACAATCATGTTGGAGACAAACAGGAGAATGATACTACCGATGAGAACGATTTTTTTCTTACTATGGATGAATTTAGAGGGAGTATATGATCTGAACAGGCTCATTTTCCTGCTGTCCTTGTATTCGTTGATGAACTCATTAAGGGTTAATGCTGCGGGAATGCACAGTGGTACAATAAGATACTCGAGATGCCGATCTGGGAAGAGTTCACCTGAAACGATTGCATATAAAAATGAAAGGGATATCCCCATGATCCATCCTTTAATGAACATATGTCCTTTTTGTGAAGGGAGCAATGAAAAACCTGCAACGGCAAAGCTTACGAGAAAAATCATGGGTATCGATAAAAGGATAGCTATGGGTGGTAATGTAGCATCCAAACCTCGTAAACCGGTGAATGAAACGGTGATGGAGAGGACGCTGATAAGGATGAACATGATAAGAATAGTTTTCTCCTTTGAATAGTTACTAAATAGGTGGAAATCGAGGAATTGAGGATATTGCTGTTTCCAAAATCTGATGAAAAGAACTCCTCCAAAAATGAATGCGTAGAAGAGGAGTATTACAACTGTTGGTGGAAGAAACATCTTTTTTGTGAAAAAATTAAAGACCGGTGTTGCTATAAAACCCCAATAGGAAAATGCAATGGTTGCTGCTAGACCAATGTAGAACAGAAGAGGATAAAGATGTTGAGGTTTCACATGTTTTTCCATCGTGTGATAAAATAGCATGAATGTTATACTTATTAGGTAGAAATATGTGGTAAAATGATGTGAAAGGATAAGCAGGATGGTTGAAACAAGTAACGGTAAAAGATATTTTTGGTCCCTGATGTACTTAATAAAGAAATATATTGATAGCATCATGAACAAGTGCCCAACGGTCAAGGGTGCTGCATGACTTGTTTGATATACATGAAAGGTAGAAACAGATAGCAATGCTGATGCAAGTAACGCGATTTTTTTATCTCCTATGAGCTCTTTAACAATGAAATAGAAGATAGGTATGGTAAGGCCTCCGATGATTGGCGCGATCTTGGGCATTAACTGGATGACCTCGATACCGGTAACCCAATGCAGTAGACCCGTTATTGTGTAAAGAACTGGGAAATATTGATATGATGAACCCCATCCATCATAAAAATTAATCAGCTCTTTGGTCTGAAGAAACGAGTTTGTAAGGCCATAATATATCCCAAAATCCACGCCCCATGCAGCATTAAAAAGCGATGGGAGCATTCGCAGGAATATACCTATAGCTGCGATTATCATTAACCAGAAGATCCAATGATGAACAACCAATGATAGTTTCCCCGAATGATTCCAATTCATCCCTTTACACCTTGATACTGACCGGCATAGCTTTTAGTGCTCTCGAGATATTCTTTATTGTTTAAATGGGTTTGGGTTCTATGTAAAAATGATGTTCATAACGTTCTCGACTGCATCTTCAACACTTTTCTTTGCAGAAAATCCTATCGTTTTTTCCGCATGAACAATATCTCTTTTTAGATTGATTGTATCTTGATGAACTGTGTAGCATGTGTTTTTTTCTTTGTGATACTCTGCAAGATATTCCTGCTCGATTTGACCAGGTGTGGGAATCATTAGGGCTTTACAACCTATTACTGCAAGATCAAGTATCGTTGAATAACCACTGCGGGAGATAACCAGTTTTGTTTTGTTCAGAAGATGCTCACGGTCCTCTTTAGACAGATAGGTGAATGTCGTAATATTTTCATTTGTTATTTTTTCCGCCTGTTCAGTTTTTCCAAGAGTGATAACAATATTACCTGAAAGATCATGTATCTGGGAAAGTACCTTTTCCTCTAAGATCGATCGCTGAGGTTCTGGGCCCGAAAGACTGATAAGATAATCGATATCCTTTTTCAACTTCTTCTTTTTAAAATCAGAAAGTACTCCCACGTAATGAATTTTCTTTTCATCGATCTTATGAAGGTTATGTGAGAGATCTCCAGAAAGATCATCTGTTTCATAATCCGGGATGAGTATCTCTTTGAACCGTTTAAAGAAGAACATGTTGAAAGTTTCACTTCCTTTTTCGAACATTTCAAATCTCATAGGGTTCATGATCCTCATTTGATGAGATATGAAAAATGAGGGGATTGATTTACTGTACATATCATATCGTCCATCTGAGATGATCCTATCGCAGGAAGTTTTTCTCAATAGCTTTGTCAATTGCTGAAGACCAGATTCCATTCTCTGGATGAACAGTGGCCAGTAGACCATGCTTTTCGCGATGAACTGTTGTTTGTTCTCTGAGACAAGTAATGGATAATCGGGTATATCCACAAATGAGACACTATCGCCAAGCTCATTTTGCAGCAGTGTTAAAGCCCGGTCATGAGATATGATTGTTAACTCATGTCCCTCATGTATAAGTCTTCGAATGACGGGCAGTGATCTTGTAGCATGACCCAGGCCCCATGAGCACAGAGCATAAATGATTTTCATACCGTAGGTGTATTTCTTCGTACATTAAAAAAATACCGAGATAGCAAGCTTTTTAGAATCATATTTGATGCATTTTGAACGAGGACATCTTATGGATTTCATCAAAAAATTAGAAACAATATCTAGAAAACATAACAGTCTTGTGTGTGTGGGTCTTGATATTGATAAGGAAAAGATGCCACAACATCTTTTTAAAACAAGTGAGCAGCCCTATCTTGAGTTTAACAAAGCACTCGTTGATGAGACCATGGATATCGTTTGCGCATACAAGCTCAATATGGCATTCTATGAAGCATTAGGTGATAGAGGATATAGTGTTTTACAAAAAACCATTGAGCATATTCCAAAAGAGATCGTCGTCATCCTTGATGGAAAAAGAAATGATATTGGTAACACAGCAAAGAAATATGCACAGAACCTGTTTGAACAACTTCATGCCGATGGTATTACGGTGAATCCATATCTAGGATTTGATGGTGTTAAACCATTCTTGGAATACAAAGAAAAATGTAGTTTCATTCTTTGCAGGACATCAAATTCATCTGCTGTTGATTTTCAGGATCTTCAGAGTGATGGAAAACCCTTGTATGTGCATGTTGCTGAAAAGGTGAAACTCTGGCAGAAAACAGGGGCGTGTGGTGTTGTGGTAGGTGCAACCTATCCTGAAGAACTAAAGGTCATTCGAAAGATTTTAGGGGATAACGTTCCTTTTTTGATCCCGGGTATAGGGAAACAAGGCGGAGATATCAAAAAAACAGTTGAATTTGGTTGTAACTCTAAAAAGGAACTTGCTGTTATTAATTCATCCAGAGGTATTATCTATGCTGGCTCGGGGAAGGATTTTGCTCAGAAAGCAAGAGATGAGACGATCCTTCTCAATGATCGGATCAATAGCTACCGATGATGCCTATCATTTTACCATAACACATATTAACTGCTTTCTTCTATAGATAAAATACCCTGATCCGAAGAGCTTCATGATAGGATGATTGAAGCGGCAAAATCAGGGTAACATTCCTGAAGTCACAAGAGTCCCTCCTTGATCTATCAGACGAAAAGTCAAGAGGTGATATGGAGGACAACCATGACGTCAGAGAACTGTCGCGATAGGTATGTTGACCTTGGTCACCTGCTGCTTATTGTGGCCTCTGTTGATGTTCCACCCAGCAACTCTGTTTTTTTGTTGTTGGGTGACAGCGACAATTTTTCCTTGATATGGTTACCAGGAATGCGTAATGAAAAGCTACACCATATCTTACGATAAGAAAGAAAAAAAGAGTTCCTTCGTATATTCATGAAGGAGTTTAGACCTGGTCTTTATTTTTTTTAGCTCCATGGCCAGAGATGGTACCATTGACCTTGGATGTATACTTCGATGAGCATTGAATTGAAATCGATGTTCCCTGTTGTGTTTACATTCCACTCACTTGGCGGCCATACTGTCCAATCTAAACGGAAATCCTCTGCTTTGAATGTTTCAGCAACGGTTCGAATTCCTGCATCACTCCCATGGATAAGAAGGTCCATTTGGTTCAATGATTGCCAGTTGGTATCATAAGAGAGGTATCCGGTGATATCTGTTAACCATGAAATGTGGATATCCTCGGCAACTGGTTGTGCATCGAGTTTTGCCACCCATACACCAATAATGAATGAAAGGTTGATGTGGAACGATGGGTTCTTTATGATTCGTAGATCACCTGGATCCGTAAAGTTCCAGAATGCGGTCATATCTACATCAGTTACCCCGAATATGGATAGATCGATTGTTGGTTCATCGAGGGAATCAAGGATATGTATATCTGTCCCATCAGAGTCAATTTCAAGATGATACCAACCATTTTCTTTTACAGGTTTCCATTCTGCAAAGAGCATCCGGGGAGTGTTTTTGATGATAGCATATTTACATGTCCCCAGTTCATCTGTTTGTATTTGGACGTTGGTTTCATACATTGACTCACTGGCATAATATACGCTACCTCCCTCTGATGAAAATGGTGTCAACATCAATGAAAAAGAAATTGTTCGTGGGAACCTATCAAATGTTATGATTGTTTCTTTTGTCTCAGAGGATGTTGTTTTTCTAAGTGCCATGGTGACAATGGTGTTGTAATCGGTCGTTCTGGTTAATTCATAGTTCCATTCTCCAGGATTCCTTGTCGAAGTTATTGTTATATCTGTTTTTGTTGGCGGGTCAAATGTGAAGTAGTTGTTATGTTGTGTGTTCTCATCTTCCAAATGGTATGAGCTGAAGAACACGAGTTTTTTATTTTGTATGTCTGATGAGTACGTCGGGGTCATTGATACTGTTACACCTTTTGAACCGTCCGCGATGTTTAGGAAAATACGTAAGGAGAGTTGAATGTTTGTTGGTATCTCATTTCCAATGGCCTGTGGTGACCAGTATCCAACGGAGAGTATGTCTTTTCCAAGAGTTGCTGTGAGGTTGAAATCGTTCGATTTTATTTCCTCCCCAATGCGTTGAATGTTAATACTGAATTCTAAACCGATGAGGGGGTCTGTGTCGATTTCAAGCCAGGGTAAAATATAATATTGAACTCGGATATCTTTACCGTTTATACCGTTGGTCTCATCACCATCAACGTCAAGATCATTGGTGATTCCAAATACGATATCGGATGATTTTTCAAGACCTGAGCATGATGTTTGAATGGTACTAGTAAGCAAATCAGACAGGTCAATTGGTGTGGTCAATGTGAAAAGATTTCTCATTGTATTTTTAGACGAATGTTCCTCTGTAGATGGTCGTGTCTTTTGTTCTACTACCTTATTTGAATATAGAGTATTTTTATTATGTGCCGCCTGGGATGCATAAACGCTCATGGTAAACGAACTTATCAACAATATAGAAACTAAAATTACTGCCCCTGTCATCCTTTTTTGGTTCATAGAATACTCACCTCTTCTATAGCAATAATACTATTTGTCGCTCCCATCTTATATTACTTTCGAGCATTTGAGTGTATCTATTCGTTGATAGACGAATTTTTTTAAGCGATTTACTTATACACTCCACCTTATAACGACACTTTTTCTTTCTATATATCGGTGAGTATACACTTTTTTTGAGAGGTTACTCATGAAGTTGATAGTAATCAAATGATGACCAAAAGAATTTAAATATTAAATCATATATGATATTAATATAAGAATAGGGGGCAATAATGAATTATGAGATATTTTCCAGTACTTGCTGCGGTTCTCATCTTGTTAAGTAGTACCGTGGCAATAGGCGTAAATCTAGATCCAAAAACTGTTGAGAGAATCGAGGTTAACACCACATTTAATCAACCAATTTTTGAACAAACAGTAGCGAATGGGGATGCCTACCTGAAAATGGTGTCCATAGAAAACTTTGGGGTTATCAGCCACGCCGGTCAGCCACTTCTCCCTAGACGTATCCAGACTTTTGAGGTTCCTTTTGGAACGATCATTTCTGATGTTTCACTATCTGTTGGTTCGTCTAAGACCATGAAGATCAATGAAAAGATCCTACCTGCACCCTTACCGATCATTCAAGGTTCTAACTCTCCAGAGCAGTATGAGATGGATGAATTAGTATACGAAGCTAATGAGTATTATCCCTTTGAACCTTACAGCATTCATATGGGTGGAGGATTAAATAGTGAAAATCAACGAACGACCTTTATAACTCTTGAAGTATTTCCCGTTCAATATAATCCAGTAACAGATACGATACGTTATGTTGAGGACATGGATGTCAGTATTAGCTATAAGGCGCCTTCAGAACCATTGATCACCGCTACTGATGAATTTGATATGGTTATCATCGCTCCATCAAGTTTCGCTAGCGATCTCCAACGATTAATCGACCATAAAAACAGTTATGATATGAAGACGTTCCTGAAGACGACAGAGGATATCTACGGTGGGTACACTGGTACAGACAAACCGGAACAAATAAAATATTTCGTCAAAGATGCTATTGAGACATACAATATCACCTATGTCATGCTTGTTGGTGGATTGAAATCACCATTATGGGCGACACCGCGGGATGATGCGAACCAAGGTTCTGCTGATTGGTTGGTTCCTGTAAGATATACAAATCTCAAAGAAGTGGGTAGCACTTATGATCCTGGTTTTATCAGTGATCTCTATTATGCTGATATCTATGATGCCGGTGGTAATTTCTCAAGCTGGGATAGTGATAAAAACGGGGACAGTGATGGAATTTATGCCAACTGGAAATTTGGTGCATCAAAGGATTATATAGATCTTTATCCTGATGTTTATGTTGGACGACTTGCTTGTCGAAACAAGGTCGAACTAGGGTTCATGATTGATAAGATAATTACCTATGAAACATCGACATATGGGGCTGACTGGTTCAATCGGATGATTGCAGTTGGTGGAGATAGTCATGATGATAGCACGAATTATGTTGAAGGTGAAGAGGTCTGTAATGCTGTCTTCGAACAGTATATGTCAGATTTCACACCTGTGAAAATTTATTCGTCAAATAAAGAGACAAATACTGATTTAATCCCAAATGATAAGAATATTATCCGTGAAACATCTCTTGGTGCAGGATTCCTTTTATTCGATGGGCATGGTAGCCCCGGGTCGTGGAATACCCATTGGCCAGGTGAAATCAACTGGGATGATACGCCCGGTGGTATCAGCGTTTATGATTTCTTTGATTTTGAGAACAGTGGAAAATACCCAATTAGTGTTGTTGGCGGGTGTCATAACAGTCAGTTCAATATAACGCTTCTATCGACTGCTTTGAACCTTCCGTTCACATGGTCTCATGGCGTCCCGTATGCAGAGTGTTTTGGATGGAGCCTTGCTCGAAAACAAGATGGTGGTTCAATCGCTAGTTTTGGTAACACTGGTCTTGGGTATGGTTCTATCGGTGAGAATGGTGATCTTGATGGTGATGGTGTCAATCTTCCAGATGCTGTTGAGGCAGCAGGAGGCTATCAGAAGGCAGTGTTCTTTAAGACCTACAGTGAGGGTGTTGATATCCTTGGTGCTGTTTGGGGTGGCGCTGAGAGAAGTTATCTTAATACTTATCCGGGTATGAGCGATCAAACGGATTGTAAAACCGTGGAACAGTGGCCATTACTTGGTGATCCAAGTCTTAAGATTGGTGGATACGAATAGGTCCACTTTTCCTTTTTTTTCTTTTATTTTTAATTAAATCATAGAATAAATTATTGGAAATGTCTCTTGTTATCATTACTAGATCAATATCCACTTTAGTATCTTATTAATAGGAAAACTCTTAGTGTGTCAATGGGTTGATAAAAAGAAAGAATGTCAACATAATCCGTGGATTTTTCTCCCAATCGATTGTATGCGATAGTAGTAATTCGATGTTGCCCTATTGATCGGATGTTGCAATGCCATTCAAAGGGAGGGGTTTTATCTGTTGTGATACGGATATCATCATAATAGAATTCCACATGGGTAAAGGCAGCATCTGTTGTCGTTTCAGCGAGTATAGCTATATCGTTTATGATACTAGTCTTCATTATATCTGTGAACTCTACGAACGTGTTATCCTTGGACAATGACTGTTTCTTTGGTGAAACGATTCGTATCTGTGGTGGATGAGTTGGTTGATCTGCAAGATATGCAAGCGTTCCTGTTATGAGCTTTGTAGTATTGACCAGATAACTGAAGTTAACATTCGAAAGATCATCGTTAGGTGTGTGCATATTCTGGTCTCGATCTGCCTCCCAAAAGGCTACCGCTTCATATCAAAATGCAGCAAAAGGAAAATAATCGCTTCCTCCTCTATCAATGGGCCACGTTCCAAAATCAAAGTTCAAATCTGAGATTTCATTGATAATTGAGAATATTTCGGCAACACTCGTTGCATCCTCAGTTAGTGAAAGTCTAAATGATGATCCTCCTTCTGTGGTTGTTGCATGACCCATCATATCCGCGTTAACATCAACTATTATGTTGTCGTTGTTTTGGTATGCTTCTTTGGCATAAGCAGTGCTTCCTTTTAAACCGATTTCTTCACCTGAGAATGTAACGAGTCGCGTAATGTGTGGTTGAAGATGTATTGGCCTAGGACATATGCTGCGGCAAGTGCTGCAGCAGTTCCTGGTCCATCGTCATTAGCCCCCAGGCACATTTTCTACGGTATCATAATGTGCACTAAAAAGGATGATATCATCGGTTAGCCCAGGTAATGTTGCTTCCACAGTCTGGCTTATGTACTCTCCAGGGTGATATCTATCGTCAAGGGCGGACCAGTCATCATATCTTGTTTCAAGTCCCATGCAGCTGAATTGATCATGGATGGATGATGCTGCTCGTTCACACCCGGCTGTTCCAGTATATCGTGGTGCAAGATCAACTAATGTTTCAAGATATGATCTGAGCAACGGTTCATTAATGCTATTAAGTATTGTTTGGATCTTCTCAATGTTTGCGAAGGGGTTATAGGTTGATGGTTGTGGGAAATCCTGGTTTTCTTGTTTTGTTAACTCTATAGATCCCACGGGAATGATACTAAGAAGGGGGATATACGCAATAAGATATACTGATTTGTTCTGATGCTTTAAAGTAAAAAGTCCTATGTTGGTATATATTTTGGTATAAAATCAGTGATTCATTATTTGATTTAAAATAGAATTAAGAATGGATTGTCCTTGTTGTGAAAATATATGCGTCAGAATAACTGCCATCTATTTTAACTTGTATTCGACAGTATCAATATTTGATGTGTTTTTCTTATACCCAAGTTTATCTTCTCGTGCAAGCCAGCCAATAGCAGAGTACGCTTCCTTCTTATGGATTTTTGCAATTTTTACGATTGAAGGAATAGTGATTTCACCATGATTATAAAGCGTTGTATACACTTTACCTGCATTACCGCCGATCTCTTGTTCCAGGTTTGTTTGATTCAGTTCATAGATCCCAGCTTTATAACTTATCTTATCTTCTCGTGCAAGCCAGCCCACTGCGGCATAGAAATCTTCTTCTTTTAATCGAGTTTTCTTAAGTATTGTTTTTCCCTCAAGTGGTCCTCTTTTGTTCAATTCGACCCAAATCTTACCTGCATTCCTGCCAAACTTATGGAATATTTCGACCATAAAAAACCACCCTATGACTATGATAATCTCAATCATATAGAAATATTTTCTTATATTTTCAAGCGATTTCATGCCCTTTGACCGGATTATTCCTTTACTATATGGCGCCTCAAAAAACCAATGTGATATTTTTTATATTTTAATTGTGTTATATTTACGTTGTGTTGAGATGTTGAAAGTATATTATTCCATCATTTTTGTTCTTCTATTGTTCTCTTCATCATTGTTCACTCCACTTGTTAGAGCAGAAGATGGCAAAACCCTTATATCACAAGTAAATGGACATTGCACTTATTCATCATATATTATCCCAAACGTTCCCTATGTATCTCAAGAAACCGATTTTTATTGTACCTATGCATGCCCTACAATGGTATTGAAATATTATGGGTATAACACGAGTCTTGATGAGGTTCTGTATTACTCAGGAGCAGGGTACTCACTTGTGTATTCACATCCAAAAGTTAAACGATTCCTTATCAGCTGCGTTGGATCAAGTAACTGGGAAATGGATAGGAGATTCACCGGTGAGCTCTTTGGATTAGCCTATACTGAAGATCGACTCATGGAGTATCCGCTGGATGAATCACAGCGTTGGAATCTTTATTGGAATAAGATCAAAGAGAATATCACTAGTGGCTGCCCAGTGATAACCATTGTTGATCCATCCTGTCTTTCATCAGTTCAATCAGCTATTCAACATATGCTTGGCATCCCTGATATGCTATGGAATATGATACCTGCCGGTGTGTTCAGTCTCTTCCCTTCAACGATGACACATATGATCAATATTGTTGGTTTCAATGAGGAAAACAATAGTATTTGTTATAATGATCCTTCAGCAGCTTTGTTCGGTGATGCCTCATTTGGCACCTATGCATGGATGAATGTTTCGCTTATTTGCAGGAGTATGCTACGGATTTCATCGATTTCAGGATTTGCATATATGATAGGGACGTTCCATAAGAATAATACCATTTCACTATCTTTTGAAGATCGTTTATATGCTGCCCATGTTCGTAATATAAAGAAAATGAATGGGGATCCAGGGAGTTATGATGCACAGATTCTTAGAACGTGGGATGCATCAGCTCTTGGTATTAACGGCCTAAGGTCACTGAAAAATGATCTGGGGTCAGGTATTGATAACCGTCCGACTACTATCCTGCTTTATAAAATGCTGAGCACACTTTTGTTCTACTCATTCTCATACAAGATCTACCGTTTTTTCGACCGGTTTTTCCCATCAGTTCTAAATCTATCGGACTTTAATGAACAGATGAACTATGTGCATCAGTTATCAATTGAGAAACATGATATCTCCGATTGGTTATTTTCAATAGCTGAAAAAGTAAGCGATCCATCGGTTGCTGATATATATTATTCGGATGCTGTTCTCTTGCATGATGAGGCGTTCATCTGTGAACAACTAGCTGAGAACTTTTCATTATTCCTTCATCATGGTATCTGGTTCTCATATCCAAAAGCAGTGACGGTTATTGAACATATGTCCGAACATGTATCAGATATGATCGAAATCGAAGAAACGATCCTAAAGCAGAAGTAGATGTTAATCCTTTTTCATCTTCAATGGTAAGTACAGGATGTAAAAGATACAAAGAAATTCTACAATCGCTCCAATTACGACAGCAATAGGCATCCATCCTTGAAGGTAATAATGCATCATTGCTAAAAGAAGTGTTGCAAAAAATGCGATGACAACATAGATCATCGTCCGTTGTTTCTTCGTTCGCTTCTCAAACATAATCACCGTTGCAATACGTCTGTCTCATTTAAACATTGTTAAATCCTGTATCTCTCTGTTGCATATCTAATCGCCTCTTCCAAATATATAATGGTTGAGGGAGTAAGGCTATGTGAACAAAAGATTTGAAAAACAGAGGAACAATACTTAATTTGACGAAATGGAAACCAGACATCTTTTGATACATAACACGGATTTTCTCGTTAAATTACATTATGAGAGTAGAAAAAATTCTAGAGTGTCAATTAGACGGAACATCATCAATATTCGGCTTCCACGATCTATTTCCAAAAAAGAACAGGACAATCAGATGGAAAAACTAATCGACTGGGCCGTGAACCATATACGGAAACATCCTGATAAGTTCCAACCGGTGGGTTATAAGAGATATATCGATGGTGATGAGATACACACAACAAGAAAGACGTATCATGTTAGGTTGATGGTAAAGGATAAAAAGCATAGTTCTGCACGGTTAAAGGATGATACGATACATCTTTCCCTCTCAAATGATTTAACAGATGAAGAAAGAAATAAGCATGCGGCAACCCTCATCAGTCGATGTATCGCATCCGAGCAGCTCCCGAAACTCAAAGAGAGGATCCACGAACTTAATGATATATATTTTAAGCAGGGGATCAAGGGGATTTATTTTAAAAACAACATCTCGAACTGGGGAAGTTGTTCCCAATTAGGAAATATCAATATATCAACAAGGTTGGTGTTTGCCCCTGATGATGTTGTAGACTATGTCTGTATCCATGAACTTGCTCACCTTATTGAACAGAATCATTCCCAACGTTTTTGGAAGTTGGTCTCTGATGTAATGCCGGAGTATAAGGAGAAACTCCAATGGCTTAAGGAGAATGGTGAAAACTGCAGGTTTTAAATAGAGCGGTCGGTCCCAACATTTTCGAATCCATCAAGGAGATTAAATAGTTTATATCCTAAAAGAACCCGTATTGTTCCATCTTTTTTCTTTAGAGAACGCCCTTTGTTGTCACCGTATCGTTGCACTTCTATGATATCATTTTTCACTAATTTATTGAGGTGATCACCCAATAAGTAATGCAAAAATGGTATATTTATTTCCTAATCATACACGAGAATAAAAAAGTATAAAAAGATCATTCTTTCTGCTGACTGTTTACGTATGTGATGCCGGTGTGTGTTAGTTCAATAGTATCTGTGGTTACATATTGGACCATTTCCATTTTTGATAATTTTTTGATCATTGTATTCAAATCATCCCGGGTTATATCAAGCATTTTTATTGCGGTATCTGCGTCCATATCGCCCTTGAGCATCAGTTTTAAAAGATTGTATTCCTTTTCAAAAATCCTAACTTCCTTTTCGAGTTTTTCAGGATCGGTTGTTGTTTCACCTGAAAGCGTCTCAACATAATTCTGGATGATCCTGTCAAGGTTCAAACGATCAAGCACCTTTCCTTGTTCATCATATAAAGTGCAGTATTTGCTTCCCTCTTCATGATGCCAGGCGGAGACCTTTTCCCAGTTATATCCTAGTAGGTTCTCTGTTGTACCGTCTTGCTTGAGTTTCTTCTTTCGTTCTCTGCGTTCGTATGCATGGTGCTGTTCAAGTTGGATCTGGTCAAGGTCCACACCGTAATTGTGTATTGCCCGTGTAAAATTTTTTCCTGCATATTCTTTGAACTCAGTGATAAAATACAGTCCTGCTTCCTCGCTAAGCTCCTCATATACTAAGCGAATAAATGATTCAATAGCCTTTCCGATGTTCTCTCTTGTGAGCTGTTCAATACTTGTGCTTGAAAATGAAACATAATCTTCTGATTCTTCTGGTACTTCATTGTATAATTTGACCCCTTCAAGGAAATCGTATCTATTTTTTAGCGCGTCGATTGATGATTTAATGGTGTCATCTGCGAATCGGGAGGACGTTCTCCTGCTGGCAACGATATAAACGCATTGAATGGTTTTCTTGACCATATCTGTTTTACTGTATGACTCCATGACAATTCTACCTGATTCTATCAAAGTGATTATCTCTCATTTATCCTATCTTGAGTTCAATCTCTCCTCTTTCCTTGTTTGTATAAGTATGAAATCTTAAATCATTTGTGTTTTTTCTCTGTTTTTAATTTGAAGGTATGTTCTGTAATTGGTAGCTTCCTTCTTTTACAGGCGGTTCGTTATCCTCCCAACGATATAAGGTGAAATGAAGGGTTGTCCCTTTCCCGGTTCCCTCGCTTTCAGCCCATATCCTCCCCTGATGTTTTTCGATGATCCGTTTACAGATGGTCATCCCTAACCCACTACTGTCGAAATCATGTCTTGAATCATCTGCCTTGTAGAACTCATCAAAGATATGATTTATTTGTTCAGGACTCATGCCCATCCCATTATCTTTGATCGATATCGTGCATGTTCTTTCATTGGTTGATGAATACAAACTGATCATACTGTTCTCAGGACTATATTTTATTGCATTAGACAGGATGTTATCAAATAATTCAATCAATCGTAATTTATCAGCTTTCACAAAGATATCATTTGAAATCATATTTTCAATGGTTATGTTTTTCTCCTGAAATTGTAATGTGTTTTTAAGGATACATGATTCACATTGCTCTCTAACATTTAACCTTTCAAATAATAATTTTATATTCGGTGAGTTCAACCGTGCCAGTTCCAATGTTTTCGCAATAAGATTCTTCATATGTTGAACATTCCGATTGATTACCTCTAGCATCTCTTTTGATTTTGGGTTAAGGTCCTGTTTTTCTAAAACCGGAAGAAGATTAACTAAAGGTGCCAACGGATTCTTCAGATCATGGCCAAGCTGGTTGATGAATTCATCCTTCTGTTTCAATAATCGTTCTATTTCTTCAGTTCTCCCCTGTATTTTCCGCTCTAGATCCTTGTTTATCGCAATAAGCATCATCTGAGTTAGTTGCAATTCCCGTTCAGTACGTCTTGCCCTTGTAACATCCTCTATGATAAGGATTGCCTCGCTATTGTATTCTTCATCTTGGATGATACTTCCAATGATCAATGCTGGAAACAGTTTTCCATCTTTTCGCTGGAGATATGATTCAACTCGAATGTATTGATTTCTTCTAAGGTCATTGAGTATGTCCGTTAACTCATTGGTAAATGCCTTTGGCCAGTATGGTGCTGGTGTAGCCTTGCCAATGATCTCTTCTTGTTCAAAGCCTGTTATCCCGCAAAAGGTTGGATTTATCATCAGGTGTTCATTCTTGTTGTTTAGGACAATAATCCCCACTCCTGCATTGTCTAAGATTATCTTGAGTTTTTTATCGGGGATGAGATATTGTTTCTCAGTTTGTTGTGTTTCTGCATCCAATTGTGGTACCATCTGATCAATGTCCCTATAATATTTCAAAATCTCCTTTAGACTCGCATCTTTGTTGCTGTTTCCCTCTCACTATTTAAATTCATAATTCAATTTGTTATATAAATAATTATTGAAATTTAATAAATTTTCTTAACAAATGTTACTGGAGTTTTGCGTTTTGCTAAGCATTTATATGTCCTTTTTGTAGATTTATATGGATGAAGAATGCCCTCTATGATATTTTTAACGCCTTTTTCTCCTAATGTATGCACAGATGAGATGAGCTGACCAACCAGTTCAGTAAGGATCCATCGATGTTTCATCTCAGGTGTATAACCCTGGTTTTTTAGCATGGCATACACGGGTGAAAGCAACGAGACGATCTCAAGTAGAGTGTCCGCTACAGTACTCAGAGTCAGGTATCTGCTGACCCCTTCACTACACCGTAGCCGGCAATCCTTTAACCCGAAATCACCTTTGCCTTCCCTGTGCCATACCTCAATGTCCCACCTTCTGGAATACCAAGTGGCGATAGCCAACTCATCCCACGTAAGATTATTCGAAACATAGAAATATATGTTTCCATGCTTGTTCATTGAAACAAGCAAACGGACTCTCCCTGCTTTTTTCATAGTAACGGTGAACACTTTCATCAGACACTTCTGATCACCAAGGGTAACAACCTTAAAACCACCCTGATCTATTTTTTAATGTCCAAATTTTCTAAGCGGGATCCATCGTCCCTCTGATCGTACCAGTCGATTTGATTTTGACCGCACAACCCAATCCTTTCCAAGAGACTCGATATGATCAGTGAGTTTCTTACTGAAATACCAGATATCCATAACAACACAAGAAAAATGAAGATCCATATCAATGAGCATAGAGAGATGATCCATCTGCAGTTCTATCTTACTTGTGAACTCATTGTTCTTGCCCCATCTGCTCCCTTCCTTGATATACATACTGGAAAGAAGCGGATAGATCCCTTCACCAGATAAGACACAATCCGCTATCTGTCACCCCCAAATATTCCGATTTTTTGCATGATCATGATGCCAATCAGTACCATATATCCCCATCCCACATTTTTCAACGATATAATCATCCAACACAACAACACCCCCTGATTCAACCTGATCGATAATGTTTATCTTAACCTTATTCATCTCATACTCACTCCAAGTTACATGAGTGATAAAACGATTAAGATTTGACTGATTTGAATGAAACGTGAACAATCCATTCATATGAGCAATCGTTTTCTTCTTAGAAGAGAAATACCCGGCCATAAACTGTTTGAAATGAATCAACTGACGTTCCTGATCAAAAAGATGAGTAAACTCCGTACTCATCTCCTCCACATAGGAAGGAAATTGAACAATTGGTAACTCCATCCGTACATCCCAAGTAATGGTAAAGAGTTTTATGAACAAAAAGTTATGTATCTCAGGATTCTAAAACGCAAAAAACCAGAGATGTTATTTAACAATTTTTGACCATTTTTTCTGCAGCTAGATCTTCTTTACCATATACGGTCCTCTCCGTTCATAGCCAAACCGTCTGTAATATTCTCGTGTACCAATGCCGGAGAGTACGCTAAGCGCTTTGGCATCATAGTCTTGCTTCGCTATTCGCTCTGCCTCTTTCATCAGCCGTTTGCCCCATCCTTTATGTTGCCACTTGTTGTTCTCTGCAGTATTTCCAACCTGAACCAATGGTCCAAAGACATGCACCTCACGGACCAACATCGTCCTTGTATCCTTTACTTCATCTCTATGAGCGTTCCCCGACGGATATCGTAATCTTAGTAATCCTATCAATGCATCCGTAGATTCATCTTCAAATGAGAGAAACAGTTCCTCCCCATCTGATGCATAATATTTCTGAGTGACAAGTTGAACAGTATCTATATCGATCTGTTCCTTTGATTTATACTGAACATGACCTACCTCTCTGCATCTGATACATCGACATCGTGAGCCATCCTTTTTCATCCTCTCTTTTACCAATTGTCGCAGGTCACCACGTTTTACACCTGCTGAGATGAATGTTGAGGGGATATCACGTTGTATCCGTTGTATCCGTACCCATGGAGGAACACGTTTCTTGATCTCAGAGATCAACTCAATGGTCTCATCAAGAGAATATGGTTGATATTCTCCCTTTTTCCATTGCTCATATAGTTTTGTTTTTGGGATGACGAGGGTTGGATAAATCTTGACCGCATCAGGTTTGAAATTCTCATTTTGAAATATTGTTTCAAAAGCTTTAAGGTCCCTCTCAAAATTGGATCCTGTAAGTCCAGGCATCATATGATAAATAACTGCATATCCTGCATCCTTGGCGATACGAGTAGCTTCTATCACATCCTGAACAGTATGCCCTCGGTTTACTTTTTTATACACATCATCATACACGGTCTGCACACCAAGTTCAACCCTGGTCGCGCCAAGCCGGAGCATGAAATCAACCTGTGATTCCTTACAATAATCCGGTCTTGTTTCAATGGTAATATCACTGTTGCGTATCGTTGCATGTTCCGCTGCATTCTGAGCTTCCGCTATTGTTTTCGCATTAGATTCAGATAATGCGTTGAGACATTGAATAACGAACCATTCGAAATAATCCCGTGGATATGCGGTAAGTGTTCCACCAAAGATGATGAGTTCAACCTTATCAACGGTATGGCCCATGATCTTGAATTGTTTGATACGACTGCTGACCTGTTTATACGGATCATACTCATTTTCGATGGCTCTTCTCCCCGCTGGTTCATTCCCTGTATAGCTTTGAGGCGTTCCTTCATCGGGTCCACCGGGGCAATAGGTACATGGTTCTTCCTTTGGGCATGGAAATGGTTTTGGCATGACAGTGATGATAGTCACACCAGAGATCGCTCTGATCGGTTTGATACGTAGCACTGAGAGAACTTTTTCTTTTTCCTTGTCGGTTGCCATGGCAAGTATCTGCGAGTTCTTTGGGAACTGTTTCAAACCAAACGTTCTGCATCCCCAGAGTTTTACTTTGGTCAGATCCTTATCCTTCTCAAACCCACCTGAAAGGATCTTATCAAGGATGGCTCGATATGCTTTATCATCAGTCATTATGGCACCAGTTGTTCTTAGACAATTGGGGGAGTAATATCGGTAAAAAATAAAAATGATTGTATTGAAAAGAGATAGTGGAGAAGCATACAGTATTAAACATATATCTTGGACTTGTTACTGTTTGGATATTGTTGCATAAAATTCATTATTTTTCGTCATCCTCACTATTCTTTATTTGATTCGACTGTACTACTTTTCCCCTGAATTAAATGGAGTGGTCATTCATTGAGATAATTTATTTTTCATATTGCTGGTAACTGGATTATATCTTTATCTAAGGGTGAGTGTATTACTTATTCGGAAATATGGATTTAATAAGATGTGACCCCTGCATTCATAATTTTGACGATGTTTCAAAATTAATATGTGATAAGGCGCCAGAATTATTTTCGTTATTATTTGGGAGAAAAGAGATGAGGCGTTATATAGAATAAAAATAATTGTTAAAGCTGGAAAAAAACTCCTTTGGGTGTGATCATATTTATCTTGCTATAGAAAATCAAAAAATTATTGGATTGACAATTATTTATACTGGTGGAGAGATAGATAAAAAAATCCAGTCAAGTGTATTCTCTGAAAACTTGGAATTTTTTAATCTTTTAAAGTTATTAGTATTTGAAAAGATTATAATCAACAGATTTGGATGAGCATGAATTATATATCAGTAATATCTGTGTTGATAAATATCATCGTGGACGGAGGGCAGGTAAATTTCTGTTAGATAACATCTATGTTAAGGCAAGGAAAAAAAATTTGTGAAAGCTTGATTCTTGATGTTTCAAAAGAAAATATAATCGCAATAAATTTGTATAAAAAATCGGGATTCGAAGTATGTGAAGAAAGATCATCAAAATTATCTAGTATATCCGTTTTGAAAAAGATGAAAAAATTTAATATTATTAAATTATATATTATATAAAATAATTTTATAAATGGGGTGATTAATGGAAGAGTGGGCTTATCCGGATTTGAACCGGAGACCTCCGCCGTGTGAAGGCGACGTCATAACCACTAGACCATAAGCCCAATACTAACTCATGTGTAGGATAGGAATACTGGTGATGGATAAATGTTTTTCGACAGATGGATCTTGGCTGAGTCTAAATCTTAAGAAAGGTTTATCTATAGTTATGGTTTTTTATGTTTGCATAAAATTGTGTTTCCTACAAGGTTGTTTTCCATGAAAAAATTACGGTTCATTAGTAAAATATTGCCAAAGGATGAAAATGATGAAGATTGTTCTGAAGATGAGTCTGTTGTTGCCGAAACTGAATCAGTTGAAGAAAAAAAACAGAAGGCAGAGTATTCTGAAACATTATATGCTGGTCAAAGCGTGCCTCAGCCGTCGGTTGATGCTTTTCGTTTTCGTAATGTTGAGGGGATCGAGTCAACCGTTGATACGCTTCACCATCGTTCAAAACAACCTATTGAATCAGATATTGAACGGCGTGTGGATGCTGTTATCGCTGATCAGTCATCCTCAAGTACATCTCGTAAACCAGCGAATGTTATCTATGTGGTGAGTAAACCGACACCCGGTCAGGTTCGGGGTGATTGGGCGGTGAGAAGTCATGGGAAGATCTATAGTCATCATCGGACAAAGGATAATGCGATAAAAGCTGCTCGTCAGATAGCTGAGGAGAAAGAAGCTACAGTCCTTGTTCAGAATATGGATGGCACCTTTAGATCAAGTTATAAACCAAAACCAAAAAAGGAGTAGTCTCTCAGAATTTTTTGGTTTTTCATGCTGCATGCTTTTAAAGGTTCTTTGTATGGGGGTTTTTGTATGATCGCTGTGTTGCGTCTTGGTCATCGTCCGTTTCGTGATAAACGTATCACTACTCATGTGGCCCTTGTTTCACGAGCATTTGGTGCTGATAAGATATTTATTGATACAAAGGATGAGAGTATTGAAAAAAACTTGGCTTCTATCGCAAAACGATTCGGTGGTTCTTTTCAAGTGGAGACTGGTGTGAAACCACTTACGATTGTGAAGAACTGGTCGGGTCTCATTGTTCATTTGACCATGTATGGAGAGACGCTTGACAAGGCAGTTCATGCACTTCAGTCCGAAAAGGATCAAGAAATTTTGATCATTGTTGGTGCTGAGAAGGTTCCTGCACAGTATTATGAGCTTTCTGATTGGAATGTATCTGTTGGAAATCAACCGCATAGTGAGGTTGCTGCTCTTGCGTTGTTCCTTGATCGATTCACAAGGGGTACTTGGGTTGACAAGGATTTTAATGGTGACGTCAAGATAATTCCATCGAAAGATGGTAAGAATGTTATGTCTTCGAAAAAAGAGGATGGTGAATCCTGATGGATGCAATCCCATCAAAGGAAGAATGTTTACGTTTACTTCAAGAAGCGGGTTGTTCAGATGAGGTCATACGTCATTGCAAAGCAGTAAGAGATGTTGCTGTTAGAATTGCAAAAAAAGCAGGTGCTCGTCTTGATCTTGTGGAGGCTGGAGCGCTGCTTCATGATATCGGGCGGTCAAAAACCCATACCATCCGACATGCGATTGAAGGCGCTAAGATTGCAAGACGACTTGGTTTATCTGATGAAATTGTCAATATAATAGAACGTCATATCGGTGCTGGTTTATCAAAGGATGTTGCAAAATCACTGGGGCTGCCTAAGAAGGATTTTATTCCTGAGACCCTTGAGGAAAAGATCGTGTGTCATGCTGATAACTTGCTTGATGATTGTACTCGTCGGCCTATTGAAATTGAGGTTGAAAAGGCATTGTCTAAGGGTAACAAGGAGTATGCAATTCGCCTTGCTCGGCTTCACTGGGAACTTAGTGAAATATGCGGTATGGATCTTAATAAGATATAAAGGACACCAGAAAAAGATAAATATGGTTTTTGGAATGTAGCCCTTAACACAGGTTAAGGATTATTTTCATTTGCAGGGGTAGCCAAGCCTGGCCAACGGCGCAAGGTTGAGGGCCTTGTCCTGTAGAGGTCCGCGAGTTCAAATCTCGTCCCCTGCATTTTTTCCCATTTTTTACAGGAGAAAAATGATATTTTTCGAAAAAGTGTCCCCAACTCAATTTTACCGGTAAATACTTGATTTAGTTCGTTTTTAACTGTTTTTCACAAGATTTCTAGTTTTGATATTAGATTATGAATAATGTTATAATTTTGTATATAACTTTTCAGAATTGCCATAATTCTAAATAAAATTTAATATTTTATGCAAACTGCAAAAGCACATATAACCGTTCCCTAAGAACGCTTTAAACTTTTTCAAGAGGTAATGTAACCAATAACTAATATTTAGCTCTGAATATGATTATATCTAAGATAAAAAATGATTAGAGAAAAATCCCAATTATAAACAATATTAAACCAAGGATCATTGTCAACCTTAACATCTCTGCTGTTTTACCAACATTTTTCAAGTCTAAAATTGAAAGAGATAAAGCATAAATAGTGAATAACGACAATGGAATGGCCAGAAGCCCATACCAAATACTAAACAAACCATTGAAAAATGGTAAATAAAGTAAAATAATAGAAATTATTACCAAGACGATAGATAAATAAACAGCCATTTTCTCTCCAAATAAAACAGGTACAGTTACTCTCGTTTTTTTATCCCCTTCAAAATCACGAACATCCATTATAATCTCTCTTCCAAAAAAAATGAAAAATGTAATCAAGGTGAAAAATGTTGGTTTGAAAACATCATCTGCAATAGCACCACCATAATTAAATGATAATGCAACAGTAAAGGCAACAAGCATATTACCACCCAAGCCTTTGTTTTTTAAAAATGATTCGTAAAAAAATATGAGAACGATCCCAGCTAGATTTATGGAAAAACAAAAAATGTTTATTAACGATGATAAGACCAAACTAATTACAAAAAAAATTAGACCCATATAGATACCGGTAAGTCTTTTAAATACACCTGACGGTAAAGGTCTTTTAGGATGACTGATCTTATCTACCTCATAGTCAAAATAATCATTAAACGGGTGACATCCTGCCCCAATACAAAACACAGCAGCCATCCCTAAAAGCAGTTTAAGATTAAATAATTCAGATCCTGAAACAAGAGCACCGACATAAACACAAACTACCCCTAGGATAATAATCTCCGGTCGAATAAATCTAATAAAACCCCATATTTTGTCTGACGTATTATTTTTTATGATACAGCCCTACCTTTTTCCAGTTCCATTTTGATGAGGAGTATAACAGATATGATTATATGTACTATTTTAAACTTTATGGAAGCGACGGCTTCATCCCGAAATAGTTTTTTAGCAGACATGGCATGTCTGCTTAATTAAGATGGGATGCGCGAAAAAACGAATTAATCCAAAAATTTTGAACTATG
>CAYPIF010000053.1:0-15687 GCA_964410735.1 uncultured Thermoplasmatales archaeon
CAACATATGTTTTGTTATCGTAAACTCGAGGCTTTTTTGAATATAAAATACCATTTTAGCACAAAATATCGTGATAAAATTGAATTCTCAGACAGGCTCATAACATATTTTTTATTTCACTACTGCTCCAAAGGTCTGTGAGAGTAATGCTTTTGCTTCTTTTGCTGAAGGGCTTGCAAAGGTGAACACATGTTTGCCCTGTGTCGATTTTATCTTGATCTCGTTTGGTGTTGACCTTCCGCTGCTGTCATCATAATGTCCTTGCTTCACAGATATCTTATTTACCATTGATGGTTCAAGATAGTAATTACCTGGGTTCTCTGATAAGATGCTTTCAATTGGCATCTCATAGTATTTTTTGTAAAGGTCCACACCTGCAAAAGCGGTTTTTACCATTCGTTTGAGAATGCCATCGCCTTGCTCTTTACTTTCCTCAGCTTTTTCTTTTGCTGCTTGTTTGATCATATCACTTGTCAATGCTGCTATAATAAGCCTCTTGTCTGTAAGAATCAGACTAAATGCTTTCTGACCAAACAATCCTGTATGTGTATTTGGTATGATGCCTCGAATTGTTTCTTCCATTGTTCTATCACCATCTCGTAAGTATACAACATGAAAAATATAAAGGGTTTATAGATTTAACCGATGATACGGTTATTGATGTTTAGTTGTATCCGCCCACTTGGAGTGTTGGGTCACCGAAAAGGATCCATTCCTCAAGGTTGAAATTGTTGGCCCATTCTAGTCCCTCTATATCGAGGAGGTTCATCGCGTCAGGGTCATCTAAATATGCTGTTATCGAATATTTCCAGATATCTCCAAGACGTTTTGTCCCTTTTTCATACGCTTCGAATATCCCAAGTGATAATTTCCCGTTCATTGTTGATGTACAGAGGGTGGTTGGGAGAAGTGTACCTAGTGTTGTACAGGCAAAGCTCCCTATTGCTCCACCCTGTTCATGCTGAACAAAGGACCATGCAAAGGGGTAGTCTGTGGCGTTGAAATCACCACAGGAACAGGCACTGACAACAGTCACCGGTAGTTTTTCCTGGTTTGTCAACTGGTTTACATCTGAGATACTGTAAAATGATGGTCTAAGTAAGGGTTTTGGAAGCCAAAGTTTTCCAAATAATGTTGGGGGATGTGTACCCCACGCCTCGGGGTATCCATGACCTGCAAGGAAAAGAAAACCACATCCTTCATTAATGGAAGTTTGCATATTTTCTTTTGTTAAGGGAAGTGAGTTATGATTAAGAAAACCTGATGCGTAGACCTTTGTTGTGGTAAATGATGGAAGCATGTTCTCAGCTTGGTTTCCCATATATTCTCCCTCATAGGCAATTGAAAGGTTATTTTCTTCACCTAATAAAAGTTTGACCATCAGATCACTAAATGTTGGGTGTGTATCCCCTCCGCAGAGTACCATGTTTTGAAACCAAGCAGCATTATCGTTGTTCGTCTCATACATAAGTATCTTATTTATGACTATTGAGAGATCTGCTGTGGTATTGCAGAGTAGTCGTCCGATTGCAATATCAGGATAGAGGTCCACCGTATCGATCAATGCTGTCATGTTCTTCTCACCATAGATATGGTTGTTGTTTGAGTCCCAGCTGCAGAACGATGTATTTTGAAAATAAAGATCCGCGTAATATAAATCAGAGATATAAGCACTCAAGAATGAGAATAATGGATTCTGATCGATGAACCTATATTGATGTAGAATACCATTGGTATCATTTTCGGTATGTATATGGACGTATCGAACAGGGATCCGGTCTTTTCCACCTGCAAGAAGGACATATCGAGTGTCCCATTGTTTATATGCATAGTCAAGAAAATATTTCAGCTGTTCAGCATCATCATACCCTTGGCTTTGGTTATATACCCCATTGATGATGTTCTCTATTGTAACAACGGTTGTTGATATGCCAAAATCTTGTTTATGGGTGGCCAGTCGTTCTAATTCAGTGGTGAATTCCTCTGGTGCGACAATGAGTAATTCATACGATTCTTCGCCACTTGAAACTGCGGGTTGCGAAAAACCAAATGTTGACGTGAAAAGAAGTATGCATAATATTATAGCTTTCAATGAGATAGGTAGATTCATTGTAGGTTTCCCCATTCGTATCTTTTATGAAATATAAATAAACCGTATTTAAAATTTCATGTGAATCGTTTAAACGTTGTTAGCAATTTTTGATTGGGAAAATGTGAGCAGAAAAGCCAGCAGACTTTTACGCTGGCAGTTCCCCCCGTATGAGTCGTCTTTCTAATTGAATATATACCAATCATTGTTTAAATATAAGAAGAAGAGGACGGTGAAACTATTCAAATCGTTTCAATCATCCCCCTCATAAAACAATTATACTTCGAATGAATTGCATTCAATAATAATGATATATTCCCATTCCAGATTAAGTACCTTTGAACAATGTCCCTACAAATTCAGACTACGATACCTCGATAAAGTGATACCAGATGAAAAACAAACTGTTGAGGCATTCCTTGGAACACGTGTACATGAAACATTAGAAAAATTATACAAGGACATTCTCTATCAAAAACGTAACACTTTAGATGAACTTCTAATGTTTTTACATCAACAATGGAGTGATTCATGGGATGATACAATAATCATCGTTAAAAATCAGTATACTATGGAAAACTATCTTCAAATGGCTGAAAGATATATTACCGATTATTATAACACATATCAACCATTCCAACAGGAAAGAACAATATCCTTAGAACAACGAGTAATGATCACGCTGGATGATACCGGTGAGTATAAACTCCAAGGATATATCGATCGACTGGCTGAAAAAAAACCTGGGCACTATGAGATACATGATTATAAGACAAATATGCGCCTTCCCCTCCCTGAATACATACGATCTGACCGTCAGCTTGCCTTATATTCCATTGGCATAAAAGATCAATATCCTGATGTAAAGGATATTCGTTTGATCTGGCATTTCCTTGCATTTAACAAAGAGATCGATTCAACTCGTACCGATGAGGAACTTCAGCAATTAAAAAAAGAAACCATCAAACTCATCGACACTATAGAATCAACGGAGACATACCAAACCAATCCATCACCGCTCTGTGAATGGTGTGAATTCAAACAGATCTGTCGTCAATGGTCCCATCTATATACCCTGCGGGAGAAAAACGAAAACGAATACATTGATGACCCAGGTAAACAACTCGTTGACCGATACGCGGAATTGAAACAAAAAACACAACAACTTCGACTTGATCTCTACGCGGAGATGGAGAAACTTGAAGAGGCACTCATTGCATTTGCAGAAAAAGAGAACATCGATGTGGTGTTTGGTTCAGAGAACAAGGTTCGCATCACCACCCACTCTCAATATCACCTCCCCAAAAAAGGAAGTACGAAGAGAGATCAATTAGAAAATATATTGGAAGATATTGGTAAGTATAATGAGGTGCTCAGTTTAGATACCCATACAGTCGATACGATCATTAAACAACGGATATGGAGTAAAGAGGACCTTGAAAAGATACTTCCGCTTATACCTTTAGAAACAAAAAAAAGGGTATTTCTAAGCGACATTAAAAGGAAGAAATGACCACGGGATTCTTATTTATTTACCTGATGATGGATAGATTTTTTAGTAACAATAGGTATCATGTTAAACAAGAACAATAGTAAAGGTGGTTGTGTGACCGAAGAGAGACCAGATGACCGTATCAAGAAACGATTTGATGATTTCGCAGAGGAAATGCAAAACATTGGGAAGAGAATGGAAAAAGAGGGAAAAAGAATCTCGGAACGATTCGATCAAAAGGGTAAACAGATGGAGACTTGGTTCCAGAGGACCTTTGGCATCATTGGCCCCATGTTATCAAGTATCGCCGGTCTAATCGTTCTTGGTATCATCATCTGGATGTTCGCATTCATCGGAAATGAAACCGGGAACACTATCTTTACCGATATCTCAAATCTCTTTCTCACAAGTATCATCTGGTTATTCACCGCAGGTCTTCTGATGTCCTATACAGAATATGGGAATCGAAAAGCACCTGATACATTCAAATGGCTCACACCTCTCACCACTGCTATCGGGCTTACGATCCTCTTCTGGGTCCTTGCAAATATATTTCTTATTCTTGGGAAGAACATTGACATATTCTTTGTCCCAATGATCGCAGGGTTCGTCAACACTAATATCACTGCGTTCCTCTTCTTGTTCATTGTCTTAGGATACATTGTCTTCTTTTCAATTCATGCGACTAGATCAATACAGCATCCATCATCTATGCACCATGAGAGAATTAATGAAACACCAAACGTTCAATCAGTCTCTCAGACTTCTACCATCAAACGATTATATCGATCGGGGAATGATAAGATACTTGGTGGTGTCTGTGGAGGTATCGCTGATTACCTTTCCGTTGACCCTGTTATTATTCGTATACTCTGGATCATTGCAACGCTTGTATGGGGCACAGGTATACTCTTATACATTATCCTCTGGATCATTATTCCACGGAACCCCTATCACAGATGGGATTAGAACAATAGCCCATTTGGCTTGGTTTCCCAATAAAGGTATCCGTTTGGAAAAATGGTTTTTGGTGATTCCCAAACGTTTTCAAACGCTATAAATACTCTGTGCACAAATGCAGAAAGTACAAGGTGTATGACCTATGGAAAAAAAGAACAAAACAAACAAAAAATCACACATATCGAAAACATCAGTTCTTGGCATCCTTGCAATATGTATCTCATTTTCAGTTGTATTCTCAGGATGCATCGATGATAACAGATCAAATCCGAACAAATTATTTTATTCCTTCGAAGATGGTTTAGAAGGATGGACTCCAGATGGAACTGATCTTTCTGATCCTGACATCAACTGGTCCATCAATGTAACGGATGAACAATCATATGATGGAGAACACTCCTTAGAGCTTTATTTAAACAATTTGAATGATGCAGGTAAGATATGGGTAGAAAAGATCTTCAATGCATCTGCAAACACCCAATATGAGGTCACCATCTCATACATGTTTGGAACAAGCGATTATGGTGATCTGAACCTCTTCAGGATCATAACTGGCGCAACATCCTTTGACCCTGAGAAAGCTAGTGACCTTATATTTCAGGATGATACAGGGCACCAGAGTGATAACGAGACAGGTCTTGTCTGGCTGAATAAATCATATACTTTAACAGTTCAAACCGATGAATCCGGTGATATCTATATTACTCTTGGAGTCTGGGGAACATGGGAAACCCATCGTACATATTATATCGATTCAGTGAACATTAGCATTAAAGAACTTTCCGTGGATGAAGCACCAGACATCTCTGGAACGTGGATAATAACCTATTATGAATGGACAGGGAATATCACAAAAACAGAGAATGTTACACTCTCTCAATCCAACTGGACCATTCAAATAGACGCGCCAAATGAGACCCTTTGCACAGGTCTTCTAATGAAGAATACCCTATCGGCACCATTTGACAAATCAGAGTATCTTATCACGGACTGCGATTTCAGAGGACTGGGAATATCATATATCTACGTGATCAATGAAACATCAATGATAACAGATCTTCCCTTATGCGAGAACTGTAACCCAGCTGTATTTTCAAAGATCCCTTAGATAACTTGGGTTTTTAAACCTCCTCTCTTTTCTTTATTCATGTTATACTATTTAAAAAAAACACTCATTATCTATTACGCTGTTTTTTCCTATTTGTTCAACATCTTGTCCTCTGCATCCATACTTCATTAATACTAATGGTTCCTAACTTCTTTGATGACCTCTGTGCAGAGATCACGGTTTCTATCGTTAGCGTTTGTTCCTCTATTGAAATGAGACCAATACCAGTATCAAGTAGTTCTTTCCCAGCTCGTTTTAAAACTAAAATACTTTTTCTAGAGGGGAATGCTACATACACATGGCCCGCTGCAAGTTGATAGTTCTTAGCTTGAACAATTGCTTTTTTCCAATCCGCTAGTTTCAGTTCAATCGCACTTACTAGCCCATCTGGATGAAATGCAACGATATCTGCTCGGCAAAAACCAATCCGAACCTCAGATGCTACGATACAACCATGTTTTTCGAAATGCTGTACAACAGGTTCAAAGAGTTCTTGTTCTAAACTAAACGAGTTCATCTGATCACTTTATTCAATAATTCCTGTGGAATCCATCAATTACTGATTCCATTGTGTATCCAAACGGGCTGAGAAGTGTTTCAACACACCTGGAGAGATACCGTAGATAGAACATGACATCAACACTGGTATCCTCTGTCACCATGTCCCTAAGGCATACTCGTTCTGAGTATCGTTTACTCCTCTCATCTGTTACAACATATTGGATCATCTGCCCAGGATGAACAGTGACACCGGCATCATGTACCTGTTGTAATGCAGCCTTCACAACATTGTCCACTTTATATGATGAAATATCTTTACTGACCCTTGTTGTAAGAACAAGATCAAACGGATCATACTTCCTGTTGATAAGCGATTCTACCGCTGATCGAGATACCAACAAGGTCTTTTGTATACGCTGATAGAACTCCGTTTTCGTATGTGCCTCTTGGAGAACTGCAAGCATCTGTTGTTGCATCTGTTTGAAAAAGGGTGGCGTGTTATGCTGACGAAGCTCAACCCCTCGTACCTTTATGACCCCATGATCAAAGAGTCCGTAATATCGGTTCAACGCACCAACCCCTGTTGCCTTGTTCGGGAGAAAGACGATCCAATGATATCGCCCCTCAATATCCATACGTATCCCCGTCTCATTACTGATCATTCGTGCGAGTTTCTGAGGAGACACACCCGGTCGACGTTGTTGTATCCATAAGGAATCAATGATACCATGTAACACATGGTAACCAGATTGCTCTGCAAGATGCATTGCTTTTATCAACACATCTCTACTGAAAGCGGTAATGCTCTCATGACATTCGATACGACCATATCGCGCATTACGATACCCAGTGTACCCAAAACAGACAAGAAGTATCCACTTCCAAGCCTGTTGTAACTGCTGATATCGCTGAGTATCATACGATGAGTTCTTTGATCGGGCCTTGAACAGGAACCGTCGGTCGAGGATAGGTTTCAGAACAGTTGGAAGAAGCCCGGTATGTTCAACAGAGAGATAGTAAGGGAGTTGGGGAACCTTCTCAGCGTTTTCCGTTGAACGGGAGCAAAAGAGAGTTTCTGGGCTAATATTATGGGTAAGCATAATATTTGGATATAATGAGGCATAATCAAGTTCCACAACATCTTCATGAATCCCTACAACTGGATCAAGGATGAGGCCACCACGATCTGAGATAAGCAGTTCAGACGCGGTCTTCCATGTCTCTGGTTGATTCTTCTTCCAGGGTATGACATATCCTTGTTCTTGAGCAGTATTCACCTGTATCTGACTAATCGCAGTCCCAGGGCCAAGACGCGAAAGCAGTTGGAATGAGATATTTGCACAGCGAGAGACATCAAGGAGACCATGAAGTCCACATTCGCTATGAAAAAAGGAATTACCTATATCGATATGTGCACGTCCTGCAAGGGTATAGAAGGCTGGGCGATGGATGATACGACCGTAGCTAAAATATGAGGTTGCTTTTTTAACAGGGTTGAATGGAACAGACGTATCACGGCTGAGGATGAACTGGTCCTTTAGATCATTGACGCATGCACGTTGGAAAAGAAAAGGAAACAACATCGTATCCCCATTAACAGTGTAGATGATATCAGGGTCAAGTGTTCTAAGGAACGTAAGAGCAGAAAGGATGCAGTCCGCTTCGTTTTCCGCCTCTATGATGGTATCATTAAGGTGGATACCTGTGATCGTATCCTGAGGTGAAAGGAGTTTATGGTCGCTTTTTCTTGTTGCCGAAAGGGTCACTGTGGAAAATGAAGGGGATGGGTAGTCAACAGCCCATTGTTCATCACGTAACAGAAAATGATCTCCGGTCCAGGTCACCTGTGCATTGAAGAAGAGATGTCTTTCCTGAAGATATCGTGTCGGCATTCGAAGATCAACATCATAGAGCTGATATCTATGGAACTCCCCCCAGGTGTCTATGGTTCGTGCCAGGCGATGGAAATAGATGAGTTTCTTTGGGATCACCTGCAAGACCATCGTTGTCTCAGTGGATCCAAGGGTCGCCTTGACATTTTTGAAACGGATATCTTCAACATATGGGTGGATACGAAGCTGGGAGGCGAGTAAGTGAAGTTCAGATGTGGTTGCTTGTACATAGAAACAAGGATGATAGGAGTCCTGTATCATCTTAGGCCCCTGTTGGGTGAGGAGCCAGGTTATCATTTTGTCTTTTTCATAGTCCGGGTACACATCAAAGAGTATTCCATGGATCATAACGTAAAACTGCTCACCTCATCAGGTTGAAAAAAAGAAATGAACATTTTTATTCATTCTAGGAGAGAGTTAAAACTATTTTACGCCCGACGGAGAGGTTTTATTTACTGTCTTTGTAGTCTTTGAGTATGTTTTTCCAATCGATAATCTCTCGGCATTTCCCACAATATCCATTGTACATCTCATATTCAAAGGAGTTCATCTTTTCCCCACAATATTTACAGCGATATGATGTTTCATTCATCCCATTCACCTAATACTCTTTTCATAGCAAGCACAGTGGCATAACAACATAATGGTTCTTGTATGTAATAATTGTGTTCTTAAACCAAGTAAGGACCCAACAATGAGAATGTAGACAATAAAAACCATTTTATCATACCAATTTGACACCCGATTATACCATTGGTTGAGTAAAAAGATGGCAATATTGTATTATTTTTATTGATAAAATATATAAATTCACATCTTGATAATATATCAAGAACATGAAATATGGAAAAATAACATGTGCTTCACTTGCAATACTTATCCTGTTATCCTCTACAGCAATCCCAACTAGTACGTATAATACAAAAAAAGGAAACACAGTACAGGACCCCGGTTTTACCCCAGAGAACATCACCTTGCAGGATGATGCATTCCACACGTCTTCAAGATTTTTCCATCTGGAAACATGGTATTTTGATGCAAAGTTCACGAATAACCAGTCCGTTGTCATCGTGATATGTCTTCTTCAGATACATAACTCAGGGCTCATTCTCCATGGATTCTATCTCTATAATAATTCATCAGTGGAATATTCTAATCGTAAGATAACTCTCTTAAAAAACTGTGACATATCATATGACCATCCGTCAATCATAATCGGTAACCTTCTATCAATAGAAGGATGGATAGATGCTGCAACGGAACAGTGGAGATATTCTCTCAAATATTCCCCTGATAATCTTAATATGGATCTAGTATTCACAAAAACTGCGAATGGTTGGATGGGAGAACATGAACTAGGATGGTGGCTTGCAATACCCCATTTCTCAGTCAACGGGTCTATCGTAACACATGATAAAGAGATGCAGGTATCGGGCAGAGGGTATCATGATCATAATATATACCCACTGTATGTCCCCATTATAACCAATGGATATCATTTCGGCAGTTTCGGAGGAGACCTGCTTCAGATCACCTGGGCCAGAATTGAAACGAAACAGAATACGAGTGAATTGTTCGCCATCCTCAGCAAAGATGAGATTAATTTCTCCATTATCGATCCATCAGCAATATCATTCCAGATCATAGACACGATGTATGACCATGGTACATATATTCCTAAAACCTGCCGATTGAGAGTAGATTCAGACACCGTTCAAGCCAATCTTACCCTCAGCACCATAACCACCCATTTCATAAAGGCCACAGGATTGAAATACTGGAGGTATCATCTCCATGTATCAGGTTTTATCAATACCCCCTCACATTCTGAAACAATAGACAGTATTGAGATCTCAGAGCTCCTACGATTCATATGATAAGTATCATATGATTTTTTACACCATTCATGTTGAAAAATGGGCAAGTTTTAATAAAATATTCTTCGTTCTTTGCCTTCAATGCATAATATGGATTCCCTTGATAAAAAAATCATTTTTGAACTTGATAGGAACTCCAGACAATCAATATCTCAGCTTTCCAAAAAACTCAAGAAAAATAGGAATGTTATAGAGTACCGTATCAAAACCCTTGAGGAAAAAGGGATCATCAGACAATATATCACCACCCTTGATCCTGGCACCCTTGGTCTTATGGCATGGAATGTGTATCTTGAATTTCAGAACACCACACCGGAGATCGAGGAGGAGATCATCTCATATCTTGAACAACGGAAGAACGTCTGGTGGATCGCCGTGACCACAGGGAAATGGAATGTCATTTATAGCATCGTCGTGAAGAATGTCCAAGAGTTCTACTATACCGTACGACGTTTCAATGAAAAATATGGCTCCTATGTGCCAAATCAAAGTCTTGCATCCCATGTGGAGATAGATATTCTCTCAAGAGGATACCTTGTCGATCAAGATTCAGAATCAAGTCCCTGGTTCAGAACATATGAGAACGTGGAACTTGATGAAGCGGATAAGATAATTTTAAAGAAGCTTGCTAAGAATGCTCGTATCTCATCAGTGGAACTAGCCCGGTCATTAAATATCACATCAACATCAGTGACCCGCCGCATCAAAGAACTAGTTCGAAAAGGAGTTATTGTGAAGTTCAGATTGGACCTCGATGTACAAAAATATGGGTACAAATACTTCAAGATACTGGTTCATCTCAAGAACATTACAAAACGAGGAGATACCGAATTAAAAGAATACTGTCGGCGATTACAAAACGTCTTTCATTATGAGAAAAAAATTGGGCCATGGATGCTTGAAATAGAACTGGATGAAAAGGATTACTCTGATGTCTACAAGACTCTTAAGAAGATGAAGGAGACATTTCCGGACTATATTAAGAACTATGATATCATGATCATCTACAAACAATGTAAGGCTCAGATGGATATCGCAGATATCCTTTGAGATGGACCATACAAGAGTGATAGAACAATGGAAGGTATGGGATATTTCTATGAACTTTATAGAGGGCTCCCGCGCGGAGGGCCAGGAGAGAACACAAAGACTAAAAGAGCCTATGAAATAATAGGCGGAATACCCGATGACCCAACAATTTTAGACATCGGTTGTGGACCAGGGATGCAGACATTAGAACTAGCTCGACTCTCAAAAGGAACTATCACCACATTGGATAATTACCAGCCATTTTTAGATATGCTCATGAAGAACGCGAAAAAGAAGGACTGCAGGATCATATCATAACAAATCGATCAATGCTTGATATGGATTTTAAGAATGCAACATTTGATATCATCTGGTCAGAAGGAGCATTGTACTTTTTCGGTTTCCATAAAGGCCTCAAAGGGTTGAACTATGTCTTGAAAGACAATGGATATCTGGCATTCTCCGAAGCAGTATACCTCATACCAGATCCCCCGGAACAGGTAATAAAATACTGGGCGGATGAATACCCTGACATCGGAACGATACAAGAGAATATAACCTTGATACAAGAAGAAGGATTCAGGCTCATTGATCATTTCACCCTACCAAAAGAAGCTTGGTCTGATCATTTTTATACACCAATGGAAAAGCGGATAGAACGGTTAAAAGAGAAATATGCAAACAACCAAACCGCTCTTTATTACACAAAAAACATGATCTTCACCCATCAACTATTCTCATAAAGATACAATTTCAATGCTGTTTTCGATACATGTATGGCAATATTCATTGTATCCTTCTATACAGGTTGTTCCTTTGAAGGACTCAGTAATCGGTTTTTCCTGTTTACATTTTTTACAACGTATCATCACGACCATGGTGAGCCTCCAACAGTTCTTCAAGTTTCTTCTGTAATTTTTGAAGATGTTTCTCATGCTCAATGAACATGGACATCACAATAGGTTCGAAGGGGTTTGGAGATGCAAGATGATGTCCCGCAGATGCATGATGACGTGCATGATTCATCAATGCATCGAACATATCCTGATCCTCCATGCGTAACGCATGTCTAAATGACATCCATTCAACCCCAAAGACCTCGATCATCTGACGAAAGGTTGGAACAGAGCGGCCCATTACTCACGTCACCATCCCAAAATCAGGTAATGAAAGTTGACCCGTTCCATAGGATGTTAAGGTGACTGATTGTTGACAGTTCAGAAATGAGACCCGTGGGCATCGATAGGGTGTGGTAATATGAATGTGTTCGTCAACCTCTGATACAATCGGCCATTGCACTGTTTCATATCGGGCGGTAAGATGAGAGAACGGTGCGGAGAGAAGCGTGACCAATTGATATTTCTTTGTGAGCGTTCGTATCATGCTCAGGGAGACATTTAACAACGTGCGTGATTCATGAGCGTTAACATCAGCATCCTGGTAGAGATAGGGAAATGCATTGATAATAAGGGTTTGCGGCTGTTTCTGTTGGATCAATGGTTCAAGATGCTCAGTGAGTATGGTAATAAGTTGATGGAGGGTAAATGCCCGGCTAATATAAACATGGGATAGAACATCATCTACGGGCAGATGCTGCTCTCGTGCATATTTGGCGATTGTATAAGGGTTCACTGTTGTACCACTATCAATGAAGATACTGTATCCTTTGAATGTCTGATAGGTGGTGATGCAGAGATGGTAGACAAGCTTGCATGTAAGATGATCAGACCCTGATGTATACACTATAGTACCTGCCTTGAACCCGCCTATGACCCCATCGATCTCTCTGACACCTGATGGTATGATTATCTCTGGATGAACCGTCTCATTCAATGAATGTTTCTTCTGCAATGGTTGGATACAGTGAGATGATGCAAGTGTCTTATCCATATTTAAAAACCCCAAACAAATCATAAATGATAGGCAGAGCCACCATAGACATTTTGATTAAAAAAAACCGAAAAGGAGAGGGTTGAAAGTATTCGTATAATTGCCTAGAACAGAAATCAGTAGAAGTATACACTTCAACTGCCTGAAACAGTGATAAGAAGGATTATGTGTATCAATAGTATTATAGAACGCTGTATGATCTCAACAGAACAGGTGGCACGGTTCATCTATGAGATGGGGATGTTAAAACGTGTCAGTCGCGAGGGCTGGAAGTTAATAGGTCTCGATCATCCTGAAAGTGTGGCTGCGCATAGTCTACGGGCGGCACAGATAGGTTTTATCCTTGCATCAATGGAAGAGTACGATCAACCTGAACATATCTGTACGATGCTTGTGTTCCATGACATCGGTGAATGTCGCATTGGTGATATCCATAAAGTTGGGAGACGATATATACATTCAGATGAACAGAATGTTGTGAAAGACCAAGTGAAGGATTTACAAGAGATTGGTGAAAAAATCCTTGAGTTATATGATCAGATTGAAATGCAGAACACAAGAGAGGGCATCATTGGAAAGGACGCAGATCTTTTGGAGATGGCAGCAACAGCCTGTGAGTATAAACAACAGGGATACTATGGTACAGAGGACTGGTTGAAGAACACTAAAAAACGTTTGAAGACAAAATCGGCCAAAGACTTGTTCAGGGCGTTAGAGGAGACCAACCCTGTTTCATGGTGGGATGGTTTAAAGAAGATAACATTCTGATCTATTTGCCTAAATATTCAATGATGGCATGTAATCATATTTGTATATCTGAAGGTAATTGAAGGTCATGTGGTTCTTGATATCATCTGGATAGTTGTTGTATATGTCCTTTATGATATGATGCAGTTCATTGAAATCTTTAATGTGGAAGTTTAGGCTTAGATCCCAGTTGTCGATAACCTCGCTTGCGCTGATGAGATGAGGGTTTTGTTTAACATGCCGTATGATATGTTGGATCTTATCGTAATTTCGAAGGTTGAACTGCACATTGAGCAATTGAAGACCAAGTTTTGATTAATCGATATTTATCCGGTATCCATTGATAATCTTTCCTTCTTCAAGTTTTTTTATCCTGTTTGCCACCATTGTTGATGATACACCCATTTGTTCTGCGGTCTCGATGAATGGTCTCCGTGAGTTTATTGAGATGTGTTTGAGGATCTCTTGGTCTTTATCATCGATGTCAAACTTTGATCCTCCATCGGATTTTCATTATAAAAAATAGGAAACTATTCTATGATTTATAGTTGTATGCATAAAGAAAAGAAGGTGTCCCATATGAAAAATATTGTTTTGAGTGTATCGATCATATGTTTAGGGTCTTTAATCATTAGCTCCAGCCTGATTGGTGCAATGAAAGATCAAGCAGTTGACCAATTACAAAATTCATTAAATGATCAATTGGCCAAAGAAGAAATAGAAGTATTCATCACTGTTGATTCTTTTTCAGCATTCCCTTCAGCTGATGGAGAGAAGATTGTTGCGGAGGGATATGGAAGATTAACTGATCCTGGTGAACCATTTCTTCCATCAAAAATTATATCAATTGCAATCCCGCCAAATGATGAGTTCATAGATATTGAATATGATCTAGGTAAAAAAGTGATGCTGGATGAAACACATGATATCGTTCCAATACCTCCAGCCACCCTTTCTGAAGATGGTACATTGTTTGCAGAACAAAAGCAAACGATCTATTCTTCAAACATTGAAATCGATATACAGTAACGATGAATCATATCCTGCTACCATTGTCTCGTTTAAGAGTACGTCAGGTTATGGATCGTATAATCTTGTTGATGTTCAAGTATCACCCTTTTGTTTCACACCATCATCAGGTATCGTTGAATATTACCCAAAAATTTCTATCATAATACTTTATAAGTTACGATCAATTTCAGAAGGTACAATCCCACTCAATGATCAAACGTATGATCAGAAAGCAAAAGAAATAATCTATAATTTTGAACAGGCCTGAGAATGGTACATATCTGAAAATGTACAAACCTCTGATAGATATGATTTTGTCATCATTACTCTTAATCGTTTGGTCGATGTTATCGAACATTTAGCCCAATGGGAACATGAAAAAGGAAGAAACGTGAACGTGGTAACACTTTCAGGGATAACTGAGAACTATGATGGATTTGACACACCAGAAAAGATAAGGAATTCCCTACGTGAAAAATATCCTGATGGCCCGTGGGGCATTAAAGAGATCTGTATCATCGGACATCGGGATGACATACCTATGAGAAAGACATCACAGAGACTTAGCTTCAATGATGAACCAGTTGAGACTGATTTCTATTATGTGGAACTATCACTTCCAGATAACGAAGCATGGGATCCAGATCAAGACCATGTATATGGAGAAAATAATGACATAATTGATTTCTATAGCGAGGTGACTGTCGGAAGAATCCCCTGGAGTGACCCCGATACTGTACGGCATATCTGTGAGAAATCAGTTGCATTTGAACAGAAAACTGATCCATCATATAAGAACAACATCCTTATTCTAGCAAATTTTGTTGATGAGAACACTGATGGAGCCACGTTTAGGGAATACTGTGTGAACAATAAGATGCATCCTTGGATGGAATCAGGTTGAAAACAAAAATGTATGAACGAGAGTCCACCTGCCCCTATGATTATGTGTTGAATAGACTCAATGTGGTAAACATTTGGTCAAAAGAAACATGAGTCTTCTCCATTTTTAGGTAGGATCTAGCTTCATCACACCGCATGATTGGAATATCTTTAACATGAAATAGTCAAGATCCCAAAACCCATACGCT
>CAYPIF010000054.1:0-2749 GCA_964410735.1 uncultured Thermoplasmatales archaeon
TTGTTTTATCACCTAAGCAATTATCATTACGTTAGTGCTGTTCATCATTTCTTTTTCAACGACGCTTTGACCGATGTCATGGAGAACTCAAAATAATCATCCTTATCGAACCAGGCACATCTTATCTTTTCAAAAGGGATATCTGTCCGAAATGATAGAGCAGCTGCATAATGATATAACTGTCCAGCTGCCTTGCGGTCTTTAGCTGCATCTGGTTTATAATCAAGGATATACACCATATCATTTCGAACTTGTAAGAGATCGATATGACCTGTGACACCTTCATCAATTCCTTTCTCCCAGTACCAAACAGGGATCTCACAGGCAATCGTTGCTGTATCGTTGACAAGCATGAACTCTTCGACATATTTGTGTCGTTGATTGTTCTTTGGTGCAGCTTTCTCTGAGAACGCTACCATCTCACACGCTAGATTCTTTGATCTTCGAGAGCGTAGCGTTATTGCAAAGACGGGTTGGGAACATCGTTTCCCTATTTCGAAGAACTCATCGGGGCATCCTTGTTCAAATCTTTTAAGATATTGATATAATCCTGGGAACTGCGCTTTGACCTTTTTATTTAGTTTATAGTTATGATACATGAACTCATAGTTGAGGTTCTCATGTTCAAATCGTTTACGAAAAAGAACACTTATATCATCTGCGAAACGAGCACGTATCGTGTTAATAGGGCAGAGGGTGCTATATCTATGGATCCAAGAGTGAATAGTACTTATCCCGATTCTAATCTTGAATTGTTTGTTGAGTTTGATACGCACCTCATCCATGCTTGAACCTTGATGATAGAGGACGAGTGCATGATATACGATGTTTGATGGATATGATCTACCTAAAAATGATTTCTCAGAAAAACGATGCCTACAGGTCTTACATTGATAGGTTTGTACAGTCTCAAATTTATGTGATCTCAACCCTTTCTTGACAAGGGAATCACTTTGACATCGTGGACACTTCATAAATAATCAGATACAATTATAAAATTATGACATAAATGTTTTTTGACGGATACACCTTAAACATATAAAAAAACAAAAGTTGAATAGAGATACAGGTTATTTAATGATTTTCTTTTCGTTCTGATGCAAGAGATCACTTATGGATATCTCTTTATCGTCATCAAATGATAGTGGAATAGATTTTTTTTGATGTTTTTTTATGGCAGCAAACATTTTTTTTATTTCAGGACTCATATTCGTTTCATCAATTATGGGAGTATGTTTTTTCTTTTGTTCAAGATATTCCTGGGCAAATGATCGGGAAATGCTTTTTACATGCGAAAAATCTAAAACTACCGGGGTTTTCTTGCTTTTTTCTATATAGTGAAACAGATCTGAAACAGAATCTCTGAACACCAAATGTTCAGATATCACATTTTTTACATGAAGTGTTTTTTTGTTAAAGATATTCATAGATATCAACTGGATTTATTGGCAGTTTCATGTGAAACTCAAGTACTGTTCTATTATATGATTTATCGAGCATAAAAAAGTTTTACTGTGGATCCTTACTCCTTAACGCTCTATTACCTGAAATAATGAGAATCTTAGATGCTTTAACAGTTTTATTAGTATCAAATGGACTAATAAACCATAAGATCACATATGTGTCTAAGATTAAAAAACCTTAGATTAATCCTCTTCAACCCATGCATCATACTCTTTTTCTAGAGAGAACCTTGTTTTCCGTTTTCTCATTAAAGATAATTTATTAAAAGCATTGCTATCCGTTTCTATCTTCTTTGATTTTAATAGAAATCTACCAGAATCTATAAACTCTTGATTTTCCAATAGTTTTTTTAACTGATCATTCACAAGTAATCGTATTTTTTTTCAGTATTTAAATCAAATCCCATACCATTAATTTATAATACAATTTATATATTATAATTTTTTGTTTTTTTAACGCAGAGGTAGTATACAAAAATAATTTGAGTTATTACTTGATTTTTTAACTATAATCATTTTATGGTTTGTTTAGATCATAATACTCTTTTATCTCTGTGCTGCTGAGTGCTTTGTTCCAGATGCTTACTTCATCGATGACCCCGTTGAAATATCGGTCATTGCTTATGGCTCTTCTAGCGATATTCACTGGACTTGTTGATGTTAAGAGATATCCAGTATGACTAGTACTTTGTTCCAATACTCCATTTACGTAGATGCGTACTGTTGATCCATCGTAGGTGCCTACGACGAAATACCAGGTATCCTGTTGTGGTGTGGTGAGGCTTTCAACCCATTTATTTCCTGAAGAGGTTCTGATTGCGAATTCGAACTTTGTATTTCTTTGGTTATGCTGTAATCGATATTGTCCGTCTCCGTTCTTATTGATGATGGATGCCCATTGTGTCCCAGTTTCTGGGTCGATAGTCCATTTCACCCATGCAGTAAGAGAAAGAGCGCTTGTGGGATTAAGATCCACTGCATTGTTCACGGTTATGTAATCGTCTACACCATCAAAAGATAATGCTTCTTCATCGATTCCTGTCGTCCATGTTGCTCCATTGATTGTTCCTGTATGGTCGCCTATGGAATCTAAAACTGTAGAACCTATTCCTTCGTTGAACTGATAGAATGCGATAGGCCCAGTATTTGTTGTAAAGCTTCGTTGTTCACCAGTAAGTATCGTTACACCATATCGTACTTGTGCTTTGACCTGATAGGTGGTGTTAGATGATAACAATGGATGAGTATAGCTATAGATACCTGCTGTATTCTTTGATATCCATCCA
>CAYPIF010000055.1:0-3446 GCA_964410735.1 uncultured Thermoplasmatales archaeon
GATGCCAGACCTTTTGAGTCCCTTCGACTACTCTTCCGAAATAGGTTAACTGAAGAGAGTGGACTTTCACCACTAAGTAAATGCCCATACAAGGCACACACTTAACCGATCACACATAAAAAAAATCAGTATTTATTAATAATGGGTGAGGAATGTGGGATATATGATAAATAATTTGTTTAAAAATAGGTATGAATCATGACGAAAAAAAGCAATGCTATGATTAAATTTTATGTTGGATTTTTAGTATTTGTTGGATTTATAGTATTATTATTCTTATCAGGATGCATGACTCCTATTCAAACCTCCTCTGTGCAACAAGAAGATCTGCAAGATATTTTAGATAATGAATGGCAGATATATACAAGCGACAAGCCAAATTTTAAAGGCGGGATCGCAATACAAGTACTTTCACCTAAAGGGGATTATTTCATATCAACGGGAATGGGAGATAGCATGACTAATGAACATCATTTCCGAATAGCAAGCGTTACAAAAACATTCACTGCTTCCGGAATAATGCTTTTAAACCAAAAGGGATTGCTTAATATAAATGATAAAATAACAGACAATATTCCCGGAACAAATATACCTTATGTCCCTGATACACTAGAATATGACATTCCGTACAAAGATAATATCACAATAAGAATGCTTCTCATGCATCGTGCAGGAATCTTTGATCTTTCAAATACAAATATACCTGACAACGAGTTTTCTCACAATGAACCTTTTGTGGGTCAAAATTATCTTGAATACATAGAAAGCCAAGATAAAGAGCACACATTTACATTTGATGAGCTTATAGGGATTAATGCAAAGAATAAACTTTCTTATTTTGAACCAGGTTCATCATATCATTATTCAGACACAGGTTATTCATTGCTAGGCAAGATCATTGAGAGAGTTTCAGGAAAGTCATACTCTGACTTCATTAAAGATGAATTGCTAGTCCCAAACAATCTTCTTGACACAACCCTGCCTACGCTGGGTTCAGACCAAACTCTACCTGCGCCATTTGTAAATGGATACATATGGAGTGATGAAAATACTGTGATGGATGTCACACATTCAAATATGGCTCCTCATGTTGCTGAAGGAAATATCATATCCACACCGAAAGACCTTGCTAATTGGGGCAAACTACTATTTGAAGGTAAAGCAGGACTTACAAAAGAAACAGTTGAAATGATGAAATCAGGAATGTTTACAGAAAACAATTCAAATTCCAAATATGGTCTTGGAATATCATATCAATCAGAAACCAATTATGGACATAGCGGTGCGCATGAAGGCTACTTGACCCTGTTATCATACAATCCTGAAACCGGAGTAATTTATGTTACATTTGCTAATATTTGGAATTGCCAGAACGGAATCACTCTTGACTCGATTATATCAGAACTGGTATGTATGAGCACAGCAACCAATAAAATTATTGAAAAAATAGGATATTAAAGTACGATTAGTCTGCATTCGTGATCGGTTAAGGAGTTATAAGGAGGACAACGTGAGTATGAAACGAACGACGATTGACTATGCGGACAGCGCATTCTCAAAGAGGAATTTGTTGTTTTCAAATAACAAATTTTGCAATTTTTAATCCTATTATTGTGAAAAATCCAATGACACCGAGCACCAGAAACATAGTTGAAATTCCACCAAATGATGATATTCCACCAACGTTTTAATCACCATTTCTATAGATATCGCCAATACGAGGTCCTTTATGCTAGTGGCACAACAATAATTAACTCGACCATGGTTTACACATCTGAAAAAAAATTTGAGGAGGCGTTTATGAAAATCTCCATTGAATATTCGTTGAAAAGAATGAAATCATCGAAAAAACCTGGTCATTGGGAAGATCATGTTGATACATATATTGAAGAAGAGACATTTGAACTTGTGTTAGATAAACTAAAGAAATCGTGTGAAGATGATATAGCATCCTTTCATTCTCATCCAATGATACCATCTACTTGGACTGAGGATGTTATGTGGGGTGATGAGAATATCTGTTTAAAGATAGGTACATTTGTTAAAACGGTTCATTTTGAAGATATGCAAAACGATGAGCGTGAATTTTTGTCCAATACAGAAAAGAACAGTGTAGATACTCAAGAATTAGTCTATGATACTCTTACGTTTGATATTCAGGATATTGCAAAACTGTTATTTGCAAAATCCGCAGGTTTAGAATCATATCCATCGAATGGCATTCCTTGGACAATCATCAATTCGATACAATTTCGAAGAGATGATAAAGAATAATCATTTGGTTCTTTTAAATTCATATAATGTGATTTGGTGATGCTACATTGAACAAAGAATATAGTTGCATACAAAACAAAAAGCAAGATCAAATACCTTGATTGCAAATACCCCTCATAGTTCAACATGTATCCCTGAGCATATTAGAGCTTCTTTTTTGTTGAATGATGATGAATTACATCAAGAACTGCTACGTATGACCGATAGATATACTGATGAAATATTTTCACGTGTAACTGCTGCTGGTGGTACTTGTTTAGTCCATGATGTCAGTCACCTTGTTGTTGACCCGGAACGATTTGAGGACGATGCAAAAGAGAAAATGGCATCAGAAGGAATGGGTGTGATCTATACGAAAACATCAGATGGCAGAACATTACGTGATAGTGTTACAAATAAGGAAAGAAAACAATTGTTAGATACCTATTATCGACCATATCATAAACGATTCCAAGAAAAAGTACAACGATTCCTTGACCGGCTTAACACATGCATGATCATTGATTGCTATTCGTTTCCATCAGCACCGTTACCTTTTGAGGATGCAAGTAAAAAACGACCGGATATTTGTATTGGCACATCAGATTTCCATACATCATCTACTTTGATAGAAATTATTAAGAAATATTTTAGGAAGAACAATATGACCACAGCGCTTAACGAACCATTTCCTGGAACATATGTAGCTATGAAATTCTATAATAAAGATAGGAGAGTGTTTTCGGTGATGATCGAGGTTAATAGGAGACTGCATATGGATAAAATGATGGGCGATAAGAGTAATTCATATACAGATACCTCAGTAGGTTACATTTTACCCCTATTAGTTACCTAATAGGGATGCAAAATCAGCGGATATGAGCATATGGAGGGTGTTATTTATAACTCGTTTAATGTTATGAATTTGAAGCTGAGCAAACCGTTGAAAAGAACTCTTGTTGAATTGATCACCTGTCTTTTAGAGAACAATAAAGCTCATTTATGTAAACTCGGTGAAGAGTTAGCAATTAATGGTCCTAGCAAGCAGGCTTATGTTCAACGAATTCGTCGTTTTTTATCTAATGAACAGATGAAACCAGAGCTCTTTGTTGTTCCTTTGATCTATCTGATGCGTCCGCTTCTTGAACGTCTTTCTATGATCGTGTTATCAATGGATCGGACGGATTGGAAGA
>CAYPIF010000056.1:0-7818 GCA_964410735.1 uncultured Thermoplasmatales archaeon
AAAAGTGTGTTTGGGGGGAGAATTGATGATTGGTGCAATGTTTCTGTTAGTGTTAACGCAGTTTAGGCGTTGTTCATTTGCCCCGAAGGGGCTTTCTTGAACTTTTATCGAACAACCATCACAGGTTTATGAGCATACTGAACGACCCTATTTGAAACACTACCTAGATCATGTCCAACAACGGAACTTGTTCCTTTGCTCCCCAGTACAATTAGATCTGCATTCACCTCGTTGGCAACATCAATGATGACCTCTGCAGCATTTCCTGCTCTAATAACGGGTACCAACGAAAAATCCTGCTCACCGATATCAGAGATGATCTGCTCAAGAAGCTGCCCTGCTTTTTCTTCCAATGACCGATGGGTATGATCATCGAGGAACACATGAGTATCCTTTGATGGTATAACTGCTAAAAGAAAAAGCTCACCATACTCTTCCATCATCATCAATGCTTTGTTCAATGCATGTTCAGATCCATCCGACCCATCGATACCTACAAGTATCTTTCTCATACATGCTCCCTAAGTTTTACGCCATCGAGCACCCTCTGATGTATCTTGTATCTCAAAGCCAAGACCACAGATATCATCACGTATCGAATCAGCAACACTCCATTGCTTGTTCTTCCGTGCTTCCTCACGCACCATCAACAAGATGTCCAGTAATGCGCCTGCATCATCACAGAGTAATGCATCGGGCTTATATTTTTTTACCAAATCCTTTAATGATCCAATAACTCCTTCATCAACAATCTCTTTCACTTCATCTTGAAGGATCGTAATGATTGCACCTAATGATTGCAAGGTATCAATAGCATTTCGAACAACAGAAGGATTCGGTTGAGGATGATTCTCTAGATATTTGTTTACTTGAGAAACAAATTCAAAAATAGATGCGATCGCTACAGGTGAATTGAAATCATCATCCATTGCAGCCTCAAAGGCGTCTTTAAATGTTTTTACAATAGCAAACAGTTCTTTATCCTCTGCAGAAAGGGTCTGTTCATCGATCACACAAGCCTTTTCATCAGTAAGTTCCCTTAAACGGTCAAGAAAACGATGGATCCTCTCCAAACCCTTTTTTGCATTCTCAAGTCCAACTTCAGTGAAATCCGGAGGTTTCCTATAATGGGTCTGAGCAAAGAAGAAACGAACTACCTCAGCATCCCATTTTAGTAAAAGATCTTTGATATTGATGATGTTGCCAAGGGATTTAGACATCTTCTCACCCTCGACAGTGAGTAAACCAACATGCATCCAAAAACGAGCAAAAGCTTTCCCTGTTGCAGCCTCTGCCTGAGCGATCTCATTCTCATGATGAGGGAACCGCAAGTCCATCCCTCCGCCATGAATATCAAAGGGAAGACCAAGGAATTTACTACTCATCGCCGAACACTCGATATGCCAACCCGGACGACCAAGACCCCACGGGCTCTCCCAAGATGGCTCACCTGGTTTTGCCTGTTTCCACAAAGCGAAATCAAGCCCACTGCGTTTCTTTTCCCCGGGTTCAATTCGAGCGCCACTTAAAAGATCCTCGATGTTCTGACCAGATAGCTTCCCATACGTTGGGAATTTCTCAACAGCAAAATATACATCGCCATCTGCTTCATATCCATACCCTTTCTCGATGATCTGTTGTATCATCTGTATCATATCGTTGATTGTCTCAGATGCCTTAGGATACATATCCGCTCGTCTGATTCCTAATAGGTCAAGATCGGTTAAACATCTATCAGTAAAACCACAAGAATACTCCAGTGCATCCATCTGTTGTTTCTGTGCAGCGGTGATGATCTTGTCATCGACATCGGTCACATTCTGAACATAGCTGACCATATATCCCTTGTATTCGAGATATCTGCGGACCATATCAAAAGCAAAATATGTTCTGGCATGACCGATATGGGCATCGCTATACACCGTCATACCACACACATACATTTTGACCTTTCCCTGCTCAACAGGGACGAATTGATCCTTTTGGCGCGTTAATGAGTTATATATTTCCAGTGACATTGTCCTCACATCGAGTCAAAACTGAATAATGAACCATCGTTTATAACTTTACTGAAAAAACATGCTAACCGTTCTCCTGCCAAATCTTTTATAAATATCATTTTGTTACCCATTCATGGAGAGGCTTTAAGATGAAGACTACATTTAGTGTTATAAAGGCTGATGTTGGCGGATGGCCAGGCCATGCAAAAGTTCATCCAGATTTAGAAAAAATGGCTTACAAACATCTCATCGATGCACAACGAGAGAAGATAATAACTGATTTCCATGTGACCCACTGTGGTGATGATCTCGAACTCATCATGACCCATACCAATGGAGCAGATGCCAAAGAGGTTCATCAACTTGCATGGAACACGTTCCTAGCAACAACGGAGAAAGCAAGGGACCTTGGACTCTATGGTGCAGGTCAAGACATGCTCAGTGATGCATTCTCAGGGAATGTGCGAGGTATGGGGCCAGGTGTTGCTGAAATAGAATTCACGGAGAGAAAAGCAGAACCAGTTATCACCTTTCTCATGGATAAGACAGAACCCGGAGCATTCAACCTTCCAATCTACAAGATATTTGCAGATCCCTTCAACACTGCAGGGCTTGTCATCGACCCATCCATACACAGTGGATTTGTCTTTGAGGTCTGGGATATCCTTGAACACAAAAGTGTCTTTCTGAAAACACCTGAGGAGATGTATGATCTTCTAGCACTTATAGGCGCAAAATCACGATTTGTTGTCAAAAGAGTGTTCCCAAAAGAAGATTCAAAACTTCCAGCGAAGGAAGCGGTCTCAGCAATATCAACAGAAAAACTTTACCAGATCGCAGGAGAATACGTTGGAAAGGATGACCCCGTTGCAATCGTACGGGCACAATCCGGACTCCCGGCTGTAGGTGAGGTTCTCGAAGGATTTAGCAAAGCACATCTTGTCTCGGGATGGATGAGGGGATCCCACAATGGGCCGCTCATGCCAGTATCGGTGAAGAATGCACAATGTACTCGTTTTGATGGGCCACCACGTGTTGTTGCCCTTGGCTTCCAAGTGAAAAATGCGAAAATGACCCAGCCAGTTGATCTTTTCGATGACCCTGCCTTCGATCTTGTACGTGCTGAAGCATTACATATCACTGATTACATGAGACGTATGGGACCATTTGAACCACATAGGCTTCCCATGGAAGACATGGAATATACCACACTGCCGAAGGTCATGAAGAAACTAGGGACTCGGTTCAAAAAATTCAAATAACCCTTTTTTCTATCTTTCTTACATATTATTCTCCTTCTATAAGATGGGATATCGAAAATATATTAAATCCAAATGTTATTTAATCTACAGATTTTTATTGAATTGGGGGTAGTAGAAGATTCGAACGAGTTTCACTGTGAAACATCATTTTTTTCGATTTTTTATGATATTCATTCTTGTATTCATGTCGTTATCAGTCTCAAATTATGGGATGTATCCTGTAGGGGCTACATCTAGTATTCTCGCCCCTTTATTCTCCTTTCAATCATATATCGATGTTGATTATAATGCTTCGATATTGCAAGGTGAAGTATCATTGAAACGATCATATAACATCCCTCTAAACATTACTTATAGTTCGGATTTACCTGAAGAGTTTGTTGATAAACTAAAACCATTGGGTGGTTTTTTGTTCATGCAATCAAACAAAATTATCTTTGGTCAATCTATGCTTCAGCAGGTGATCAATATATCGATTTTGAATAAAGAAGAGTATCCCTGGGCCAATATCAATCTTACTAATACGAGGATATATGTTGATACGATACCCTTCAAGGATGAGGATGTACGGGTGCAAACAAGCCTTATCTTTTCACCTCTTGAACGAGCTCCTGCACAATTTGATCATATCACATTAAGGATCACATGCGAAGATTTAGGAATTCTAAAAGGTGTGATGTATGATTCTATAATCGAGTTTAAACCAATCATTCAGCCAATGATATCAATCACACCACAAGATTCATTACAGTTGCTTAGACCAAATGAAGCTGTTAACTTCAATATCACTGTTGAAAATCATTCAAATAAAATGTTTCGGCTAACATCTATGCTAACATCTAATCAATCAAACTGGAAACCGGTTATAAACCCCCCATTTTGCGATATCGAACCCGGAACAAATTCATCTTTTATCTACTCAGTTATTTCACCATCGACATTTGGTTGGCATGATGACATAGAAGAATTTGATATATTTTTTTCTGCTGATGCATTTCCTAACAATGAAAACAACTCTGCAAATGAGACGTACCACATTCAACTTAAAGCAAAAAATTATGGTTTTTCCACGCCGTCCTTTGAATTCATCGGTTTTATTTCCGCGGTTATATTCTTGATAATACTATCAAAAAAAGGTATTTGGGGGAAAGTTTTTGAATGAGCCGTTGTAAAAAAATATTTCCATTAATCTTCATTTGTATCCTCTGTTTTTTTTCACCATTGGGTTCTGTGATTGCCGAGAACACAGCAAATGAATCTGATGCGCAGATAAACGCCTATATTACGAAAGCAGGGGAACTTCCTTTGATTGACACCTCCAATTGGACAGGTATCAACCTAACTATTGAGGATACTATAGGGATGAATTGGTCACTATTCAAAGATAATTTCTTTAACGACAGCCGTCCAATATACAAATTATACAATTTATTCGTCTGGTCGCTCCTTTTTAACAAAAAATTAGGGGTGCCTATCCAAAATTATCTAGGCTATTGCTCCCTCCGTTTTAAAGTTGATACATCGTCTGAGGAAACACAAGGATGGTTTACACGGATTACACCAAACACAATAACAAATACAACAACGGGAAAAAAACATGATATCGAATTAGAAGTTAAAATAAAAGATGCGCCAGTATCTAACTCAATAATCCTCCGATTAAACTGTACCAGATATGATGCAGCAGGACTTTTTTATGGAACAACCTTTATAGACATTCCTTTAAAGGCAAACCCTGAAGAATTCATAGCTATAGAGATTAATACAAATAAGACCTATGCTGTTCCCAATGAAAAAGTGACATTAAGGGCGTTTTTTACCAATAATGGATTCTATAAGGATACGTTCTTTTTCATACTTGACGCTCCATCGGAGCTAGTAACAAATATGAACGATCAGGTCGTGGTTTTAGAATCCGGTGAACGACGGAACATTACTTTTAATGTTTTAGCACCTGATGATATCATTGATTTTGGTACACCCTACCTGATATCACTATCAGCATATTCCTCGTCTAATGAGTTTATTCATCCAATTGGATCATATACAGTGATCGTGAGAGGAGTTCATGGTAATCATCTTACGTTTCTTATCATGATGACAACCATTTTAGCAGCTATCTCCCTATATGTTGTTCACCACAGGATACATAAATCTCACTCCAAAAAAAATAACGATGATGTCAAAAAACATTAAATGGAAATATCAATTTGTTATAATCATAGTATCAGAACGATTCAGGAATCCACTTTTTTCTATAATCCTATAAGGGTTATAATTTAAATACTATAATCGTATTCGGAACATACCTTAATCAGAGTAATAGAGGAAGAATACTATGGCACGAATGCATGCGAGACGTAAGGGGAAATCAGGTTCAACACGCATGTTCACTCGAACGGAACATCCAGTATGGAGTGCATTGAAACCCCGAGAGGTCGAATCAAGAATCCTGGAACTTGCAAAACAAGGTCATTCAACAAGTATGATCGGTATGATACTTAGAGATCAATATGCTGTTCCAAACATCAAACTAGCAACAGGCAAAAAACTCTCCCGCATCATTAGGGATAACAAAATGGAACCTGAGGTTCCTGAGGATCTAAAGAACCTGATCCGTACCGCTTTGAAGGTCAGAGCTCATAATGATATCAATCGACAGGATATGGCCAATAAACGCAATCTTCAACTGACCGAGTCAAAGATCCGTCGTCTTGCAAAATACTACAAAGATACTCATCGGCTTCCAGCGAATTGGAAATACAGTCCAAAACAAGCAAAACTCCTCTTTGAATAAAGAATAGTGTCCTTCTTTTCGCCTTTTAAAGGCGTATCTTTTTATTCTCTTTTCCTGATTCAGCGTGAAGACCATGGCAGAGGATATCTGGAAACTCGCAAAGACAGCTGCTGAAAAGATACTTTCTAATAAACCACATACACGGTTTCGGCTTATCTCTCATTATGATGCTGATGGGATCTCAGCAGCAACCATCATGACTCACGCGCTTTTCAGAGAAGGATATGATGTTCATACGACACTAATGCGTAATCCATTCACCAAAGGACTTGAACGATTAAAAGAAGAACAAAATGAGTTCATCATCTTCACTGATCTGGGGAGTGGACAACTTCCAATGATCGAACCATTAAAAGCAGAGATCATCATCATTGATCATCATCAGATACAAACCACAAAAACACCTCATAATATCTTCCAGATCAATGCAAATCTCTGTGGCATCAATGGGAACTATGAGGCATGTGGAGCAACCCTCTCTTATGCTGTCGCAAAAAAACTCAACGAGAACAACACGGACCTCCTCACATTCGCACTTGCAGGAGCAACAGGTGACAAACAATACATCGGAGGGTTTCGAGGATACAATAAACAACTTCTTGATGAGGCAATAGAGAACAAGATACTCACGCTATCTGTAGGTCTAAAACTATCAGACGAACCACTGATAGATTCTCTATATTACTCTGTGGACCCATTTTATCCAGGACTCTCTGGTCAAAAAGACAGGATACAAGTGTTTCTAGAACAACTCTCTTTAGATCCAAACAAATCATATAAACAACTCTCAAACAAAGAAAAAGAAAAACTTCATTCGATGTTGTTACTGCTACTAGTGGAACAAGGATGTGAGCTAAATATCCTTGACACGGTGATTAGAGAACGCTACGAAAGCCCACTAACCCATGGTGAATTGGAATCCTTTGCTGACCTCCTTGATGCTTGTGGCAAGGGGGGCCATAGAGATATTGGCCTTGCGCTCTGTATCGGTGATGCCACTGCTCATACCCAAGCACAAGAATTTGAAAAAACATACAAACAACAACTCCTTGATGAACTCCTTCTGCTAGAAAAGAATGGCGTTGAAGAGACCGCTTCATTTCGCTATTTCTACGCGAACCATTCATCCCTTGGAGGGGTCATAGGTGGCATACTCACAAACTTCATGTTAGATAAGGAAAAACCATTGCTTTCAATCGCCAAAAAACCAGATGAGTTACATATATCGGGAAGAGGCAATCAGTACCTTGTTGACAAGGGTCTTGATCTTGGAGCTGCTCTTCAACAAGCAGCAAAAACATTCAATGGGCATGGGGGCGGTCATAAAATTGCTGCGGGGGCCACCGTTCCAGCATCAATCGAAAAGGAATTCATCGAACAAGTCGATGCTATTATTTCATCCCAACTTCAACCTAAAGAGGAATCATAATGGAAGTACACTGTAAGATTTTGTTACAATTCTCTTCAGAGGAACAAGCACAAAAGATACAACAAACCGTATCGATTGATGATGGGTCTTTCGTCTCTTCAAAAATAAACAATAACACTCTTGAAGCATCAATTAAAAGTAACAGTCTTTCTTCGTTTCTTCATACACTTGATGATTATCTTGCCTGTATCACTGTTGCTGAAAACGTGATGAAGAAGAAACATCAATGAGAGGCTTCATCCCGTAATTAACAGTTCAATTGCTAATTTTTAAATTTGCATTGCATCAAAATCATGTTTTCAATCGTTGGTTTAGCTATGAATGCTGATG
>CAYPIF010000057.1:0-25987 GCA_964410735.1 uncultured Thermoplasmatales archaeon
AACTACAACTACACCATCATAACCGATTTTTGTGTTGACCATTTCTATACCAAGATCTTTTACTCCATCACGGTTAAAATCTGGGTATTTGGAGAAGCTGCTTGATTGATCGGATGATGCACTACCAATATCAACAAGTCCTAAGCCAGCGCCCATGAGTCCTGCGCCGCTACCACCTTTTTGGATATCGACTTTAAAGTTAGGGTTCTGTGCTTCGAAGATTTCCTTTGCTATAAGAAGGAACTCATAAACTGTGGAACTTCCACCAATGCTGAGCTGGGATTGCAATTCTGCGGTTCCAGCTTTTTCGTTCACATCACTTTGCCAGCCGGATTGCCAAACATAGAATGCACCAGCTGATCCAACACTAACAAGGACCAACATAAGTGTGGCAATGACTGGAGATACGGCCATTACATCTTTCTTGAGTTTTCTCATATTCATTGTTTTTTCCTCCTATTATTTATAGATCTTTTTTTATTCGAATCGTTCACCAACCTTCAAATGAAAGATTCAGTGGATTCGATCGGACGTACCACGTCCAGAATGGCCATTACACCACCTTTTTAATAAGCTTGCTCAAATAAATCACATAGCATGTATACTTGACAATACCACCATAGACGCATATATGGTGATATTGAGAAAATAAAATCTATATGTTCTATATACGATGCATATTAATAGATTATATTAATGAAGAACAATAGAAATCATGCAACATTCACGTCAACGACTCACAAGTGTTTTCTCAAAAGAAAGACAACCCGTAATAGAACAAAAACCAATTGTTCAACCACAGATTGATCAATCACTGTATGATCAAGTTTTTTCAAACCAACCAAAAATACCTGAAAAACTCTCACAACAGAATCAACTCAGCTACATGAGAACTGAGCTCTCACAGAACAGACTCACTCTAAACATCACCTACCCAGTCAACCCGCCCTTTGCCTTTGTCCATATCCTCTTTGACCAAGAAAAAGGTGAGTACCATTATCTTATCAATGAACCAGAGCTCACTGATACGGAAATAGAACAGCTCAACTTTATTAAGGAGAAAGTCGAATCAACCATGGACAAAGAGGAACTCCCCATCGAGGAAGGATTCACCTTTGCCAGTTCCTCAAAACTCAGTGATTACCTTAAAAAACGGTTCGAAAAAGTCATCGAACTTTTCGATATTAAAATTCCCATTGATAGAAAACCTTTGCTATTCTTTTTTCTTGAAAGGGAACTCCTCGGGCTTGGTCGAAGTGACAGTGTCATCCGTGACCCGTATGTAGAAGATATCGGCTGTAACGGACCAAAGATACCTTTGTATCTTTTCCACCGGGTCTTCGGTTCGATGAAGACCAATATCATTTATCCAACGGAGCTTGAACTTAACAGATTTATCTTGAAACTTGCCCAGACCTCAGGGAAACATATCTCTGTTTACCAACCGATCCTTGACGCAGTGTTATCAGATGGGAGCCGTATCAACCTCACCCTTGGATCCGAGGTAACACGGAAAGGATCAACGTTCACCATCCGTAAATTCAGTTATGATCCCATCTCACCAATCGATCTCATGAGATTTGAATCCATCGATTCATTGATGCTTGCCTACTATTGGCTTCTTATTCAGCACAAAAAATCACTCCTGATGTCTGGTGGAACCGCATCAGGGAAAACAACCATGCTTAACGCAATCTGTATGTTCATTAGACCCGAGGACAAGATCGTTAGCATTGAAGATACCCCTGAGATCCATATCGATCATGAGAACTGGATACAATCCGTCTCAAGAAAAGGATATGGGAAAGCATCAGGAATATCAGGAATATCAGGTATATCCGGTATGTCAGGTATCAGTGGTGGTGGCGGGGCCGGATCAGTTGATATGTTCGACCTCTTAGTCGCTGCACTCCGACAAAGACCAGAGTACATCATCGTCGGTGAGATACGAGGTCGAGAAGCATTTACACTTTTCCAAGCAATTGCAGTCGGCCATGCATCCATGAGCACTGTTCACGCGGGGACTATTGAAGAACTTCTTCACCGTGTGGAAAACGAACCAATGAATATCCCACGAGTTCTCTTCACCAGTATTGATGCAGTTGGTCTCATGGGACAGGTCAACTACAAAGGAAAACGAGTCAGACGAACAAAAAACATCGTCGAAGTCCTAGACCTAGAAAGCGACACAGATAATGTTCTAACAAATAATCCCTTCAAATGGGATCCGAAAGATGACAGTTTTGTCTACAGTGGACGAAGTTTTGTCCTTGAGAAAATCGCTGAAGAAACCGGTTCAACTCCCAAGGATCTCAGCAATGAACTCATCCGGCGAAAAGAATATCTTGAACTCATGGATGAAAAAAATGTTTCCTATTATAAAGAGGTTGGACGAGCAATAGCCATGTACTATGTTGATGCTGATAATGCATTTGATGAACTAAACCGGAGGCCGATCTTGCAATGAACCTTTTTTCTAAAAAAGATAAACCAAAGAAAGAAAAAAAACCCAAAAAACCGTTCCTTGATACCTATAAAACGATAGCATTTCATGCACTTGGTTGGAAAACAACGAAACTTAAGAAAAATGATGATCTTTCAATCAAACTTAAAAAGGCAGACCTTCCACTCACACCTGAAATCTACCATGCTATTATTCTTTTTACAATCCTTATAGTGGTACCACCATCACTTGTACTCTTTTATGTTATCTTCAATATGATCATCCAATCATCCCAATGGGTATTATACACTCTGGGTTTAACAGCGATAATAGGTATCTTTGCAGGGGCATATTTTCCCTTTGTGGTCCAATCAAAGATAGGCAACAGAAAACAACAGATCAATCGGGAACTACCTTTCGCATTAAGTGAGCTGTCGATTCTTGCAAGTACTGGTCTAACTCCAATAAAAATATTTAGACAGATAGCACAACGAGAGGAAAGGAGTGCATTAACAAGTGAATTTAAAAAGATTGTCTATAAGATCGATATAGAGGGAAAGGATCTCATAACCGCGCTTAGCGAATCTGCAAAAGAATCACCATCAGATGAATACCGTGAAACTCTCTGGGATGTTGCAAACATGATCCATCAAGGAGGTGACCTTGATATCTATCTCCGAGATAAGGCAGATACATCCATGCAACTAAAAAGGGATATTCAAAAAGAATTCATTGAAAAACTCGGTTCTTATTCTGAAATGTACATAAGCCTTGTTCTTGTCGGTATCCTATTTCTCGGCATTGCTGCATTCCTCATCGATGCCATGGGGACAACCATGGCAGGGCTCAATTCAGAATCATTACTTCTCCTGATGACCTATGGTCTGATACCTATAGCAGTGATAGCGATAAACGTTATTGTCTCAATGGCTTATTCAAAACAAGGTTGAAAATTATGAAAAAAACAATATTATTACTTAGTACACTTCTCTTTCTTTCTGCCTTTCTTCTACCCATAATCTCTGCTCAGGATGATACACAACCTCCGACGATAACCCTTATAGAACCAACCACCACAACTATCTCAATGACACAGCCAAATATTACCATTGAGATTACCGATGACAGCGGTATTGATACACGATCAATCAATGTGATTGTAGATCAATTATTCGATGTAATTGATTTGCAGGATGCAGAGATCATAGGCACCACCATCCACTATCAGCCTTCAGAGATATTCAAATGGAACAATGGTAATCATACTATCGATGTTACTGTCTCCGATGTCAATGGCAACGAAGCAAAAGAGAGCTTTGTATTTTTGGTTGACACCTCTTTAAAGCAAGGTGAAGCTGGTGTTGGGATAAATGTATTTCTTATCGTTCAATTTATTATCATAGGAACGATCATTATATTTCTAGCAATCGGTGTTTATATCCTTTATCTTAAAAAAACCAAGGATTTCACCTTTGAAAAGTTCTTTGCTCAACACCCCATAGAAAAAGAGGTATTTGTCCTTTATCTCCCCATTGTCATTGCCTTTCTCTTCACCATGCTTACCCTTGCGTATGTAATGACCACCCCAGGTATGAGTGTCTTTGCATTAGAATATGTTCTTGTCATCGGGTTCTTCATCGCAGTTGCACCATTTGCAATCGATGCGCAGATGGAACGAAAGAAGATAAGCAAATACGAGCAAGCCTATGCCCAACTGCTCTTCGAGATTGCTGATGCGATGCGAGGCGGACTCGATCCAACAAAAGCAATCATAGAATTATCTACAACCGATACAAGCATCCTTAAAGATAATTTACGAGCAGCAGCTGATAATATTAAACTCGGAAGACCCTTTGATCATGTCATGAAGGCTATGGCAAAACCAATAAAAAGCGATCTTGTCAAACGATACGCTGTCCTTATAGGAGACACATCAAAGATCGGGGGTGAACCCTCTCTTGTTATCCATCGGGCGGCAAAGGATATGGATGATTTCATCAAGGTTGGAAAAGAACGAAGAAGGCAACTTATGAGCCAGGCAATGACCATCTACATAGCCTTTGGTGTCCTCCTTATTGTCCTCTATCAACTCATAACCATGTTTCCCAGCCTTGGAAGTATCGACGTAGGTCTTCTTGGCGGCGCTAGTCTAGAGGATGCAGGAAAAGCCTCTGCAATCGAACGAATGAGTTTCACAACCATCAAACAACGATTCTTCGACCTTCTTCTCATAAACTCTATTGGCACAGGTACAATCATTGGATCATTCATTGATGGCAACATAAAATTCGGGTTGACACACTCAATGATCCTTGTTGCGACATCAGTTATCTTCTTTGTGGTAATGATAATCTAGAATTGTTCAAAAACCGGTTTCATCTACAGCTACAGTATTTCTCATTTAAAAATATAAAACAATTTCAAAAGAAAAAACGCGGATTTTCAAACTGTATTTTAATATCCATCTCTGAAAGATGATTACATCATATACTGTTTTTCAATCAAGAAATGTTTATTTAGATTTCCTCACCACATTTACTACAGAAATTAGCATCCTCTCTTTCAAGATAACCACAATGAGGACATTTCACCTTGATTATCTCTTTTGCATACACTCTTCCAAAACCTGATTGACCAAGACCTCTGCCAATGGATTCACCTGTTATCTTCATAGCCGGAGACGTCTCCGTTGCATAATACCTTGAAACAGGTTTTGTTATACTCGTGCTAATAAGACCAATACCTAAAACGGTCATAAAACCACCTGCTCCAAATATTATCATATATCCTTTTGATTCCTCAAACGTTCCGGTATCAAATGATGTAAAACCGATTATTACAAAAACAAATCCGATACTCAGTAGGGGAATCCCAATAGCTTTCATCGCAGTTTTATACTTCGAATAATCGATCATATCTCTTTACACTCCATATTATCTAATATTTTTATATTTCTTGAAGAGCAATAGGTCTTCTTTCAACAATTATAAGATGATGATCAATTTGATCTGGAAAAGATAGTACTACGTTTAGGATATTATAAGATAATAAAAATTGGGGAAAAAGTAGTAACAATTGTTCGATCAAGGTAGTAATATCATTTGTTCTTCTATGATAGACGATACTTATTCCATAAATAGTATCATTGAACATATAACTACTAGTAAGACGTTGCATCAAAATGAAGAAAACCTGATCACAAGTCTCCATAGAAACCACAAAAGGGACAGCTTAACGAATGGGTCTTCTCATTGACCTCAACGGTAAAATCCCTGCTACATTCAGGACAACGAACCCGTAGCACTCTTTTTGATGGATCTGACCCTTGAGATGATCGATGATCAACCATGGCTGCATCATCTTTATGAGCAACCGTTGGACGGTGCTGTTTCACCTCTTTTTTCTCCAGTGCAAGTTCCTTTTTCACAGAACGGTTCTGCTTCTCGGGTTTTTTCATTGGTCCTTCATCCGAACCCTTTTTTGGAACTGGTTGAATACTAGCATCTGGTGCAGGTGGTAGATCCCTAGCGGTCTCACGATCAGAAATGGATATGGGTTCATTTGATCCCTGAGTCTGCTTGCTTTGTTCAATAGAGATGTCTTCAACTGGTGGTTCTACATCAGCGTCATCTGTGATATTCTTCTTTATATCACTGACTTGTGTCCATACTATATCCTCAGATGCTTCACTCTCTGAAAATTCGCTTTCATCAGTATGCTCTGATGAATCATCCTCAATAGAGTTCACTGGTTCAACAAGCATCGGTTCTTGAGAAGTTTTACAAAGATCTTTTTTCACCTTTTTCTTTTTTAAAGAACGTTCTTTTTTTGCATTCGTCTGATGCTTTTTCGTGTTCCCAACCTGTTTACTATCCATTTCATCAGTATGATGTATCTGTTCATTTTCCAAAAGGTCAATCTCTTTATCCTCACTACTATCAACCTCGATCCACGGTTCTATCTCATCGAGATCCTCAGGTTCATCGATCAGCTCCTCAGGTGCCGTATCAACTGTCTTTTGCCTGGTATCCTCATTTATTGTGTTCTCATCAGTGCTGTCGACCGGTTCCCAGGTTTCCTCGATCTCATCACCAGTTTCGTCTTTGTAGTCGAGTTCACTTTCATCAATCTGGTTAGAATGATCATCTTTCTCAACCGTTCTTTGTTCTTCTCTTACCTGATACATGATGCTAGCGATATCTGTTGATTTCCGACTGGAACCATTATCACCTGAGGAGACAAGTGGTTTATTCTCTGGTTTCATCCGTGTCAACTCCCTTGGGTCATCAAGGGACTGATCGGTATGTTGCTCTTCAAAACCTGGATCACTATGAGAAAGGGTTGGATGCGGAGTGGTTGATGGAAGAGTGCTCACTGCCCTTTTGTCTCCTTGAGAGGATTCCGAAAAGGAGGAAGACAATAGGTCATGCTCTCGTCCATCGTTGGGATGCTCCACATCGCCATCTGTTTCATGGCTTTGGTCTGGTAGGAAGGGTGGATGGATAGGATGATTATGAGCATCAAAGTGCGCTTCATCGATGAGAGGTTTTGGATGCAGCAGAGGATTATCGTCTTCGGTCTGCTCTTCAAGTGATAGAGCCTCTTGTTGGGAGCGGGTACGAAGCTCAGGGGACATTGGTGCCTGAAGATTTTTTTCGTGTAACACCTGAGGCATCTGCTGTTGCAATGTGTACAATGATTCCTTCACCGTCATATCCGTGATAACAACCGCTTTCTGATACCCCGCAGCTGTTAACGATAAATCTGAGAGATCCAGGAGTCTGGCACAATTCCCATGACCCCTCTTGTTCAATACCTCCACTGCGGTACTACTAAACGGGAATAACGGGTGAAGATCATCAACAAGACGAAATGCGGTCAACCATTTGGACACAACCGCAATCGCATCATCCATAGATAATGGTTGGAGAAGCATGGTCTCAAACAAGTTCTGAAACATTGGATACTTATTCAGAAACAAGGATGCATAGGATGCATTCATGGTGACAAGGACAAACACACCAGGCTGCAGTATGGAGACCAATTCAAGAAGAAAGGATAGAAACGCCTCATGATCCGGGAGCATCTGGGTCTTATCTAGATCATCGATCAACAGAAAAGATGGTGTCTTCTGATTTAACGCGAGGGCAACGCTCTGAGCCACAGCCCGTGGGTTATAGGATCCTGTTTTCACCTGTTTTTTATTTTTCGCGAGTTCCCGTTGCCATTTATCACTAGAGAACAACGCGGAACCACCTGGGAGAAATGCTCTGATGAACTGATCCATCGTAGACGGTCCCTGAGACGTTAAAAGAACACTACGGAAGAACAAATTATTATTTGTTGCCTCAGCAGAAGCAACAAGGATACGATGGGTCTTACCCATCCCCGCATCACCAACTAAAAAGACCGCATGACGATTCCGTTTAAAGAACACATCCTCCTTCCGATCACCAAGCAGGGTATCAATCTGAAGGTTTGCATGGAGACGACTCACTGATTCTACGGTATGTGTAGTAGTGCGAAAGGGGTTACCACGTAACCCGTACCGAGCATATTTCTCATCGACCAAACTCATAGATATTCAACCAATAAACGCTGTCTCATTAACGGACCCGGGACCGTAGATCCACTCGTATCTCTCTCCCATCGAACTGATAATAAATGTTATCATCAAAGGACCGGCCATCCATCCATTTTGGGATCCTGATATACCGCCGGATACCCTTATCTGTATCCTTGGTAAGGAAATTAAAGATACCATCCGCAAGATGCGCACAAGTCACCTCAACCTGTTCAGAAAGCATACTACGTTCAACGGTGAGAAGCACGATCGCATTCTTCTGTTTACAGAGCTTCAAGAAACTCTCAAGGACCCTGCGGACCTCCGTCAATGGTCGTTCAAGATTAAGATATGAAAAGGAATCGATCACCATAAGTCCATTCTCAACAATATAATTCTCCCAATGGATATGCGATCGCTCCTCAATAATAGGAAAATCCGTACCATTGGACTGGAACAACTTCACCTGCTCACGAACCTCCTCTTCTGCACGAGAAGTGATGAAATTCACTGGTTTACCCTCCTTGATAGCAATGGTTGAAAGGGTCTGAGCAAAGATAGAGGTGATCGGATCGATACTTCCCTGTACAAGAAGTAAATTACCATCAGAAATATCTTTAATATACGCAGACATACCAGTGATAGCAATTGGAATCCCCATACTGAAATAACCTAACGTTTTTTTATCTTAATACTACCTATTTTATTTAATCATGTTCCCAATAAACTATAGGGGTAGAAGACGTCTATATAGACCTTTATAGTCTGTATATTCTATGTTGATGACCATTAAATAAATTGGTATCTATGCATTTTTCGAAATAAAAACGTGGGAAAACATGGAGGCATAACACGTTACAAACATCACTCTATAGAGAGTATATAAAGGAGAGTATCTGAAATGACCCTGAAGAAAAATATCATACTTATCTTTATTGTTATATTATTTCTGTCATCAACAATAGTACAAGCGTCAGAAGAAAACCAACATCAATCATCGGCACCACTGAAAACATTGATCCAAATGAAGATACAGGACCTTATGAACACAATCAAAAACCTCCTAATGAAATATCTTGGTAACAACACACCAAACATCCTTCCAACTTGTTTTCCCTTACCATTACATATCACGATGAGTGATGGTCTTACTGAAAATGCATATGTCTTACCAAATGAAACAATAACCTATACTATCACCTATGTAAATCCATCAGATACTGAAACCTATACCGATATCATCATTGAGGATGTCCTCCCAGCACAGCTAATCTATAAATCTACAGGAGACGCTAGCTGGGTCTACGATCCAACAGATCACATGGTCTTCATGCACTGCGCTGATCTCCCCCCAAACGCAACCAAGACCATCACCTTGAATGTAACAGTGAATGAATCGATGATCACTGAACCAATGCTCCTCTGCAACAACATAAGCATCTCAACAAAAAACATAGTAAACACTACTTCTGAATATACAAACATTTTCATAGAAGGATATGACCCAGAAATGATACATATATACAAAGATGATAATCTTGCTGATCATATCCTCTCTCTCAAGGATCCATCAGAGACAACCTCCATTAATTACACTATATCACTACAGAATCCTACCCCAATACGTATGGAAAACATCACCATCAAAGACATCATGCCATCATATCTTAGTCTCATTAACGCAAGCCCAGGATTGATGAATTCAGCTGTTCCAGGAAACTATTACTGGATGCTCTCAGAACTCTTCCCATATGAGACTGTAACATTTTGGATACATACAAGTGTCGATCCAGCAACCGAACCAGGAAGCTATCTATCAAATACTGCCGCTGTCTTTTTCATGAGTAAAACAAACAGCACCACGACCTGTACCTGGGTCAAAGAGAACAACCCACCAACAAGTACGCTCTCTGTTGGGCAACCACAATACCTCAAGAACACTACCACGTTTATCACAAGTGATACGCCGCTTACCATCACCGCAACCGATAATGAAACATACTGGACTGGCGTTCGAAATCTTACGTATATAATCTCAAATACGTATGGCACCGTATCAACCACTATCAACGATAATGATGCCGCTGATATAGATCCTCGAAATGGATACATCACTACTACCTTTACCCTTGAAAAAGATTGTCTCAATGCCATAACATTCTACGCGTGGGATACATTCAACAATGAAACAATAGATGATAACATCTATGGGTTCCAGGTGATAAACACACCACCAACCCTTGATCCCACGATCGGAGCGCCTCAAGAACCCTGTTACTATCAGATAGATGGAAACTGCTACCCTGCTATCTCACCGATTACACCACTTACCATACAAACAGCATGCACTCATTCATGTCAAGAGTACGTAGACCTTGAATATCTCAGCATAGAAATATACCATGGAGACTATTATGGTGGCTGGGAATTAACCGATACCTACACCATCATCGATAACGATCAACAGGATACCGATCCAGGAAATGATACCATTGAAATGATCCTACATCTACAAGAAAACTGCTGGTATCAAATACATTACTGGGCAGAAGATAAACTAGGAAATAGAAACCCAGTGCAAGGACATGTACTCACAAAGGATGTCTATGTTGATGCACAAGGCCCAGCACAAGACTATTGGATCACAGGACCACAATACACTGATACCTTCAAATGGATCACAAATCAGACCGTTATGCATGTGAGCTCACAAGACCTTGGATGTACCGATCAAGGAATAGGGGTGAACAAGACCGAATGGTGGCTTTTACAAAAACAAGGAAATGATTGGGCAGAGACCCATCGAGAAACCATTTTTGATAATCAAGAAGAAGATACTGATACAACACCTGGTGAAATGACCATTGAAATCAAGGTTGACGATGATGGTGAACATTACATCTATTACCAATCAACCGATGCCCTTGGGAACAAAGGCGCTGTCCAAAAACATTATGTACGGATTGATAGCCAACCACCTCTCTCTTCCCTCGTAATTGGTCAGCCATCCTGTGATTATTATGATGATGAAGAGCAGATATTCTGTGTCACTACGGACACGAAGATCACAATCCAATCACAAGACATGCCGATCTCCTGTGCCGTGGGACTATCCTATATTGAATACGAGATCTATAGCTATAATCAACTCATTGCAAAAGATAAAATCTATGATACGGATCATTTCGATTTCTTCTTTGCAGAAGAATGCTCTCATACCTTGAGATACCGCTCAGTTGACCGATTAGGTAATATCGAACCATGGAACAGCCAACTTTTCAAGGTTGATGATCATGAACCTATTATTTATCTTGATGTCCAAGAACCCACTATTCAGACAAACCATCATCATCCTGATTACTGGGTACGGACCGACACGATCATTGAGATCAATGGTCAGAACCAGGGTAGCTGCCCTGAATGGACCATACATTATCGAATAAACGATGGATCATGGCATGATATCACTGATCCACTCACCCGTCCCTATCAATTTAGCTTCCCAGATGAATGTGAATACAAACTAGAAATTGAGGCATATGACTGTGTGGGCAACACGGAATCTGTGCTAAAATGGTTCTATGTTGATGATACCGCACCAGAGTTTCATATCATTAAACCACACAATGGTGTATACTCAAATGGTCAAACATTCCATGCAACATATTATGCAAAAGATGAAGCCTCTTATTCACCACCCTGTTATCAAAACAACGCAGTTGGTATATCGGATGGACATATCGCGGAGGCATATTTCATTGACATACGACCACACTTCATCATATGCCCATTGAATGTTCAAAACCTTCAATACAACCTAGAATCCTATGAATACGATGGAGATATCATCATACCTGATGATTGCCCGATCTTGGATGGATCAGCTTATTTTGTCAGCGGGGTTTCGGATGCGTTAGGTAATGGTTTTGAAAGCATAAAAAACCAGATACAAGAATATTACACTGTCTATGGGCCTGATTCCAGTCAATTCAACAATCTTCTCCAACAACTTACAACTGATAAGAAAATCATTGAAATCGTTATCGATAATACTCCGCCTGATGGACCGGATACACAACCACCTGTTGTATCGATCATTGACCCGCAAAATAACGATATCATAACAAGTGACATTCTTCACATTTGTGTTGATGCATCTGATGATAAAACCGAAACACAAAACCTCCTCGTACAGGTACAGATATCCATATCTAATTATCATCAGTTCATCAAAACCGCAAGTTATAACCCGGTAACTGGATTTTTTGAACTGGACTTTGATGTGTATTGTATCAAGAATAACTCGCAGATCGAAATCCAAGCGTTTGCAACCGATGAAGCTGGGAGAACAGGGACATCAAACCTTGTTTCTGTTACAGTGAGAAACACCGTGTATTTTTCACAATGGATGGATAACGGCTGGAATCTCATTGATTTTGGTTATATCCATGGAAATACATCCATTCCATATGTCTTTGGATCTTTAGAGGAGGATTATACTATTATCTTTGAGCTAAGCTCAGAATCATATTTTATCTATGGTCAAAATTTCAACACATTACATACTGTCACACCCGGTCAAAAATACTGGGTGAAAATGAAACAGGAATCAGGTTTCTATCTAAATGGGGACTAAGAAACATTTAATCAAAGGGGAAAGGAAAGTATGACACAACAAAAAACGAAGAAACACACGATACTACTCATAGCAGTATTACTCTTAACAGTCACAAGTACGTATGCATCTGTACACGGAGAAATTAATATCCGTATCATCCAAGGTGGAGCATATGTATATGGAGATTATACGCCAACACCTCTTGGGAATGGAACTAAGATAAAGATTACTGTGAGCGATGGCAATGAAAAAATTACAACTGTTCAGAACCGGCTAAACATCAGTGGATCTGATGATTCAGTTTATATAAACTTTGGAACTGGTTTTTCATCAATTGATGAGGGTGAACATGTATTATTTTCGATATTATATAATGGGGAATATATACCTGCTAAAATTATTGTAAATGCTTCAGAGGTTGAATTTCTCGATATCACGTCAGCAGATATCTATACGGTAAAACTCATATTTTATGAGGAGACCATTCCCCTTCCAGCACCATCAACACCGGACCCTGCAAATAATGAACAACAAATAGCACTTAATCCAACATTACAATGGGTCTGCAACATATCAAGTGGTCTACAAGCATGCTATGATGTCTTCCTTTCCACGAGCACACCTTTTGATATAAATGATTGCATCGCAGAGGATATCACAGATACACAATACACTGTTCATAACCTCTCCTACTCAACAACTTATTATTGGCAGATCCAGGTCAAAGATGAACAAAATAGTAATGAACTCAGCCCAATCTGGCGTTTCACCACAAAAGATAATCCCGCTCCAGATCAACCATCAAACCCTGTTCCCAGTAATGCTTCAACGGATATCCCAAAAAACAAACAGATACAATGGAGCTGCTCTGACCCTGATGATGAACAACTCACCTATGATGTCTACTTTGGGACAAGTATGAACCTTGCGAAAAAAACATCTAATCAAACAGGTGCAACCTATGATCCCGGAGTTCTCTCCTATGACACGACCTATTACTGGCGTGTTGTTGCATGGGATGAAGCAGATCAAAAGACAATAGGGCCAGTATGGCAGTTTACTGTGTCAGATTCAAATATGGGGCCTTATGTTCCATCAAACCCAGAACCAACAAATGGAACAACAGATACTGATCTCAATATAACCCTTCAATGGCAAGGAGGGGACAAAGATAGTGATACGATCTCCTATGATCTCTTTTTTGGAACAACGAATTCCCCATCAATCAAACAACAGAATCTTACCCAAGCATTATATCAAATGAACAATCTCTCTTATGATACCACCTATTACTGGAAGATCGTTTCCACAGATGACGATGATGCAGTTGAAAATGGGTCCATATGGTCGTTTACAACAAAATCAAAACAATCCACGGGACTACCAACTGCTCATGCTGGAGGTCCCTATGCTGCCTCAGTGGGTGAGTCCATTACCTTTGATGCATCAGAAAGCACTGATGATACAGGGATAAGCGGATACCGATGGGATTTTACCTCTGATGGGACCTATGATACTGACTGGTCAACAAGTCCTACAACCACCCATGTGTATAACTCAGTTTTTGATGGAAATGTTAAGGTCATGGTCAAAGATACTGACAACAATACTGATGTTGCAAGCACCACTGTACGTATTCTTTCAGGGAACAACCCCCCTTCAACACCAACCATTGAAGGCCCCGTCAGTGCAAATGCAAATACATCCATAACCATCAATATTACATCAACCGATACTGATGGAGATCAAATAACCTATATTATTTCCTGGGGTGATAACTCACTTGCAACAACCGTTTCAGGTGCCAGTGGATCAAAACAATCTTCATCACATATGTACACAGTTCCAGGATGGTATACCATCACGGTCACAGCAAAAGACACTTCCAATGCAGAACGAAGTGAGGAACATTTCATCATCATTAACCAAGGAACCGCCAACGAAGAAACAGAGGAAAAAACAAGTGGGTTTCCATGGATTTACATCATTATTCTCGTGATAATCATAGCAGTTGCTGGTATCCTTTTCTACCTGTATCAAACTGATAAACTGCCCGTAGGTCAGAAATCATCGAAGAACCAGTCATCAACGACCGCCTCATTCAAGAATTTATTCACCAACACATTTCAACGAAACAAGAATTCAAAACAACAAAACACCCAGATATCACAAGAAAATGTAAATCTTTCCCGATCAATACCACAACCTGTAACAAACAGGGATCAAAGAGAAAAACAATCACGGATGCCCAGGCCACTTGTCCGGTCAAATAAGGGAAAACCCTCAACCTCTTTAGATTCTCAATCAAACACTGGAGAACACGAATTCAAACGCTTATAAAAATGTGTCTTCAACTTCTTTGATATAGATAACTCATCTAATTCTTTTTTTAAAGAAACATATTTAAGAATCATACCATATGTTCCTTTTCAACCACAACAAATAACCTATGCAAAGGCTTGGAGGGAACATAAAACTATGATGTTCGAGGGAGAAATAAGCGATGAGCTGTTCATGATCATTTATATTTTCATAACAATGATCGCTGTCTATGTGATTCTGTCCATCGTTTTTTATAAATGGAATAAAAAAGGAAAAGCATACAAGACACGAAAAGCAAAACAAACGATACAAGAACAGTACTCCACTGAGTTATCGGCGATCGAGACTACAAATACAGATCACAAAACACATGAGAGAAGAACCCAGAATCCAACATAAAAGCACGTAAATCTTCTATACAATATATATAGAACCCATATTTTATATCAACATGGTTAATAATACAAAACCAACTTTTGTTTTTTTGACGTTATGAGGCTGCTGTCAACCAGTCATCTAACCCTGTTCACAAAGCAGATCACAAGGATTGGTGTCATCGCACTTTCAGTGATAGTCATCACCAGTTCCATGATGCTCTTCATCACTGATCATGGTAACATCATCAGTTACTCCCTTGAACAGATCCACGGGTGGAAGAACCCAACCTATCAGGAGATGCAAGAGTTCATCATCTCTGATGAAACCGATCTTCATCTGTTCAAAGACGGAAGCTACGAATGCAAACAATACTGCTTTGATGTCATACGTAACGCACGGCAACAAGGATACCGTGCAGGATATGTGACCTTATCCAATCCGCTAGGGGATGATCACGCCATCGTCTGCTTTGAGACAACCGATAAAGGGCTCTACTTTGTGGAACCACAACTGGATGTTGTCTTCACTGCTTCAGACCTCTATAAAATGATCGATGATGGGATCTATTCTATCACCGTGAAAGGGTTACCCTGGGAATCAGCTATGCCGCTTGATAACGTTCATATCAGCTGGTATATGGTGATATAAACTATGAAGATGAATGCTCTTCGCCAATTTAGAAAAGATGTTCATGGTGTCTCCGTTATCATAGGAGCGCTTATGTTGACACTTATCGTTGTCACAGCAGCGGTATCCTTTGCGATTTTTACCGCGCAGAAACAAGAAGAACTGCAAAAAGCAGAATTTGCAAAGTTGTTAATCGACAGTGAAGAAATTTCAATCGTTGGTATAGAAAACATGGAGTATAATTCATCAAGTTACAATCTCAGTGATGTAACCTTTGTCGTATCAAGTCAACATTTGAGAGAATCCAAAATATCAGGTTTTACCCTTAATGATATAGTATTTAGGCGATTTCATATTGAACGAGAAGATACAACGAAGGAAACTTGGAACTTCACCAGGGGAAAATTTCGTTTAAATCTCTATGTTATAAATACTTCATCTGATGAATGGTGTCTCTTCATTGATAACAATTTCAATAAGATATTTGATAATGATATTGATGAGATTTATGATGCTGATTTCGATGCAAATGATATAGAACTAGATAAGCCAGACTTGAGTACAAAAAATTATATTTGGTTATATGCAGAGGATCCATCAGGAACACCTTATTTATTTCATGATGATAGTCCAACTGATGGAACATATTCTACTGGTGAAACAACAAAAAGTCTGTCCGATATACTAAGTTACTCGGCAACACCGGGAGATATTGGAACATCTTATCTAGTAAATGATGAGTTGAAAATTCAATCAATGGAGCGTATTCGTATATCACTTAATGATATTGATAAAAATTTTTCAAAGGTCTTTTTTAAACCGATAACCATTGATAACATTACAAAGAACAATCCTATCAAATTTGATATCCAAACATCACTAACAAACACATTTGAAAAAGTCTTTCTTCCACCAACACCTAATATAGAAATTCGAAGAGAACAAAACAGTATCATTCTAGATGGATCAGACTCATTTTGTGATGATGATGCAAACATCATCGAATTGGAATGGAATTTAACCAATAAAAATCCAGACCCTGATGTGTATCTTCCAATTATGTATGGTCAGGAGATAAATGCTAATAGGATTTTAATTGACGATGATGGAGTATTTGATTTTGAAAGACATGATGTGATATGGAATATAACATTAAAAGTCAAAAATAATTATGGGATGTTAGGAATATTAAATATTACACATGTTCAAGATTTTAGGGAATTAATGACTAGTATTGAAGATATTGAATTCATTGGAATATCACCAACTTATGATGATACTTTTTCGAATGTAAATGTTGTTAATATTACAATAAGAAGTAATTCGAAATATGACTCAAATATCACTCATATATGGGTTAATAATGAATTGCATGAAAATATAGTTAATATTTCTGGTTACGGATTTAACTATAGTAATTTCTCTGTGATAGATATTCCTCTTGAAAAACCTATAACAGTCAAAATCAAAACAGCGCTTGGAAACACATTCGAAAAAACGTTTTATCCACCAACAGCAAATTTCATGATAAATTTCGAATCAGCTAAAGATAAGGATGGAAATATTACGAATATCCCCTATCTGGATGCTTCATCGTCAGATCAAGTAGGCGATGCTTATATTACAAAATGGGAATGGAATCTAACGGAGATAATATCCTACAATTATTACATTGATATGGATGACTCTAGAACCTTTGATTACGAGGCAGATATTATTTTTGAAGATTCGTTTTATTCGGGGAATTATTCTTATGGGGTAAATATTTCCCAAGGCAATTTTACGTATATAGACCTTAATGGAAATAGTAAATATGACAATGATACAGATGATTTTAAACTTAATTTCAGTCAAGATATTGATAAAGGAAACATAACGGCTGATTTTTCATATCGGATATTGGAAGAAAATATAGTGATTACTAATTTCATTAATGATTATTTTGGTAGAATAGTAAGAGCGGATATACTTGATTCAGATGAATCATTCATGATATCAGTAATTATAACAAACAACTATGGATTGAAGGCAAAAAAAACAATCAGTTACCCAGAATAACGATAATCCTTTTCAAATAGGAGATATGACATGCAGTATTTCCATGCATCTGATAAAGGGAATCATCACGAAAAAAATGAAGATCAGTTCATTGAAAAAAAACTTGATAATATTTCGTTTTTTGCCGTAGCTGATGGTGTTGGGGGGCTACCCTATGGTGATATCGCTAGTAAATTAGCTGTTCAGCCATTTGTGAGTCTTTCAACACCTCCTTCCTCTTTGGAATCGTTGTTTCATGATGCAAACGAACTTATTCTTAAGGAAAGTGAGCAAAAGAACCGGTTGATTGGTTCCACTCTTGTAACAGCGATGATAAATCTAGATACGAAGGATGTCTTCATTGCTCATATCGGTGATAGCCGAGCATATATTTTTTCAGGTGATGGTATGTGGCATACAAAGGATGATACGCTTGTTCAGGAATTGGTCGAAATGGGGATTTTTACAGAGGAACAAGCGTTTTCTCATCCGAATAAAAACCGGTTGAACAAGGCACTTGGTACTTGTGAGGATATTCATGTTGAGAGTTACAATGCTCATCTTAAAGATCATTCTGTGTTGTTGTTATGCACAGATGGCTTGCATGATTACGTGCGGGATGAAGACATCAAAATTATCTCGATGACTGAAGCACCTGAAAAAGCAGCGGAAAAACTTGTTAAAAAAGCCCGGGAAAATGGAAGCACAGATGATATTACGATTATAATCGTTTCGAATATGTGAACTAGGATGATAATGAATGAAGGTAGCTATGTTGATTTGTGGTGTCTTTTGTATTAAAGATCAATCATAGACAATTTATCGCAAGTATCAAACGAAGGAGAAAAACGTGATTACACCTAAGATTTTGGGAAAAAATGTCCTGCATGTGGTTAGATCATTTCAAAATTAGCGACGAAATGTATGTATTGTTAAGAGATCCAATACTGAATGAAACCCTAAAGGGATTCCATTATTTTTAAGATACAATCCACATCTAACTATATAGATTGTATATACTATATGAGAAAACCATTTTTAAGGAAAACCATCTGATATCAACAAATTCTTCATAATATGGGGAGACACATGAGCCTACGATTCATAAAACAACGAATACTTTTAGCAACAATACTAGCGATGCTTGTAATCTCTTCAAGTCTTCTTCATACAACGAATGTTCTAGCTGATGATGATTGTAGTGATAATCATGCACCTACTCATCCTACCAATCCCTTTCCCTCCGCTAGTAGTACCGATGTTCCTAGGAATGTTGTTCTAACTTGGGATTGTTCTGATCCTGATAACGATGAACTGGTCTACGATGTTTATCTTGACACAAATCTCCCAGCACATAAACAAGCATCAAAACAAAGCAACACAACTTTTCGACCAGATTTACTTCAATTCAATACCAGATATTATTGGATGATCATTGCCTATGATCCCTGCGGTCGTATCGCTATCAGTAAACTCTGGTCGTTTGTCACCGAAGAAAATATTGATCCTCATCCACCAGTTATTACCTCATTTCATCCAGTTATGAATGAGGAAAACGTTTCCCTTTCAGCATCATTATCTATCACGGTGACCGATGAAGACCTTGATACACTTCAAGTTACCTTCTATGACGAAACGGATACGGTCATCGATATTGTTGAAGCAATGAGTGGGGACACAGTTTCAACGATATGGACCAATCTTACTAAAAACACCCTTTATGAATGGCATGTCACTGTTTCGGATGGTGAGTATCATATAACATCACCAACCTATCAGTTCACAACAACGAATGATAATGCACCACCGCTTGCTGATGCGGGAAATATCTATCAAGGAACTGTTGATGAAGACATCATCTTTGATGCATCAGAAAGCTATGATCCCGATGGTACAATCATAGGGTATCGCTGGGATTATACTAATGATGGAACCTGGGATACAGAATGGTTACAAACCAAAATAACCACTCATGTTTTCACAGATCCTGGAAGGTACACTGTAGTCTTAGAGGTAAAAGACAACAACAATGAGACCAGTCAAGACACAGCTACAGTTCATATAACGACCTTAGATCGGAGTGAACCCTATGCACAGTTTACCATCTCACCAACTAATCCTCTATGTGAGGAAGTTGTAACATTTGATGCATCATTAAGTTATGATCCTGATGGTTCCGTAACAGGATACCGCTGGGATTTCACAGGGGTGGGTGTGTTTACCACATGGCAAACAGATGAATCCATTACATATAGCTATGATACCAATGGGTCATATACGGCCACCCTTGAAATACGGGACGATGATGATATGCTAAACGTGACCTCCATGAATCTCTATGTTGGCGAGAATCATGCACCAACTACGCCGTCTCAACCAAATGGACCGACAACCGCTTCGCAAAATTCTAGTATTTCATTTTCCACATCATCAACAGATCCCGATGATCACAGAATACGATATGGATGGGACTGGGACAATGATTCAAGTGTTGATCAATGGACGGATTATTTTACCTCAGGTTCAAACATTCAAGCATCCCATATGTGGACTAATACTGGGTCTTATTGCATACAAGTAAGGGCACAAGATGAATTTGGGATTACTTCAGATTTCTCAGAAAAAACGACCATAACAATTACCAGTGCATCTGAGGAAACCCTGTGTCCATCAATCCCATCAAATCCCTCACCAAACAACAACTCAGATGATGTCTCTCTCATTGGACGATACTTCGAATGGGAATGCGAAGATCCAGATTTTGATGCAATAAAATATACTATATATCTTAACACGACACCAAATTTTGATACGCCAGCAAAAGAAAACATCCTTGAAAGCAGGATTTACCTGGGAACTTTGCAAAAAGATACAACCTATTATTGGAAAGTAGCGGTAATCGATGAGAATGATTCCTGTTATATTGAGGGGCCAATCTGGCAGTTTACCACCATAAATAATAGCCAACCATCACAACCTCAGAAACCGTATCCTGCAAATGGTCAAACCAATGTGGACCCTTGTGGTCTCACCTTATCCTGGGAATGTATAGATCCAGATAATGATGAACTCGCATACACAGTATTCTTTGATGACACTTCATCTCCCAGTAAAACCCTTGTATCGGGAATTACGTCTTCTTCTGCTTCCTCAGTCCAACTCTCCTATGACAAGACCTACTATTGGTATATCCAAGCAACAGATAAAAAAGGAGAAGATGTTAACGGGATTGTTTGGTCGTTTAAAACAAAACCAACACCTTGTAAAGCGGTTATCGCTGGACCTGCGGATACCTTTTCAGGGAAAGAGGTTACATTCTCGGGATCTCAAAGCACCTGTGAAAATGGGTTGATAGCTGCCTATCAATGGGATTTTGGTGATGGAGAAACAGGTATGGGGGAAACAGTTACCCATGTGTTTCATGGTAATGAGACATTCAAGGTAACGTTATCAATAACCTGCAAACCAGATTGCCTTAGCTGTTCTGATTCCACAGTTCAATCGATTCATGTGGGAAATCACCCACCACAAAAGCCAGAGATTGTACACAATGACATCCTTTCGTTTATAGGTGGTCAGATCCAAGGGACGTATTCATTTACTGTGAAGGGAACAGATGCAGATGGTGATCAGATACGGTTTCGATTCGAGTGGGGTGATAACTCAAGTAATACTATTACGGATTATGTAAATTCAGGTGAGGAAGTAACGGTTACCCATGCTTGGATGAAAGAGGGAACATATGATATTAAGGTATATGCTGAGGATGCTGGGGGAGATGTTTCCGCTCCAGTTACTATCACAACATCTATTGGATCAGCAGTAAACATCGCTATGTTTGTCATTGTGCTCATCGGTGTTATCATTGTCACAGTTCAGGTCGTTTTTGTTTTTATTGCTCATAAAAAGAAAATGTTCCAATGATTATTCTGCTCAAATATTTTATTATGAAAATATTATATAATTTTATTAAAATTAAAAATATTTATAACTTTTAAGCATATACAATTGCTCAATACCATTTGGGGGATACTTTTTGAGTAGCCGATGGATTTGTAAGAAATGTGGTCATCTGCAACGTAAGGATTTCTCCACATTTCACCGGTGTTCGAACTGTGGAAGTTTGAACCTAGAAAAGATACAATTAACAGACGAGCAGATTATGTCTAAAGAAAAACCAATAATCCTATAGATCTATCGATTATTTCTCTATGGTTGATATCTTTTCAGTTGACATCTCTTCGTTTCGAACGAGCACTGCAACATCTGCATACAGACGGAGCATATCGATACCATTAAGACATTCTGCCTCAGTGATGTGCCCACCGCTTTGTACAAGGATGCCACCGTTTGGTGCCTTCAGATGAAAATACCAGAGCCCATCATCCTTTGAACGGTAATATTCTAGGGTTGTAAGCATGTATTTTGACCTCCTACTTTTTTGTGTTTGCCTCTTTATCCCTCTGATTTTTTAATAACCCTTTGCAAATAAAATATAGATGTCTACGGATACTCTGTAGAAGCATAGATATGATAAGGCATTGTATGTACTATAGACCGCTATATAGATTATTGACGATTCATTTATACCGGTTTATTTTTTAATTGATACAAATGGAGGATATTGGACCTTCTCCAAGATGGAAATATTTTCTCCAAATCCTTTATCCTCCTCCCCGACTTTTTACATATACATAGAAGTATAGAAAAAATCATTAATCTATATAATATATAAACATAAGATACTAATTATAAAACCCTATGAAAGTTAATGTTGTTGGAGAGGCTGGTTATCAGGTAAGATTCTTTTTCTTCCCTCATCCCTCTCCACTTCTTCTCCAATCAAAAAAAAACGGTACAAAACATGCTATTTCCTCACAATCATTAAATACCGATTGTGCCCATAACCTCACAACATATACTAGGAAGGTAGCACTTATGAGATCAATATATGCTGTTCTATTTGTCATAGCTCTTATAGCTCTTGTTTTTTCAGGATGCGTTGAAGAAAGAAGCAGATACGATGCAATACCCGCTGATGCTGTTAAAATGACCCCTGAAACCGATGCATTTCCCCCAGTGATGCATTCCGATGAATGGATGCAACCGGTTCCCATGGAAGGACCCATCAACACCGCGGGTGCTGAAGATGCACCGGTGATAACACCCGATGGAAACACCTTCATCTTTTTCTTCACCCCTGATGTCAGCGTTCCTCCTAATGAACAACTCTCCGATGGTGTCACGGGTATCTGGTGGTCAACGAAGACAAATGGTGTCTGGTCCGAACCACAGCGAGCGCTCCTCACCACCTCACTTGCTCTCGATGGACCTTTGTGCATTCATGATAACACTCTTTGGTTCTGTTCCGCACGGGTTGGCAACTACCGGGATCTTGATATCTATACCGCAGAGCTTGTCAATGGTGAATGGCAGAACTGGGAAAATGTTGGAGAACTATTGAACAAGGACTATGAGGTGGGCGAACTCTATCTCACCGGTGATGGGAACACCATGTACTTTGACTCATCAAGAGCAGGCGGATACGGTGGAAAGGACATCTGGGTCACAACAAAAGAAAACGGCGTCTGGAACGAACCTGAAAACCTAGGTCCAACGATCAATGATGATCAAGAACAAGGATGGTTATATGTAACACCTGATGGAAGTGAACTCTGGTATGGTTCAACAGGAGGGATCTTCCGAAGTAGACTCAATGGGACAACCTTTGATGAACCTGAGCTTATCGTCTCAAACTTTGTTGGTGATCCGGGGATAGATGCTGAAGGAAATCTCTATTTCACCCATCATTATTTCACAACAGACATGCAACATATCGAAGCGGATATCTATGTCTGCTACAAAAAATAAGAAAACCATTGATCTATAGCATGACCCCCCTACGATTTTCATCTCCTCATTTTTTTGTATTTTTCCGGAGTTTACAAGTTAGCTTTTAAGTCCTGAATTTCTTCTTTTACATTACCAGAATTTATATTGGAGGGACCTGTACACATATATTTGTAGTTACCAATTATTCATAAAGAGAAGTATATATATTTGTAGTTACTGTACATATTGATAACATGGCGGGCTACATCTTCAAAAAACAAAGCAGAGGCAATACCTACTATTATGCGGGTGAAAGTGAAAGAGTGGGAAAAACATCAAGGAGAAAATGGGAGGTTTATCTGGGAACCTTTGAAAAAATCGTTAAAACCATGGGGGAAGGTATTCTCCTTCCTGATGAAGTATCCTCAACACCTTATGGGTTATACTCTGCTTTTGTAGAAACTGCTAACGATATCAGATTTATTGAGAACGTTGACATAGTATACCCAAAACGAGATCAAGGGTTGAGCATGGGAGAATATTTTCTATTTGGTATCCTCGCACGTCTTACCAAACCACGTACTACAAATTCAATCGAAGAATGGTATGTGGATCATAGGTTGGATATGGTGTATGATGTAGATCCCAAATTCTTAACTATCCAGAATTATTGGAACAATTCATCTTCTATAGACTTTGAAAAAATAAATGATGTGCATGATCTACTGTTGGATACTATCGCAAAAAAATATGACATACACGATACATACATCTATTTCGATCCATCAAACTTTCACACATATATTGAAAACAATATAGAAACAAATGAAATTGCAAAACGAGGCAATAGCAAACATAAAAGATTTGATTTGCTTCAAGCTAGTCTAGCATTGGCGGTAACTCAAGGGGAAGGTATACCTGCATATCATAAAACATATCCTGGAAATGTGAATGATGTCACATTTTTCAAAGAAAACATAAACGAGTTCATCGAACATCTGAAAAAAAATGGGGCACAAGAGATCATTGTTGTATTTGACAAGGGCAATAATGCAGAAGAGATATTTGATGTGATATGTAAACCAGGAAAACAAAATATAAAATTCATTGGAAGTCTAAGACCCAGTTCATTTAAAGAATTATTCGAAACTCCATTAGATGAGTTCGAAGGTAAATATGGAACAGATGCTGAGAACGAGGTATTGTACAAAGAGACCAGAGTGGAGGTGTATAAAAGAAACTTCCGTGCTGTTTTGACCTATGACCAAAGGACATTTAAAAAGAAAATGAACACCTGGATCAGGAACATGAAAGATATTGTCGATGAGATCGAAGAATTCATTGGATCCAAACTGAATATCAAAAAATGGAGAAGTAAAGAGGCTGTGGAAGAAAAATTAGTGACAATGACTTCAAAAAAGAATTTCAAAGATATTCTCCAGTTCAATATCAGTGGAGAGTATGGAAGATTGAACGTGTCTTTATTCACTGATATGAAAGAGGCTGAAAAAGTAATGAAAAGCTGGGGGAAAACATTGATATTCACGTCTTGTGAAGATAAGGATATCGTGGATGTGATCAAAGGATATAGAATGAAAAATGATATTGAGGAGTGTTTCAAAATACTTAATAACTCACATATTCTTTCAATAAGACCTATTCATCATTGGACTGATCAGATGATCAAAGCACATATGGCAACTTGTGTTTTTGGACTTGAACTTATTCAAGTGATGAGAAAGAAATTGAACGACAATGATGTGATCGTATCAGTGTCGAAGATGTTTCAGAGCCTACATGACATCACTCTTATCAAACTGGATTACAATAAGAAGAAAACTGTTTACAAGGTGAGTTCTGTAAAAAAGGATACAAGGAAGACTGCTACAACGTTGGGAGTGAAATTGAAGCTATAATGTAGTTACTGAATCGCCTATTTTGGTAAAGTTTTCTTGTTATGATCGATTCATCATTCGGCCATAACTTGTAAACTCCGGATTTTTGGAAAGATTTATTACAGATCTTTTGATAACCTCTATAGTCTATGTAGTGTGCGTTGCATACAATGAAAGTGGATTGTGAGGGATCATGAACCAATGGAATAATATTAAGATAGGTCAAAAGTTATTCATTGCATTTGGAACGATCATCGCACTAACAGCAGTGC
>CAYPIF010000058.1:0-29941 GCA_964410735.1 uncultured Thermoplasmatales archaeon
AATAAAAAACATGTATACATGAAAACTATTATAACTAAAAAATTCGTTATATTCACTGCATTATCTCTCTGATGACCTATGACAGCAGACTGGGTAACAATCTCTGAAGAGTTGGATTGCCGGATCCAGGCGAAAGGAGTATTAAGACGATTGATCGACAAAAAGGATACTGTCATCTTTGAATGGGAAGAACAAATAGTAAATGACGTCAATAATGAAAAATAGGGTCTGATCTTTGAGTTCTTATTTGATATTCCATTATAACCGCTAGCGCGCATATTTATGTAATTCTCCCCTTGAAAACCTGAAGTTCCCATTACCTTCACAATAGTACATACTAAGAACTATTATAAATAATTATTTGTAACATATATCAAAATTATTATGTGAATAATGTTTTAAAATTAACTTACATTTTCACATTTTTTAAAACAACAAACAAAAAGGACGGTACAAGAAGACAATTCACAATGAAATAGAGATAAGGGCTCACGCATCCCAGAAACCACGTGTCTGAGCATAATGGATCTCAGCTTTATGGATATCCTGAAGGAATTTCATCATCATCTCCTCAGAACGTGCAAGCTCCAGGAAATCATATCGCTGCAAAATCCTTGAAGCAGTATCCGGCCCAATACCTCGCCCCATCAACGCGATGATAGCAGGTTTCCCATATGATAACACGAGACTTGCATTCTTCCCAAGACGACGGATCTCACGGTTTTCCTCAGCAGTAGGGTCTTTCTTCCAAAGTATCTTCGCCTCATCCTCACGATAACTCGGTAACACTGCAACCCGAATAGCATTGCATTTCGGACATTTTGGATGTACCGGAGCAGTCTCAACCCGTGTATGCCAGATGTGTTTACAATTCACACATATCAAAGAGACACGGGTTTCCTCCAAACGTTTCTGCAATGCTTTCAAAATCGTTCGATCAGCACGAGCAGGGACCATCAGCCCCCTCATCGCCTCAACACCTGCAAGACCAATAGGGGATACACGTTGCGTCACAATCGAAATCTCACCATTTTGAAGTCTACGCAAGATCTCCTGGGTGTTCTCCAAATCCATTCGTTCCCAGATAAGCTTATCAATAGCCTCCTCAAAAATGGGGGTATGCTCAAACAAGGTGAACAATTTCTTCATTCCAACATTCTTATAATCAAAATCCTTCCGAAGGGCACCAAACTTTCTTGCAGCATGAACAAGCTGCCATCGTACATATGTCGAATTCCGGAGCATCGATTGCAACAGATACCATAATGATTCAGGGTTCGTTGACAGAAAAATATCCTTTACCCGATCCGGTGGAACCCGATAAGGAAGTTCAAGTTGTATCCGGTATGCATCACTATTGATCCCAACGCTCTCACCAATAGACTGAGCGAGTAACGCTGAAATAATCCGACCAAGGGTCTCATTCACCTTCGTACCACAACATGAATTGAAAATGACCGTTCTCTCATCAACCTCCAAGGTAAAGGTTTTATCATCAGGGACCACAAGACCCTCATCCAATTGCGACTGGACCTGTTTTGATAGATCATTCATCGTTTGTCCATCACATGGATACTCATGTACTGACTGCTTTGAAACAAGCTTACGACGAAGGAGACCAACCTCCATGGCAACAGAGAACGGAACAGGGATATCCTCACCAGCCCAGGAAGGAACATCTCCTAATTCCTTGGTCTGACTGATAAGAAGATGATCATCCTCACGTTTCACAATGATCCATGGTCGTCCGCGTAATATGAAACGAGCACCTTCAAACCCATTGTTCAACACAAAACTCTCATCAAGTTTCCCTATGGTCCTTCTTGACGCAATATCAATCGCCTGATACGTAACCTCATCAGGAATCATAGAGATATTATCCAAAAAATAATTCCTTGAATTCCGTCGTTTTCCAATGAAACCTTCCTCTAACCAGATGCTCCTCTGACCGCCTAATTGATCGACCATCTGATCGAACCGTTGTCTGGTAAGATCATGGAATGGATACGAACGGGTGATGATCCTAAACATCTGATCCCGCTGTATTCGACCTTCAGAGAGCGCAATGGAAATGATCTGATTTGAAAGCACGGATAATGGATTCTGCCGGACAGAAAAAATCTCCAGTTCACCATGAAGGGTTTTTCGAGCGATCACCAGGCTTTCAGCCAATTCCTCAGCACTTGTTGCAAGGATCACACCTTTTGAGGTCTCACCAATGCTATGCCCTGAACGGCCAAGTCGTTGAACGATACGAGTGACCTCTCGAGGGCTATTATATTGAATGATAAAATCCGTGGAACCAACATCGATACCTAATTCCAATGATGAGGTGCATATCAACGCCTTTAACATACCACCTTTAAATTGATCCTCCGCTTCTATGCGAGCAATCTTTGAAAGAGAACCATGATGGACTCCCACCTCATAGTCCGGTTGCCAGAGATGAAGGCGGGAGGAGAGTATCTCTGCACCATCCCGCGTATTAATGAATAAAAGTGTTGACACATGGTCATCGATCAGTTTTTTACATCGACGTAGTGCAGCAAATGAACGTGGTTCCATGGTGAACAGAGCAGCTTTGCGATAATCATCCTTTATAACATGAGGAATCTCAACAAGGAGTTCCATATGTTTTGTCGTATCGACCTCAAGAATTGACACAGGACGGAACATATCTTTTCTTTGTAATCCCCCCAGATATCGTGCAACCTCAGCGGGATCACCAACTGTTGCAGACAGACCGATCCTCTGGAAACTGTGGTCATTGACAACAGTGAGCTCTTCCAATCGTTCTAAACCTATGGAGAGTTGCGCGCCCCTTTCATCATGAGCAAGTTCATGGATCTCATCAACAATGACCCATTTCACATGATGTAGATACGTCCGTAAACGTTTACCCACAAATAGGATCTGAAACGTCTCCGGTGTCGTAATAAGCATATCCGGTGGATGCCTTGATTGTCGTGCTCTTTCTTTCTCAGAGGTATCACCATGGCGAACCGCGATATCGATACCAAGAAACTTTCCCCAGTCCATTGTTCTTCGAAGCATATCCCGATTCAACGCGCGCAGAGGAGTAATATAAATAACTCGTATACCAAGGTTCTTTTTTTCCTGTTCTTCTTGTTTCAATTGTATAAGTTGATGGAACACAGGTAATATCGCTGATTCCGTTTTCCCATGCCCTGTCGGAGCGATAAGTAAAACATTTTTCCCTTTGAGCATCTCAGGTATCGCTTTTTCCTGGGGTTCGGTCGGTTCAATGATCTTTTTATCACCGAGTAAACACTGAATCTTGGGATGAAGCAGGGAAAAAACCGATGAACTCATAACAATGCACAGTGAAGTAAAAAAGGAAGCTTTAAAATGTTTCTACAAAGAGAAGGAGGTTTCATCGAAGGCATTACTGGAATGCATCGTAGAAAACAACACCCATTCCAAACCAAAAAACCGTAAGGATGTAGAACAGCGCATTCATAAAACCAGTGGCTGCACCGAGAAGTATCAACAATAGTGGCAATAGTATCAATAGAAACATTGTGAGTATTTTCCATGTATTCTCTTGTAATGTTAGTTCCATATCGATCCAACTCTTTTTAAATGATTTTTGCTCTGTATTACACCAACATTATTTAAGTTTTCACCTTTCAATCGAATCTATGGGACCGTACCATACCTACATTGGTCCCTTCAAGGAGAAAGATCTCCGAGTGATCGATATCCAGAATACTTGACATTGGCCCCATGACCCCATCTTCATTGACCGCAAGACCACCACATAATTGGTTGAATGCCGGAAGGATTAGAACTGAAATCGTATCATTGGCAAGGGGGTATTTTTCTTTTAGTTTTATCTTGTTTACCGGGCATCTCAGCCAACAAGGTTCATAGGTCTTAAAACCTAAACGGTCTTTCAGTAGGATTGTTGGATGTGTATGGCCCATTATCACGAACGATGCGTTCATGATATCCTCACGGGGCCAACGATGCCCATGAATAAAACCAATATCATCGATTCGGACCCCTACAGAGGAATACACTTTTACATGGTCCGGCATAAGTTCTCGAATCCCCCCATCATGATTGCCTGGTACCACATGGATCGTTCCATACATATGGATATCATCTAGAAAATGATACAGTTCCCTCTTTTCATGAAAGGGTGTTGAAGGGATCGTATGTTTCACATCACCAAGTATCATGATATCAGATATCTGATATCGTGTGCAAATATCAGCCATCATCTGTTCCATTAGTTTGATCTGAGATGAAACATGAACCCCGTATTCCCGAAGCTCATTTTCAATACCAATGTGAAGATCCGCAAGGACAAGCATATGGTTTTTGGGAAGATATAACGCAGGAATATTTGGAATTGGTTGAAACAGGACTGGTTTCATGATAGATCACACATTTATCACATAAAGGAGGGAAGAGGGATGAATAAAAAGACTAGGTTAAATATAACTGTTGCATAGATAGCAGCAAACACCCAGATCATCATCGATCCAACCGCCTTACCTATGATCTTTGCATCCTTTTTGAAACCAAAATAGTGAAGCAGTTGATTGACTATCATGCTTAAGGGGATGGCGCAGGTGAGATACCCAAGACCAAAAAGAAGTAGTTCCAGACCAAAAAAGACCAAGAATAAAATATTAAAACCTTGACCAAACAAGATGTCGAACATACTACTTCCAAATTGATAACTGACCGCCCGGTCCAAAAGAATCAATGAAAGAAAAAGAACAAAGATATACCCATAAAAACCGAATTGTTTGATCCAAGGGATGGTTCTATCTGGATATCTTGAATCGATCACATAGCGGAACAAGAGAAACAGTATGACCGCTGATGCCCATAAGATGAGGGGTAAAAGTGGGATCGCAACACCATGACTTGCGTTTGGGGCATGTGGAGAATAAAAATGATCGCCAAGAAACACCAATCGGAAATCACCTGATATCAACCGAACATCTGGTTTGTTTTCCGTGATAGAGACCTCAAACGCATCACTTCGAGCAAAGCCCACATCCGAGAAATATTGGATGGTTTCATCCACATCAACAGGGATCGATGCATTCACCACGATAAAGCCCCCATTGACAATGTTAGAAAGAACAGGGAGGACATCATTAAACAATGAGTTGTTGTCATTTACAAATGGTATTGACATGTTTCCCATTTGCTGTGAAAGGTTCTGCAGATGAACGATCATTTGGTCAATACTTGCTTGTCGTATCTGAGCAGGTTGAACTGAAAGGTCCATGGAACAATGATTTATCGATCCTTCCAAGGGGAAAAGATGAACTGAGGAGTGATCAGTGATGCTATATGATTCATCTTCCAGAAGATAGAAAACATCTTGTGATATGCTTTTCTGTATAACAGTACCTTGATTATCAGTTATAACTATAGATGTATCTTCCAAATAAGGGTAAAGAATCGAACTTATTCCAGTATATCCTATCTGTACTGGTTCATCAGATATCATACCAAGAATGTTTATCGTTTCATCTGAGGTCAATGGCATTTGAAGTAAGCCTGAAAAAGATAATCCTGCAGAGTAATCAATAGAAAGAGCACTCCCATCCGTACCAAATAATGCAAAGCCTCTTTGTAGGATGATATCAACATCTGAGAATACCTGAATCATCTCAAGTAATTCGTCAATGTCCTCATAACTATAGGGCTCTTCCAATACAGCTCTATCTACCATCCATACGGATCCGACATCTTCCAAACGGGTCAAACTAAAAAGCGGGATGACACGAAGCTCCGATAAAAAATCAAGGTTAACAACCCCGCTAATATTTCCAACAGAGAGTAGTCCACTGGAACCAACTATCTCATCCACAAGATCACTTTGATAACCATAAATCGTTGCATCAAGATTCGTTTCGCCAACAAAAACCGCTACTGTATCATCGGATAAAGTCGTTTCCAGCGAGATCAATGGGGACAATGGAAATGCGCTCACCGAAGGTACAATCAGAAACAGTATGATGGTCCATCCCAGACCTATGACACGGCGGTTCATTAAAGGCTTTGAAGAAAATCAGATTATAAATAATTTATCAAATGTTAAAAAGAATCGTCACCCATTGTTCGATCACTAACTATCTGCAGAATTAGCCTGTTTTTAGACTTTTACCATATATTACATCATTATTCACCTATGACAAGGAATCTCTCAAAAAATCGTTTTGTAATACCTTAAAAATATGCAAAAAAAGGTTCCAACATGTATATATAAGAAATGACATCTAATACGCATTTGTAGAAAACCGTTCGAGCGAGTGTATATGATACAACTGAGCATTCAAAGGAAACTATTGCTTTTTTCATTTGTTATATCAGCGATGTTTCTTCTGAATTTGAGTTCCAGTTTTGCAGAAACACCAACTCTCTCTGAGAAGAAAGACACCGTATTCTCCGATGAGGTTGTTTTTGAGTTTAATGAGACAGTGATACAGAACGATAAAAGCTTTATCGTGCCATCTGAAACCTCGATCGTAATCAAATCACCAAAGACAAAGATAGCTATAACACCTCCAAAAGGAGCGGATATCATTGATTATTCAAATCATCCAATTGAGGTAGTCTTTGAGAATTTTGAGATAGATACTATTAATGTCAATGAATCGATCATGATGTTTATACCAGTCAATTTCATCTCAACGATCAGTAGTCTTCATAATTATACGGTAAAAATCTGTTACAATAGCTCGTTGTTACCATCATCATTTGAAGAGCGAATAACAAATTACACGATAAACTGGGGAGATGGAAAAACCACGACTGGTGCCGGGCTTATCCCGGATCTTATTGAGCATGCATATGGAGAAAACGAGGTATACAATATTAGCATCACCCTTGAAGATACAAATGGCATCAGGTATACCTATTCTTTAAATCAATCATTCGTGCTGACCACAGAGAGATATGTCACACTATGGGCATCAGAGAACAAAGAGACCGTTGCTGTTGGTACATCAAGTACGATCACAGGGCTCGCACTTGTAGGGTTCGCTCTCACGGAAACAGGTAAATACAAGCTTCTTGCCCTCCTTGCATTGACCCTTCCGATGTTCACACAAGAACGGAAAGAAGATGTCCTTGATCACTTTGTTCGTGGTGAGATATATGGGTTCATTAAAGCAAATCCAGGAACGCATTATAATCAGATGATAAGAGAACTGGATATCAAAAATGGCACTTTATCATATCATTTGTACATCCTTGAGAAAACGGGTATAATCAAATCCCGTAAAGAAGGTGTACGGTATCGGGTGTTTTATCCAACAGATATGAAATTTCCAGAGGAAGAAGGATATCGTCTTACTGAATTGCAAATAAAGATAATGGATTTAATCCGCAAGAACCCGGGTGCGAACCAAAAAAAGTTATGTAAGATCCTTGATGAGAAACATCAAACGATAAGCTATAACATTAAAGTGCTACAGCAAGCAGGGCTTATTGAGGTACAGAAGGAAGGCAGAAAACGGAAATGTTTTATTACCCAAACGGATACCGCAATTATGCCAGTAAAAACACAATAATTTGCTTTTTATTTAATAATATTTTACGGTAATTTATTATTTATTAATTTTTTAATATGCAAAATATTGTACCAGAAACATTTAATAATAGGCAAAAATAAGCTCCAAAGGGAGTATATAAATTAAGCTATATAGAGTAACTATAGAAAAATGGAGAGAAAACCATGAATCAAAAAAAGTTACTCACAAAAAGGCTTATGACGCTTTACATTACCTCTGTGCTGCTCATCTCAATGGTAATCATCCTGCCATCTAGCAACCTTGTACAAGCAACAGAGATTGTGCTCTATAACACTGGAAACGGAGATATACCTCTTACTTGTGGAGAGGAATTGACCATCAAGGTCACTGATGGAACATTATGGCCAGAACATAGTTATTACGTCGCTGTTCAGAACATCTCCGGTTCCTGGATTCGATTATGTTCATCCAAATCAGCAGATGAATATGGAGACATTGAATTAACATTCCAAGTACCTGGATGGACTGATGTAGGCTGCAAGCCTACCTCAAATAGTGGACCCGGCCATAGTACCAATGGTCTATGGAGTATCGCCATACTTAATGCATCATCCAGTAACTCGATGGTGAGCGGCACAAACACAACAATCAGTATAGCTAATCTGTATGATATCTATTTCAAATACGATGGTACAGTTCATGATAGTGTCCTATTCAATACATCACTCATCTACCCTTTTGAGGTCTATGTCCGAAACTGGACCGGATATAACAGTGGATGGGATGATCCAGAACAAGATGAAGACCTTTGGATCGATGTTTATGATGCAAGCTGGGACCCAATTTATACCAATTATCATCTTGGATCTCAGGCAAAATGGTCCTGGGTCATTGACCCTACAGATGTTGATTATAAGGATGGAACAAACAGGGAGACCTACCTGATATTTAATGTCACAGCTGGCACAGATCTTAACTCAAGCATCCGTCTCCCCATACTTCTCAACATGACAGCAGATGCACCAACAGGAGCCGTCTGGGGTGATACCATTTCCATCGATGGATATGTGAAAGACGGGCAAGGAAACCCAATTTCAGGGTATCGTGTAGATGTATACGCTCCAACATCTGATGGCACATATACCTCAGTTTACAATGTGAACACCTATTCCAACGGCGCCTATGCCCTGAGCATTGAAACAGGCACAGGAAACACGGGTTGCGCCGGAACATGGTATGTTGGCACCTATGCAACTGATGGATTCCCACGAGTGAACATGTCTGATGTGCTCCCTATCGATGGATTCATACCCTATACTAGTTTTGAAGTAGCGACAAAGAATGATGCGAGTGTAAAAATGGAAACAACAGATGATATCATCACTGGTTTTCCACAAACCATCAATATTTCCGTGTATAATTCATCATGGATGAACTCCGACACCGACAAAGATATGTACAAACACATGAAGGTTCACATAACAGGAGTGGATAACTACAACAATGCCACAGGAGAAACATACAATGAGGATGATATCGTTGAAATGAGCACAACACTTACGAAAACAACCTCAAAATACGCCTACTATGAGTTTACCTGGACATTCAATGAAACCGGTACCGTAACAATATGGGTCAGCTACGAATACAACCTGTCAATGATCGCCTACTCAGATACTGTTACGCATTTCTTTGATTCATATTATGATGATAAAACTGGTCTTTCACCTAATGCCACCGGTATGACCACGTTTGAGATCGGAGCATCAGACGAGATCAACATAGATACCGTTAGCATGCCAACAGCTGTAGGACTCACAACAGATTGCGGATATAAAAACCAAACAACAAATGTAACCATCGCCATCTACGGCGACACATCTGGGACCTATAAGAACGCATCGATACAGATCAACGGCTGCGGCGTAAATGTAAACATCGATGAAGATGATCCCAATGCAAATGACGGAAGATATGGCCAAACATCAAAAGGAGCCTACTGGGCGAAGATCTCACCAAAGACCGCTGGAACCATTACCATTACTGCAACAAATGAAACCGATGATGTAACCATCTCAAAGGATTACTCTATTAGCGGTCTATTAGGAACAGTTACACCTGAGATCGAAGGGGACACCAACATCACCTGTGGTTCAACAGAGAAGATCACTGTAACTGTTACCAATGGTCAATATGCAACCGTTAAACTAGCATATTATGATAGAAACTGGGAGAATTGTAATCTTCTCAATGAAACTACGGGTGACAACACTGCAGGGGAAGGCTTGAACGGTATCTTTGAATTCACCCCAGACAAAGAGGATCTGGAAAATGTAGGGTACATCGTCGTTGGTGTCTCAGCAGGTTCCAATCTATACATGTATGATATCATTGAGATCGAACCGATCGATGATCTATCCATTATAGTTACAACACCATCAGCAGGAAATCAAACCCTTACCGTTGGAATGGATCAAGATATCATTGTTGAGATAAAAGAACCAACAGGTTCCTTTGTTACAGCAGACAGCCCCACTGTAACAGGCTACCTACTCTACGAGGGCCATACAAAGGATACAACTGATTACACCATTGAATTCAGCAACTACGGTACAGGAACATACAAAGCATCTCTCTGTGGTGGCGGTGATGGATGGCTCCCGTATGCAGGTCAACTCCTCATTGAGGTTGTAAACAACTCGGATGCTCAAGAGCACATTGGATCAACAACACTTGATGTTGATCATGCAACTGTCGCCTTTTCACCTGGTGGAGCAACGGCAGGTATCCAAGAGAGAAATATCACCGTCTTAGTAACAGTGAAAGATGCGAATGGCAATCCACTTTCAAATGAATATATCTGGTTTTATGTCGAGAACAACACGGATATAACCGATGTTGAAGAGGATTTTAAGTTCAACACCGCTGATGATGACTATGTTCGAGTTAGATTAGATGAGGATGGCGTTGGTGAATTTGATATCCGTCAGATAGGTGATCAGAAAACATCGATCAATGCCTCTATGCAGCAACACGATCCTTCTGATGGACAGAATGCGACCATGGGTTTGTTCGAGATAGACTATCCAACGTTTTCAGTGGACCCAGATACCATCTTCATTGGTCAGGCTAATACAGTTACTCTCATTGCAAAGGATTACGACCAAAACCCGATCCAAGGTATAAATCTCACCTTTGTTTCCTCTATCGTGGGCATCCTTGCATCCCAACCTGATCCCGTTCCAACAGATGAAAATGGCAGAGCAATCCTCAGCATATCACCTGAATCAAGCGGTAAACTCAATCTCACCATTGCAAGAAATGTCCGATACATCAACGGTAGACTCAACTGGACCGATGCAGTGATCACAGACACGTTCATCACCGCCACTTCTATGAAAAGCCTTCGACTCAGTGTGTCAAAGACGACGATATATCAAGGAGAAAGCTTTACTGTAACGGTCACCTCAAATAATGCAGCAATCTCAGGTGCCTCAGTTGAGTTCGCTGATCAAACTGCAACAACCGATTCGACAGGGACGGCAACATTTACCGCCCCGGATCCGGGAGTAGAATCAGTTGTCTACGTTATCAGTGCTGAAAAAACAGGTTATCTTTCGGCAGAGAAAAGTGTCACCGTCATTAGGGTCTTTGATATAACTATTATTGGTCCAACAACAAACCCAAAGATAGATGAGACATTTACCGTCACCATTATCGCAAAAGGTTCACCACTTGCAGGAGCAACAGTCACATTTAATGGCGAAACCTTTACATCAGGCGGTGATGGAAAGCTTACTCTAACCGCTCCATCCACAGCAGGCAATTACACACTCAAGGCAACATATGGCAATTACAATGGATATGAATTAACCATAACCGTTGATCATGCCATGCCTGGATTCGAACTTATAACCGTGTTAATCGCATTTGCTGCAGTGGTCGGTTTGATGATCATACGCCGCAAGAGATAAGGCAAAAAGCCTCCTATTTGGTCAAAGATTGAGGGAAGTGAAATATCTTCCCTCACCCCCTTTTTTCCTCATTTTATCTCCTTTTTGAACGCTATTCGAAACTATTAACTATACCATACTGTTTTTCATTTCTCAAGGTGGTAAGTATAGTATCTGATGAAGAGTTACGAGAGATAGCTCGAAAAACAGCGAAAGAAAAAGTTGGGTTCTACACACATTTTACTATCTACATAGCGGTGAATGCGTTGCTCATCGCCATATGGTGGACGGTTACACCAAATACACCCCCGTGGTTTATTTTTCCATTGTTCGGCTGGGGAATTGGTATAGCAGCACACTATATCGGATCATTCAAAGGGAGAGCATACGAGGAACGTCTCGCAGAAAAGGAATATCAGAAACTCAAAGAAACGAAAAAATGATTCCAATACTACATCAATCCTCTATTTTTCCCATTTTTTAGTTGTCGGTAGGTAGATCAAATAGTATGAACATCTTTCAAAAAAAAACAAAAAGTATTTGGTATTTTTACAGATACCCTTCAAACCAACAGTATGACCTTTTCATTGAAAAAAAACGGCATATGGGATAAAGAGATCCTTGCGGACATATTCATGAATTCAGTGTTAGCGATCACCTTACTCATCGCCATATGGCAAAACGAATGGATATGGGTCGTTGGATGTATCTTTGGGCTATTCATCCTCATTATTCCTCTATCCCTCCACCGATATCGGAATGATCTACTCCCCTGGCCTGTGGATGTACTCATCGCAACGATCTGCCTTTTGAACATGGGTGGTGTGCTGCTCCATGGGTATTACGAGATCCCCTTCTATAACGAGCTAACTCAACTGTTAGTATCGGTCCTTGTCGCTTTCCTTGCATTCGCGATCGTTTTCATCCTGGATAGATATTGGGACGGGCTGAAAATGAGCACTGCAGCAATGGTCTATGTTGTAGTGGTTACAACCATGGCAGCAATGATGATTTTTGAAGCGATAAAATACATTGGCATCTTCGGTATGCGCTCCACAAGTGTAGAAATGATGCTTCTATCCATGTTCGTTGGCACTGCAGGGGGCGTGATAATGGGACTTTTTTGTGTATTACTGGTGAAACGAGGGAAATTCGAACCATTATTCGAAGTGATGGGTGAAGAGTTGAACGAAAAGATCATTAGTGAGGATGGGACCATACGGAAAAAAATCCATCACAAGGAAAAATAGATGTGAGCCTGTTCACAGGTATTCTTTTAAAACAGTTGGGATCTCATCGATGACATCCGTAGCAAGTAAACCATATGATTTTTTAGAAAATGCATAATTGCCAGCTTCACCATTGAGAAAAGCTGCGATACGAGCAGCATTTATGGGAGTTGCTTTTTTTGAGAGAAGGGATCCGATGATACCTGCAAGAACATCACCTGTACCACCAACGGTCATCGCCTCATTATGGACCCTGTTTAACTTCGTAATTGTTCCATCACTCATGATATCAGTAGATCCTTTGAGAAAAATGGTGATATCAAGTTTTTTTGCCCAGGCGGAAACAAGTTTTTCCCTTTGAGTAATATCCTCAGGGAGTGATTCACCAGTAAAAACCGTGAATTCACCTGCATGAGGTGTTATAATCGTTTTTGAGTGTTTGAGAAGATCATGGTTTTTCGATAACGCTTTTAACCCATCAGCATCAAGTACCAGTGGTTTACCCATTTCCACTATCTTTTTCACAAATCGTGGCACTGCATCCATTGTCTCATATGCATTCCCTAAACCAGGGCCAAGAACAACTGCATCGACTTTCTCTACATATCCTTCAATATCAGGAGCATCATCCTTGGTAATAGTATCCGGACCTAACAGTGGATGAACAATGAAGTTTGGAGAGAAACAACTGATGCGTCTGGCAGTTTCCAGAGGAGTTGCTATATAAACAAGGTCTGCACCCGTTCGCAGTGTTGCAAGAGCTGAAAGAACAGGCGCCCCATAATAAGGACCTCCTCCAATAACCAGCACCCGTCCATTATCTCCCTTATGAGAACTCTTTTTGGGGCGTGGATAATACACAGAAAAATCACCTGGACCAACATAGATAGCTGCCTCAGATGGTATCCCAATATCAGCAACAATGATTTCCCCGCAGGTTTTCGTGTTCATACCTTCTTTCATCGCATGAAAGGTGATACAATGATTAGGATGAACAGAGAGATTGGTTCCCAGTCCACTAGGAACATCAACGCTCACAATCTTCTTTCCTTTCTGCTTATTCATCATGATAACAATAGAATGGAATGGCTCTCGAAGATCCCCTGAAAGTCCTATTCCAAGCATTGCATCAACAAGTACATCAGCCTCGTTGATTAAAGAAGGTAATTTTTTTTCATCAGTGATGTCAAAGAGTTTTACATGAGAGTTCTTTAGTCTCGCATGGTTTTTCTTTGAGAGATTTGTCCGTATCTTTTTTTCATTGCCCACCAAAAAGACATTGACCTCTTGATTCTTTGAAACATAGCGGGCTGCAACAAAACCATCACCACCATTGTTGCCAGTACCTGAAAGGACCAATACTTTTTTCCCTTTAAAGTTAGAAATAATAAAATCAGCAACGTTTTTTCCCGCGTTTTCCATGAGTCGCTCAGGCGGAACACCAAGAAAATCAGCATTTTTATCAAGAACACGGACCTCAGAACCCTGCATCATTCGATACCACACCAAAACCTATAACAATTTTAAGTGTATATATGCTTCGAATATTGATGATAATAGTGGAGGACGGCAGTATATGCTTCCAAGAGGAATGAATCCAAAGCAAATGAATCAGATGATGCGTAAGCTTGGTATTAATGTAAAGGAGATAAAAAATGTAGAACAGGTCATCATTCGGACCGATACTAAAGAGTATATCTTTGATAATGCTGAGGTCACGGTTATGAATGCACAGGGCCAACAAACCTATCAAATAGCTGGTAATCCACGGGTTGCTGAGCGGAAAGAAGAGATCCCTCAAGCAGACATCGATCTGATCGTTGAACAGACGGGTAAAAGTGCTGAGGAAGCTGAAAGAGCATTAAAAGAAACAAATGGTGACATTGCAGAAGCAATCCTCAAACTCTCAGAAGAGTAATTGAAACAGAGCAGTTATAACCATCGTAGGTTCTCCACAAAGAAATTGCGTAATATGGGGCAAAAGATCATGAAAAGCAGAATAATAGTGTGCATAGCCGCTGTCACTTTGGCGTTGATAGTACCGGTTTCTGGATTGCAGACACCAATGCTTTTTGAAACAAATGCAAAACAAGTCTATGAGAACTCATTACTTGACCCACCTGAATGGGCCACTCATATGTTCAAAGGTGTTGTTGGTGTTACTAATATTAACGGAAAACCAGAAGATCCAACTCATTTTATCATCGGATATTGTCAAGAGGATTTTCAAGGTCGATTCATTGGAGGCTTCGTTAATAGGGACACTTCAGAGATATCTGGATACATTGCAGGGATCACGAGTGGACTTTTTTTGAAAGGTGTTATCAGCAATGAAGCAAGGGATGCAAGGACATTGGTTGTGGGGCTGGGTCGAACAAATCAAACCCATTGTTATCTCCGGGTAATGCCCTTTGTGGGACCAACGATCTATATCTATGGAACATTGGAAACACGGGGGATAGAATAAAATACTCATTTATTGGTTCTCATTGAAAGATGGAAAAAAGAAGATGCCAGCTCTGCCGAGGCCTTGTTGCCAAATGTGACCTTTACGATCACCCTCGATATGGTACAATATGCAAAAAATGCTACGATAAAATTTCATAATAAAACGTTCTACTTGTTCATACTAGATTTATTTGAAATAAAAACATACAATAAAGCATATATTTTTTAAATAAGAAAATGATATCGGTCTTGGCTAACGGTGAACATTATGGCTCGTAAAAGTGCTAAACAGATTAAAAAGGATGAAGAAAAGATTTTAAGGGAACTTAAAAAGAATGCTCGAGGAAGCATCGAGGATATCGCAAAAAAACATAAGTTTTCTCGTCAGAAGGTCTGGAGGATCATAAAAAGACTTGAAGAAACTGGCAAGATATGGGGATATTTCACCGTTGTCGATGATGAGAAACTACAACAAGAACGATACTTTGTCCTCATAAAAAGGAGTACAGAACCAATCGATGATGCGATCCCTAAGATCATTGAGCTTACCATGCACGATATCGGTGATAAGATCGGTGTTGAGGTCGAATCCAGCAGTTACCTTCATGGGGTCTATGACTGGATATTCATTGTGACCGCACCAGATATGAAAAGTGTAAAACGATTCAGCCATCTCTTGACAAAGGAGTATAACCTTTGGATCTCAGATGTACAGATCCTGCAAGATATCTTTGCTGTCAAGAAAAGCGGGATTGTCAATCCAAACATGAAAAAACTAAAGGATTTCATCTAAAAACATAATTAAAAAAGGAAGAACAAAAATTCTTCCTTTATGCTTTTATTGCTGAAAGTCTCCCTTCGATGACAGAACCTAACCGTTTAATGCCTTCTTCTATCTTATCATCAGATGAGTAAGAGAAGTTAAGCCGGAGGGAACGTGCTCCACCACCATCAACATGAAATGCTTTTCCATGAACATAGGCTACCTTGTTCTTGATCGCATCTAAGAACATCGTCTCTGTATCAATACCTTCTGGTAATGTAGCCCAGGCAAACATGCCACCATGAGGTTTATTACACTCGTATCCATCAGGGAAATATTGATCGATCGATTTCATCATCACATCACGTTTTGGTTTATACATTTCACATATTTTCATGATATGAAGGTCCAGCGAGCCCTGGCGAATGAACTCATTAGCAATGAACTGTGTGAACGTGTTCGTACAAAGATCAAGAGCCTGTTTACAGATGACCATCTTTCGTGTGATCTCATCAGAAGCAATGGTCCAAGCAAGTCGAAAACCAGGTGAAAGTATCTTTGAAAACGTTGACATATAGATAACCCTACCTTCATCATCAAAGGCTTTAATGGGTTTTATATGATCTGAATCGTAACGGAGTTTACCATAGGGATCATCTTCAATGATAACAATATCAAACTCATTTGCGATGTCCACCAGCTGCTTCCTGCGTTTTTCCGGCATATTGACACCTGCAGGGTTCTGGAACGTTGGGACTACATAGATGAACTTAGGTGTGATATCCTCCGTTCTCATCTCCGTGAGCTTTTCCTCAAGGACATCCATTCTCAGCCCATCTTTATCAAGTGGTATCCCTTCTAAATTACTCTCATAGCTTCGGAAGGCGTTGATACCACCAAGATACGTTGGAAGTCCAACAAGGGCCATATCACCAGGGTTAAGGAATATTTTACCTACCGTGTCAAGGGCTTGTTGTGACCCACTCATTATAATGACATTCTCTGCATCAACATCAGCGATACCATCTTTCTGAGCACGTTCTGCGATGCTTTCACGAAGTTCAGGCATCCCCTTTGTCGTACCATACTGTAACGCCTTCTTTCCATCATTACGCATAACAGTGGAAATAACACTGTTAAGATCATCTATCGGAAATGAATCAGGGTTCGGGAGACCACCAGCAAAGGATATAATTTCAGGATCCTGGGCAACTTTCAACAATTCCCGAATCACCGATTTTCTCATTTTTCCGGCTCTATCCGAATATAATCGTTCAATGTTGGACATAAAACACCTCAGAATATCTCATACATATTTTCTTAATATTGCTTTCGCAGAAAAATTGATATATCTATGAGTGATATAGCCACTATTATTCGCTTTTTTCAGGCCACAGTAATGGTTTCAGGGGGGTATCAATCGCAGGCATGCTTTCCATAGTATCACGATCAATGTTAAATCGATGCATGATGTGAAGCGCGATATCCTCATCACTGGTTAAAAGACTAGCATCATCAGTAAACATAGTACTGAATCCCACTTCTTTCATTTTGATTTCATCTCTCATATCAAATCAACAAATAACATAGATATCATCTATCTTATAAATCTTTTCATTTCACCCAGTTTTTCCCATAATTTCAACCAATATGATTACCATGTATCAAACAAAAAAACCTAGAAAGATTTATTAGGTATCCTCCACTCAGGGAAACAATCATTGTAAAGGAGTGAAATAAGGATGGAGGCAATTATATTAGCTGGAGGATTTGGAACACGGTTACGACCTTTAACGTATACACGAGCAAAATCCCTTTTACCGATCTTGAACCGGCCAATGATCACATATCTCATCGATATGTTACCAAAAGAGGTTGACAAGGTCGTTCTCGCAGTTAACTATCGGAAGAAACAGATAGAGGAGTTCTTCGAGTCATATGATTGTGGGAAGGAGATCATTGTCAATGATGAACCAAAACCTCTTGGGACCGGTGGTGCAGTTAAGTTCGCTGAGAAACATATTACAGATAGGTTCTTTGTTTTGAATAGTGACATCATTTGCTCTCTTAACCTTGATGAGATGATACGGTTCCATACAAATCAGAAAGCAACATCGACCATCTCATTATGGCCTGTGGAAAATGTTTCTGAATTTGGTGTTGTAGAAATAAAAAACAATGGAAATATCACCCGCTTTGTTGAAAAACCTCGACCGCAAGATGCTCCATCCAATCTTATCAACGCTGGCGCATATCTTCTTGAACCATTCATCTTTGATTATATTAAACCAGGCGAACTTATCTCCATGGAAAAAGAGATATTCCCACAGATAATACGAGATACCAATCGGTTCTATGGATATCAGTTCAAGGGATATTGGATGGACATTGGCAGGATCGGTAGTTATCTTGATGTTCATGAATTCATTTTAAAAAGAAGAAAACTAGTGAATCTCATTGGGGATAACTGTACAACACAAAAAGAGATCAGAGGCTCTACTCTTGGAAACAATGTTGTCATTGGAAAAGGATCATCCGTGATCTCTAGCATTATCTTTGATAACGCGATTATACAGGAAAATGTACATCTTGACCATTGTGTCATCGGAGAAAACGGGGTAGTTGGAAAAAAATCAAAACTCCATTACACTGTTGTTGGAGATAATGAGAAACTACCACCTGAAAGTAACTGTGAAAACGAACCTATTTGGACCCAACCGATACCACAGGGATATCCCAAAAAACAGATAGGAAATGTCATCGGCGAATGATCTTTTCATTTCATTTCTCCCTTCTTTTTAAACATCTTTTTATAATGAGCAATGAATTGCGGATATATGATTGAAGCGATTAATCCACATATTTTCCGAGCATATGATATTCGCGGGTTGTACGGTAAGGACATCGATCCGACCGTATTTTACCAGATCGGTCTAGGAGCTGGAACATATCTAAAAGAACAGATGGGAAACGACAAGATAACTGTGGGAAATGATCTTCGGCAATCAAGCCATTCCCTTGTTCATGCATTTATCGCTGGTCTTTCTGCAACTGGTGTTCAGGTGACCTTTACCGGGACCACATCGTTTGGCCAAACCCTTTTCGCAGGCTGGAAGAACAACCAGGACCTCATCAGTTTTGTTACTGCTAGTCATCTTCCCCCTGAATGGAATGGGGTAAAATTCTATTATGGTGATGGAGTAGGTCTTCCAGAAGATGAGTTGATGAGGATACGAGATCATGTCCTACAGCAAAAAGGGATTGAGACCGGATGGCAGAATATCAAACCAGTAACATCAACGGACCCCGTAAGACCATATGCGGATTTTTTAAAATCGAAATTCCATTTTAAAAAACCGATAAAGATAGCTGTTGACTGTGGTGGTGCAAGCATGACATTGTCCGCACCTGCAATAATCAAGGGACTCGGCTTGGATCTTGTACCCGTTTACTGTGATCCGGATCCATCTTTTTCACAACGACCTTCTGATCCAAAACCAGAGAATCTAAAAGAACTAGTATCAACCGTTAGGAATGAATCTTGTGATTTCGGAGTTGCATTTGATGGTGATGGTGATAGATCGGTCATTGTAGATAACACGGGGGAAATTCTTTCAGCAGATCAAACCGGCATTATCCTTGGGAAATATGGTATCCCCAATCGATCAGGGACCGTGATAGTCAACGTTGAGTGTTCAAAAGCAGTTGATGAACAATTGACATCATTAGGATACAAGATCAAACAGATCCAAGTGGGTCATACGTTTCTTACGCTCCATGCAAAAAAGGAACACGCACCTCTAGGGATTGAATCATCAGGCCATCTTATTCTCCCAGAGTATTTCTTGTTCGACGATGCGTTGGTCGTACCATTAAAAATCGCTGAGATACTCGATAAAACATCTCAGCCGTTACATATCCTTCTAAAGGAAATACCGATCTACCCCCGGAAAAAGGTAGAGATCGAATGTTCAGATGATACTAAGTTTGATGTCATCTCAGAGCTTGCAAAAGAATGTGCTATCGAGTATGACTCTGTCAACACCCTTGATGGTGTTCGAGTGAGCCTGGAAAAAGGATGGGCGTTAGTAAGAGCATCAAATACAAGTCCAATAATACGGTTAACGGCAGAAGCAGACTCTGAGAAGGAATTAAAAGAGATCACGGATCTATTTGAACAAAAGACTCAAAGGATCGTTGAAGTGATAAAAGCCCCACTCAATGTATCGTAAACGGGATGATGATGACCCAGTTATTTGGCACCAATGGAATCCGAGGGATCGTCAATAAGGATATGACCTCTGATTTTGCATTACAAATAGGCAAAGCCTGGGGCACGTTTCTTAAAACCAAAAAGAGAAAACCTTCTGTAGTCATCGGAACAGATGCGAGACTCTCTAATAACATGCTCAAGGAAAGTGTTACCGCTGGTTTTCTTGCAACAGGGTGCAATATCACAGATATTGGTCTTGTCCCAACACCGTCCTTGCAATTTACCGTGAAAGAAAAACAGTTTGATTCAGGAGTGATGATCACTGCATCTCATAATCCACCTGAGTTCAACGGTATCAAAGGTATCGATACTGATGGGACCGAATTCTCAAAGGAGACCGAGGAGCAGATCGAACGTATCTATTTTAACAAAGATTTCCAGTTAGCCTCATGGGACACTGTAGGGATGTTGAGGACATGGGATGGTGCAAATAATCTGTATCTGAAAGGGATACTCTCCACGGTTGACGTTGCATTGATCAAAAACCATGGTTTTCATGTTGTTCTTGATTGTGGCAGTGGGGCAGGGAGTATGGTCACCCCATTGCTCTTGAAGGAACTTGGCTGTAAAATGACTGGTTTATATTGTGAACCAGATGGGCATTTCCCAGGTCATCCATCAGAACCTATCCCTGAAAATGTTAGTGAACTTATAAGGACGGTCAAAGAGACAGATGCTGATCTTGGCATTGTACAAGATGGTGATGCAGATAGGGCGATTTTTATCGATGAAAACGGTACCTATATCTGGGGAGACCAGACACTATCCCTCTTTGCAGACTATCTGACAAAACAAAAGCAGAAGAGTCTCGTTGTGACACCGGTCACCAGTTCAACAAGCCTTGATGATGTTGTGAAAAAGAACGGTGGAATGGTTATTCATACAAGGGTGGGGTCACCCATTGTCGCCCGTGTTATGCGGGAAAAGAATGCTGTGTTTGGCGGTGAAGAGAACGGTGGTCTTATATTTCCGCAGCTTCAGTATTGCCGTGATTCTGCAATGACACTTGCTAAGATGCTTGAACTATTGGCATCAACTAAAAAATCACTTTCTGAACTCATCAGCGATATCCCATCATATTGTGTTGTTAAAAAAAAGGTTCCTTGTGGTAATACAATTAAGCAACTGGTGCTAGAATCAATCCAACATATGGCAGAAAAGGATACTTCACCTTTGCAAATCGATCGAACAGATGGGCTAAAGCTCTATTACCCATCTGGTTGGGTGTTGATACGACCATCAGGTACAGAACCATTAGTTCGCATCTATGCGGAATCAGAAAATAAACAGGACGCTGAAGAACTTGCTTCCTCTTTTTTTAGGATGGTAACAAACAATATCAAAAAATTAGAGGGCTCATGAGCTATTGAGGTATGTTCGCATGGATACATGCCTTTATTGCTTGTTGTATCGTCTCAAGTTCTGGGCCATTAGGATTTGTTGGACTCACTTGTGGCACATGGACAAAGCCCATGGGAATATTTTGATGGTACTCTTCAAGATAATATAAGGTTTGATAAAAAACGGTGTTGCAAATATATAAGCCTGCTGAATAACTTTTGACCACGGGTGTACATTCTGCTATTGCCTGTATGCTCGCATTGATATCGATGGTTGATCTGAGGAACAATGGACCATTTGGAATGACCCATTGCAATGTTTTGAATGGGTGATCAGCAAGTGAATCGAATTGTATGTTTATAGCAAGGGTTTCTACTCGAATATTTTCCGCAGATGCTGCTAAACCAAGACTAATGATAAGGTCAGGCTGAAAAGTGTCAACAGCGCTTATCATTTGTTCAACAGAACTCTGAAAATCAACAGGTAATTCTATTCCAATGATCTGATATTGTTCAATGAGAGTACCATTAAGTGCTATCGCAGTGAGACCTGAAGGGTTTATTTCATTTGTATACCAAGGGCCAAACCCAGTCACAAGAATGATGCTATTTTCTGTTTGGGTGGAAGACCACAAGCATCTACTGTTTATGGATGGGATCTGAACGAGGAGAAATAAAAGGACGATGATAACAAAAATACTGAAACTTCTTTGACGAATTTTTTTATCATATATGTTATTTTTCATCATGAAATCAACCATGTAATTTTTTGATTTTTTACAAATCGGTGAGTATGATCCATTATATGCGCAGCTATCTAAATCATTAATAAATGTTGTTTTGATCTGAATGTAATTGTTGGTCAGAACCGGAGATCCGCTGAAGAACAACAAAAGACCGTTTGGTGACCAGTATATGTTACACCCAAAATAAACAATACGTAAATATTAAAGTTTTTCCATAATAACGAGATTTCTACTTGTATACTTGACAGAATGAGAAGAAATACATTAATACTGCTGCCTCATTACGGTGCTCGAACGCATATTACTTTGGTGGATTTATGAACAAGGAAGAAGAATTTCAACGATATGCAAATCTTATAGATTATTATAAAAACCAGTTACAATCCCTTGAGACACAGTTCTCATATCTACAGGCAACGATCCTTGATTATACACAGGCAAAGATAAGTATCGAAAAACTCTCTCAAACGAAAAAAGGAACCGAATTGCTTGTCCCACTTGGCGGGGGTACGTTTACCTTTGCGTCTGCTAAGGATACAGCAAAGATTCTTACGGATGTTGGAGCAGGGATTATTGTCGAAAAAACGGCTGAAGAATCAATCCAGATCATACAGAAGCGTATAGAAGTGCTTGAACAATCTCAAAAGAATCTATCCAATATGTCCCAACAAATCCAACAACAGCTTACTGAGATATCAAGCAAAGCTGAACAAATGTTATCAGAGGTTCAACGGTAACGCTATCATAAATCAAAAGAGATAATGGGTTTGTCCTATGTTCAAATTTCTCAAAAGAAAAATCAAGAAATTCGAGGATCAACTAGAAGCAGAGCTTGAACAAGAACTGAAACATGATTCCTTCGAAGAAAAAAGGGCGCCACCAGTTGAAGAGGTAATCGATCAACCGGAACCTGAACCTGAACCAGAGATTAAAGAACCTGAGAAACCACCGGCCCAAGAACCAGAATTACCTGTCACAGAACCAGTAAAGGAACCTGAACCGAAGCCAACGACACCATCCCGAGAAGAACGAAGGAAACAACGTCTTGAGGCACGAAAAAAACGGGAGGAGGAAATTGATCAACAGATCGAGAAAAGCATTACAGCCGAGCTTGAGCATACCCTCCGTACCCGTCAGTCGATAAGTCAAACGATCACAAAAGAATCGAAAGCAAAGGGCATCAGCGATGAAAAACTAAATGATTTTCTCTGGGATTTAGAAGTCGGCCTCCTTGAATCAGATGTTGCATATAGTGTCATTGAATCAATTAAAAATGATATCAAAGAGGAACTGAAGTACGCATCAATCCAACGTGGAAAGGTCAATGAGGTCATCGAACAGGTTTTAAAACATGCGATTTCACATGTTCTTGAATCAAATACATTGGATTTTGAGGATTTCATTGAAAAAACCGAAAAACCAATTGTTATCATGTTTGTGGGTGTGAACGGGAGCGGCAAGACATTATCCATTGCTAAGATGGCCACCATGCTAAAAAAACTGGGATATTCATCTGTGATGGCTGCTGGTGACACTTTTAGAGCAGGAGCCATAGAGCAACTTGGCATCCATGCAGATAAAGTTGGTGTGAAAATCGTGAAACATGGCCCGGGTTCTGATCCTGCAGCTATCGCGTATGATGCAATTGAACATGCGAAGGCAAAACATAAGGATGTGGTCCTTCTCGATACAGCTGGACGTATGCAGACAAATGTGAACCTGATGGATGAAATGGCAAAGATCAAACGAGTTGCTCAGCCAGATCTCATCTTGTTCGTTGGCGATGCATTAGCAGGCAATGATGCCGTGGAACAAGCAAAGCGGTTCAATGAGATCGTTTGTATCGATGGAGTGATCCTTACGAAGGTTGATACAGATGCAAAAGGCGGAAGCGCCTTATCAGTTGCATATACCATTGGTAAACCATTGCTCTTTATTGGAGTAGGTCAGGAATATGAGGATCAGATCCCGTTTGATGCAAAATGGATGATCGATAAGATATTCAACGAATGATAAATCGAATTATCTTCTTGATGGCACATTCATTAAAAAGATAAAAGCATCATATAGGTTATTTTATCTTGTTCAATACCGCATCCCTCATTGGATAAAAATTCCTTTTATCTCTTAAAATTATTTTTTTAGAAATTTATATAAACAATAAAATTTAATATTATACTATAACACGAGAGTATCGTGAGAACCATGCAGAAAAGAATACTAAGTATTACAATCACCATCATTCTTATCCTCACCTCTTGGATGTCTGCAATAGCGGTAGCGATACAGGAAAAAGACACTGGTAACACTGATACACTTCAATCAGCTGCAACTCTTCCTATCGGAACGCCAGTTGCTGATGCAGGTGGGCCATACACCGGCATCACCCACATAGCGGTCAATTTTGATGGAAGCAATAGCTACAATCCCGATGGAACCATCACATCGTATACCTGGTACTGTGGAGATGGAACTGTTGAAAATGGCATAACCACAAACCATATCTACACCTCGCCAGGAACATATACCCTAACACTCGTACTAAAGGACAATGAGGGTAACTGCGGCACTGATTACACAACCGTTACAATCGTATCCGATGGACCGCCCACCATAGAGATGACAAATCCATTGGAACATTATCTTTATTTTAGAGACAACCAGATGTTCTCTCTTTCCTCATCAACCATTGTGATAGGACCTTGTGAAATACAAGTCAACGCAAATGATGATGTTTCCATACGCAGAGTGGAATTTTACATCGACAATGTATTGAAACACGTTGATTATGATGAACCCTACACAATGGATTGGAATACGGGTCATCTCAGTCACACCATCAAAGCAATCGCATACGATACATCAGGAAATCAGAACGCCGTTGAAAACACAGTGTTCAAATGGAGACTCCATCCTCTCCTGATTCTAGGCGCATTCTCTCTATTAGGAAAAGGTGCATCAGCTACTGGTGGTTCATGGCTCCCAGATAAAGAAACAAATCAACATATCCTCCTTAGCATCCTAAGGTTCTATCTTAACGCGCTCTCCGATTCAAACGATCAGAATGAGAATAGCCCCATCATAGATCTTATCCAACAGATTCTCAACAATGATCAAAAAACCATAGACATCATTGAATTCCTCAATACGCATCCTCTCATCAAAAACAGACTCGAAGATCAATACCCACTCCTCTACAACATCCTCATGTTCTCAGATGATGGAACAGAATCAGATGGCGCGAAACTCTTCGAAAAGAATCGTTTGATACAGATCATCATGTTCTACAACATCCTCCAATGGATACAACAGAGCAAACAGAAAAAACTCTTCGATGGATCCTCTCTCTCTGACAGTGTACAATGGGTACGCAATCATCCCGCTCTCACCCTTATATCAACGCTCTTGACACTACGGCTCCTCTCAATATTGTTTAACACTGGGCCAGATGATACAACACCAGATATCACCACGGAGAACAAGGCGCCACATGCAAATGCTGGTGGACCGTATGAGGAACAGCTTGAAAACCCAGTGTTCTTCTCAGCAGAAAAGAGCTATGATGAAGATGGTACCATAGTTACCTTCAAATGGGATTTCGGTGATGGATCACAGGGGACAGGCAAAACCATCAGCCATCAATACAACAGCACCGGAACCTATGTTGTCACCCTCATCGTAACAGATGATGATGGAGAAACATCCACAGATACTGCAATTATTACAATAAAACCAATCGATGAATCAACCACAACAGATGAAGAAGACACAGACCCGCTCTTTTGGGTCATCTCAGGATCACTCTCCGCGTTGCTACTACTAGGAGTGGCAGTACTTATCCTACGGAGGCGGTTATTTGAATAATCCATTGATCACACAACGAATATACATCTTCTTCTTAGCACTCTTTGCCATTGAGCTGTATTATTTCTTCATTGATTTCTTTATAACCGGCTTATTTGCCTATTATGGATACAGCCTCCAAGGAGGACTCATCCTTCTAGGAATCATTCTAACACATAGCATCATCCTCCTCGGGCTCATATTACTCTCATATGGGGTTATGAACAGAAAACCATGGACACGTAAGTTTATGATGTTCTTCCTCCTCTGGGCAATGCTCTGGGCCCTCTGGGGCATCATTGTCGGTAACAATCTCATCATCAATGGTTTCCTCACCCTCATCTACCTTCTCATGATATTCTATCTTACAACAAACGAGGTCAAAGAGTATTTCTCACGACTTTATCAATACGGAAAATATATTCTTTATACAAAACTGGTCACACTAAAAAGCGGTTTACAACTGCCCATCTATTTCTTCAGCAGCCACACTCCAAAAAGTGGTCATCCAGCACCATTACCCGAGGGATATATCGTCAAGGAGAACGAAACATCGCATATGCCCTATTTAAAAAAGCAAGCACAAGCAAATGGAGCAATGAAAAAACAAAGACGAACACAACAAGAAACCCATGGGACCATCTATGTTGTGAACAGTTCGCATAATGATGCAATCAAAGGAACATGGGCAGTGAAAGACCAAAAAACGATCTTCAGCAGCCATCCAACAAAACGACTTGCCCTTAAAAAAGCCCGTGAGATCGCCTTGAAACAACGTACCTCTGTCCTTGTACAAGATACACAGGGGAAATTCAGCTATGGTTTCAAACCAAAAAGACCATCATCATAACCACAAAAAATGGTATTCAACCTTTTTTAAATATCAGCTAAAAAGGAGAATCAGACTCTTTTTTTCAATTTGATAACAAATGTCTAGATACACGGCAACGAATGTACAACAATTCCTTAATAACCTAACTTGCAAAATAAGATATGTGAGGACTGAGAAAAAATGATGATCGTTGGACAAGTATCAGACGCAAATGAGGCTGAAGAAATCGAATTTATCACAAAATCATTTCTTGTTGGAAATCGTGCCCGATTCCTCTCTTCAACAGTTAAGAGGGGTGCGTAATCTCCATGTCAGAGCATAAAGATAAAAAAGATACCAAATATAAGAAGAATGTCCCTCAGGAAATCGTCATAACCTGGGTGAACATCTAAAAATTATTTTTCTTAGTATTATTTCTCCTTTTTTCCTTAGTTTTTATAAACACTTAAGACATCATAGTTTTGTCATGTCATATTCCATCAAGACAAGAAGAGATATTCTGTCCGATGTTATAAATGAAGCTTCTGATTTCCCAACAGATTGGAAAGCAGTGTTCGGAAGGGACCCAAAACGATTATCGACCGATTATTATCTTTTTCATCCCAATGTAGGTCTGTATCTTTTAAAAGAATACGAGAAAAATCCATTGGAACGTGTAGGCGTGGGCAGTAAAATCGCTCGATATGTCGATGATGATATCAGTAAAACCATCTCGACATATAAGGATAATTTTGGCATCATACAAGGAGATTTTCCAAAGATACTACGAAGTATCCAACGCGGCATCCAGCCAAATGAGATCGTTGATGCCGCTTTTAAAGGAAGGGACCTTGGCATCAGTATTCCCTTGAAAGGAAGCGCAACAACACAGACCGAAACATACAGATCACTACGAAGCTTTAAAGAAAAATCACAAAAAAAGATCGATGAACGATTCGAAAAACTTGCAAATGAGAACGGTATTTACAACTCTTATGAGTAAAATTCTTTGATTTTTAGTCAAGATATTGATCCATTACTTCCTCAGCATGATAACGTTTCTGCGCAATATCTGTAAGTAACCCAGCCATGAGATCTGAGGCCTGTTTCTTACAATGACCACACATCCGTTCACCTGAACGACAGGTCCTGTAAATTTCCTGTAACTCCACATCATCATCTATCAGATGATATAAGAATAGTTCATAGATCATACATTCATCAGGTTTTCCACCATTCTTCCTCTGCTCCTCAAGGCTTACCCCCCCGCCTGTCTTTGCATGCATGATCTTCCTCCGTGCTTCGTCAGGGGAATCAGTAAGAAAGATAGCGCTATCCGGTTTGGATGATGACATCTTATCACCCGTTAGACCAGTCATGAACCGATGAAATGTCGCAGAAGGCTGGATAAAACCATACCCTTGAAGTTGTGGTTCGGTTTTTGCTAATGTCTTATCAATCCTTGATATATCCACCTCTGTTGCATCGTTGATGTATAATGCTTTATACTCATTGATACGTTTGAAACTATGAAACCCAAGTGATGAAACAATATCCTCAACGTGATCAAGGAGAGCGGATACATTATCATCTGGCTTGACAAACACCCCAATTTTCTCATCCTTTGTCTTAATGACATTATACAAACGATAGGATTGAGCAACATCCCGGCTTAAACGAATATGAGGATCCTGATCGACACCAACAGGAACAAGTACAGGTCTGACACCACCAAACTGTGGCAACTGCACATGAAGGATATCACCTGTTTGAACCAATGGTGAAAAAACATGGGTCATATTCGTCGACCCGTTGAAACCATAGGTGGCAGTCATCTGAGACCAATTAATCTTTTTACCAAGTAGAAATGCTAAATCCTTCACCGCTGAGTTTTTTGACTGGAAATATATATGGCATTTATCAGGTTTTAAACCAAGTGCAATATAGTTCTTGATGTACTCTTGGATCGCAAGTTCCTTTGTCTCAGGTAAACTAAACCCTCTTGTACCATATGCTTCGATATCAGCGACAGCAATAAAGATATCAGCACCAATGCTTTGATAATAAATGACCTCATCGATCACCATCTTATGACCCAGATGCATTCTTCCCGAAGGCATAAGACCCGTAAGTATCGCCCATGGTTCATTGTTCTCTATCGCATTAGTAATGTTTTGAAAATCCCTATGACCAAAAATAACTCCACGTCTGAGTAGTCGATGAGGATGCGGGAGATCCTTCCAAACCCCTTCAGAGAATTCCTCAATACCAAATTCATCCCGCAATCGTGCATAATCTTGATACGTCGATGAGCTCCATGGATCAATCTTCATAGGTTATCAGCAGGTAACATACAACACGGTTTCAAAAATCTTACCATCAATACAAAAAAAGGGGGCATAGGAAGGTGGAGGGTTAATAGGGGGCATACACTTAAAAAACTAATATTAGTCATCCTCAAAAAGAATTAAGGCAAGCTGCTCAACGAAATGAGCGCTGAACATAGGTTCATCAGTCTCGGGCAGGGATTCACGAATAGGGGGATTTGAGCTTTCTTTTCTCATATTGGTCCTTACCACCTTCCATGTCATTCTTTGTCATTTTATGTATTTAAAGGTGGTGCGGTAAAATGTCACAAGAGACAATTAACAACTTAACTACTGGATAACTTAAGAAAATTTATTAAGAGAAAGCATTGTATGTATAGATTGTTGGGAGTAGGCGGACAGCTCACGGCTTTGTGCTGAGGAAAGTCCTCCCTCACTCTGGACCGGGGAATCACTCAAGTGGTAGAGGTGAGAGTCTCTGCAGAGGAACAGAAACGACACAGCCCATGGATAATGCAATGATACATATGATGTTGAGGTCTTCATGGGATTTGATGAAACGGCCAATCTGCCCCTGGAGCAAGCCCAAACAGTGGGATCAGTTGTCCAGACTGCTCACAGGTAGGGCGCATAGTAGAATGCTGTTTAAAACAGAAGGAGGCTTACGGCCTACACCCAACAC
>CAYPIF010000059.1:0-24740 GCA_964410735.1 uncultured Thermoplasmatales archaeon
TGTTTGCAACATGGAGACTTCAAGGTAAAAACGTGTTTGACGAACTTGAAAAACTCCTAAGAAGGGAACTTTGCATATCTTAAGCTAAACAAATACAAAAGTTTTTTTTATTGCCATCCTCAAGGAAAAAAGGAAGGAAGGCTGGTAAAAGAGGATGGGATGGGATGCACAAAAACTACCAGCCCGATTCCTTCTAATTCCTAGAATATAGCTGTCTTTTAAGTACCTTTTTCGCAGATGGATATATAATCGTTTATGCAGGTGAGGACATTGATGCAGAACCATGCTAAAATGACAGATTTTTGCACTGATTTTTTTCGCTGATAAACGAAAAGAAAACGCACAAGTTTAAAAGTATGCAGCCATTTTACATGAAAAATATCATATGATACGAGGGTAATGTATGGAAAAAAATGAGAAAACATCACAGATATCTGGTTTTTACAAATTACCAATCGAAAAACGCCGAGAAATCGTAACGGATTTCGCAGAACTTTCTGAAAAAGATCAATTGGTTTTTTCAGAATCGATGGATATAAAACTTGCAGATAATATGATTGAGAATGTCCTAGGTAACTTTGAGATACCCTTTGGAGTAGCAGTGAACTTCCGTATTGATGGTAAAGACATACTTATTCCAATGGCTGTTGAGGAATCAAGTGTTGTCGCTGCGGCAAGTAACGCAGCAAAGATGGCTCGGATCCATGGTGGTTTCAAAACCACCGTAACCGATCCCTTGATGATCGGTCAAATACAAGTATTGGATATGCCCGATATAGCATCCGCTGCAGAAGAAATAATGAACAATAAAGAAAAACTTCTCAAAATAGCCAATGAACAAGATAAGGTCCTTGTTAAGTTCGGTGGTGGAGCAAAAGATATTGAGGTCCGCATCCTTGATAGCCCACTTGGTAAGATGATCATCATGCACCTCTTAGTAGATGTTCAAGATGCTATGGGTGCGAACGCAGTTAACACCATGGTCGAAGCGCTGGCCCCGATCATTCAGGATATCACGAATGGTAGAATCCGTTTGAAGATACTTTCTAATCTAGCTGATAAGCGTCTTGCAAAGGCAACCGCTGTATTTGACAAAGAAAAGATGGGTGGGGAAAAGATCGTTGATGCTTTTTTGGAGGCATACACCCTTGCATCAATTGATCCCTATAGGGCAGCAACCCATAACAAGGGCATTATGAATGGTATTGATGCAGTTATCATCGCAACCGGTAATGATTTCCGTGCGGTTGAAGCCGGGGCACATGCATATGCTGCAAGAGATGGACAGTATACCTCTTTAACCACGTACAAGAAGGATGAATCCGGTAATCTTGTTGGCGAGATCGAACTACCCGTTGCTGTAGGTATTGTCGGTGGTGCTGGTAGCATTCACCCAAAAGCATTGCTCTGTAAAAAAATAATGGGGATCAAAACAGCTAATGATCTCTCTAGGATCATTGCTAGTGTTGGTTTAGCACAGAACTTTGCAGCTGTTTTCGCATTATCTACAGTTGGTATTCAAAAAGGTCATATGTCACTACATGCCAAAAATATCGCGATGATGGCAGGTGCTACTGATGATGAGATAGAAAGGGTTGCCGTTCAGCTGGTAAAAGAGGGTAAAGTAAAACTTGATAGAGCTAAAGAGATAATTGATTCCCTCAGATGATACGATCAGCGATATCCTCAGGTTCCCTTTGACAATAATAACATTTGATACGTGGTATCTCTTTGTCGGTCACAATAAATCTGCTTTGCACTGGTTCACCCGCATTGGATATACAGGTCGGGTTCTGACATCGTGCAATCCCTGAGAGCTCATCTGGAAGTTCCACCTTATGCTTTTCAGCAACCTCATAGCCTCTGATAATGTTGATGGTCGCCTTTGGGGCGATAAGCGCTATCTTATCCACCTCTTCACGGCCTAGCTCCCGATTCTCAACTTTAACGATATCCTTTTTGCCCATCTTGCTTTTAACGTTTATCGCCACACTGACCGTGTTGGAATCTAAGGTTGGGATCTTGAGGATCCTGAGGACCTTAAGCGCATTTCCTGAGGGGATATGATCTATCACCGTTCCATCTTTGATACGTGGTATTTTCATTGGTTTCATTTCATCTTTGTTCATAACATCACCCCCGTTACCATGGAGAGAAGGGCCATTCGAACAGGAACTCCATTGAATGCTTGTTTGAAATAAACTGCATTGGGTGTATAATCAACCGCAGGATCAATCTCTGTCACTCTTGGGAGCGGATGCATGATAATCATATCTTTCTTGACATTACTAAGTATCTGTTTGTTAATCTGATATGATCCAACCACTCGATTGTATTCCTCTGCATCTGGGAATCTTTCTCTTTGGATCCTCGTAACGTAGAGGACATCAGCTTCATTGATTACTTTTTCGAGTTTAGAGGTTGAAGTTGGTGTCACTCCTAGTTCCTTACATTCATTGACCAGTTCTTTTGGCATTTGTAATGATTTTGGAGATACAAAAGTAAGATTCGCACCGAATAATGCTAATGCATAGGCAAGGGAATGAACCGTCCGACCATATTTGAGATCCCCTAAAAGCACAACGTTCTGTCCTTGGATCTGTTTCTTCTCTGTTTCAATGGTGAACAGATCCAGCAGACATTGGGTCGGATGTCTTCCAGCACCATCTCCCGCGTTTATGACCGGGACTTCTGAAAATTCTGCTGCAAGTCGGGCAGCTCCTTCAAGATGATGCCGCAGTACGATGACATCGCTGTATGCATCTGCCATGCGTATGGTATCTGCAAGGGTCTCCCCTTTTTTCTGTGATGTCGCCGTAGGGTCCGCAAAACCAATGACCCGACCGTTGAGACGGTTCATCGCACTTTCAAAACTCAGTCTCGTCCTTGTACTCGGCTCGAAAAACAAGGATGATAATACGATACCATCCAGAATTTTCGTACGCTGTAAACCCTTCGCATACGGAACCATTTTCTTTGCATATGAAAGAATAGAGTTTATGTCAGATCTAGAAAAATCTTTGATGGATATGATGTCTCGTCCTTTAAAATTCATGTCAATCAAAAGTAGGGATATGAGATTGTTGCTTAATAAATTTGTTAATGAAAACAATTAAAAAATTATGGTAAAACTATAATAATAAGTAAGTAAAAAGATATAAATAGCCTAGTTGCGTAACAAATCAAGAAAACATAAAAGGTTATTATTGGTTATCATAATTACCTTATGGTAGGTATCTAACATGGCTCAAGAAGAAAGCGATGAAAAGAAACTTGAAAGGATACGCAGGATGTTAGATAACCCAACATCTCCTTTATCGAACAGTGATGATGAAAAATATATGGCAGGTTTGCAGCGGCGTCTTCTGGGTGAACAAGGGGATAAACAACCATTCATCCAACATCATTCTTCCGATAAACCTGATGATCTCACACCACGTGTAATTGTCCATCACCGACCAAATTCTTCAGTTCAGCAAACAAAATCCTTTGGACCTGCCGTTGAGGTAAAAGAAAAATCCCCGGAGGAGGAACCAGTTTTCCCTGATGAGGAGTTATTTGATATTGAGAGACCTAATGATTCAACGATTCCGGAGTTCATTGAAGTTAAACCATTGCGAGAAGAGACAAAAGAACCTGAGATGAAAACGGTTGAAAAACCTGTTTCCGATAAAGAGGAATCCGTTGAGGCTCTCCCTCAATGGAGTGAGGTTGAAGAGGAAACCGTACAAGCTGAACCTGAAAAGATCGTCGAACCGAAAATAAAGGAAAAAGTGGAAAAGAAGCCGAAAAACAAGCCATTACGCTTATCAAAAAGATTCGTTGTCCGACATGATTCAAAGGAACCTGAGATATGGGAAGGTGGAGAAGGAGAAAAGGAAGCTATTGATAAAAAACCTGATTCATCCGCCTGGGAACCTGTTGTAGAAGCAACGGAGGAAAAGAAGAGGCCGGTGAAAACAAAAAAGAAACTGGTCTTCGCTCGTTTTGACAAGAAACCTAAAAGAAAAAAGGAGAAAATAGTCCCAAAGGAAGAAGAATCTTCTGAAAGGATTATAACTGCACCTTCAACCTCCAAGGGAAAAGGCAGGCATATGCATGGGGAGTACACCTTGTATAAGAAGGAACTTCGTATCGGTGGAAAAGAGATACGGACCGTTCATTTTTTCAGTAAAGAAGCACCTGAGGACAGTACACCATGCAAGCTTCCTGAGGGATATGAGGTTCAGGTCAACGAAAAGACAGGGGTACCATACATTAGGAAGATACGAGAAACGTAAAATCCCATGGTGTCCAAATATCAATACTTATTAAGGTGTTTTTCATTCGAAGTGTTTGATGTTCTATGGTTTGGAATGGACCGTTAAATAAGATTGGAGATTTTCGTTTTGAGATTCCTTCTAGTTATAAAGGTGAACATCATAATCTTTCAATGAAGACCTCTGGTATCATCTATGCTTCTGATGAAATGATCCAGAATATCCGGAAGGATAATGCCCCTGAGCAAACAGCGAACATGACCATGTTACCTGGTATCGTTGGTAAGGCGATGGCAATGCCTGATATTCATTGGGGGTATGGTTTCCCCATTGGTGGTGTTGCCGCAACAGATGTGGAAAATGGGGTGATCTCTCCTGGCGGCGTGGGTTTTGATATCAACTGTCTTGATGGTGATGCATTGATACTGCATGAACATGGATATCAAATGCGTATTAAGGATTTTGAGAAGACGTGGATGCGGGATCGTATTAAATGCGCGAATTTTGGTCAGAAGATAAAGAATACGGATATTCATGCGTTTATGAAGTTTAAGACAAGGAAGAATATTTGTGAGGTTGTGACCCAATGTGGGGAAAGGATTATTGCAACGGAGGATCATCCGTTCTATACACCTGATGGAATGGTTCCTCTTATGGATATTGAGGATAATGGTTTGATAGCTGTCTTTCCTTTTGTGGGTGTTAATTACTCTGTTCCTTCAGATAATATCATTCTTACAGATGAAGATATTCGTAAATTACCACTTAAGAAAGATCTATCTCAAACAGTGTATGAGTTGAAAAAAAGAAATCTCTTACCGTTAAGAGCGAATGATGATGCTCTTCCATATCTCCTTAAGTTGATGGGTTATGTCTTTGGTGATGGAACCTTGTATTTCTCGGGGAATAAGGGAACTATTTGGTTATATGGTGATGCTGAGGACCTTGAAGAGATACGGAAGGATATTGATCGAATCGGGTTCACTGCTTCAAAGGTGTATCACAGAGAGAGACGCCATGAGGTCAAGACCATGTATGACACTGTTCGCTTTGATCGAGTTGAGCATAGTATTAAGATTACTTCATCGAGTCTTGCTGCATTGTTATGGGCACTTGGAACACCATGTGGCAATAAAAGTATGCAGGACTACTTGGTCCCTTCATGGTTGTTGGATCTGGAATTATGGCAAAAACGGTTGTTTTTAGCGGCTTTTTTTGGTGCAGAGCTTTCTTCCCCTTCGACTGTGACGGATCATGGGTATAATTTCTACTCGCCGATCCTCTCAATGAATAAATCTGAGAACTTTGTGGGAAATGCACATCAATTCCTTTTGCAGATAAAGGATCTTCTGACTGAATTTGATATTACCTCATCTATCATTAGAACAAGAAAAGAGTATGTTGGTAAGAATAATCATGTTACCTATCGGCTACGATTACAGATATCATCGGCACCTGACAATCTTCTCCACTTATGGGGCAAGATTGGTTTTGAATATAATAAAGAAAGACGGCATCGCGCTAATATTGCTCTTCAGTATCTGATGTTGAAGAACAAGGTCCTTTCTGAGCGGGTTCAAGCATCAGAGATTGCGGTCCAGTTAAAACAATCAGGGGTTTCGTTGAAAGATATTGTTGACAGGCTTTCCGCCCCATATGTGAATAAGCGTTTCATAGAGAGATCATTGTATGGTGGAAGAGGAACATCTCCAAGGATTGCCCATGCTTTTCCAGGTTTTTGGGAGTTTGCTAAAGAAAAAACAAAAGGCCTTGGTGACTCCGGTGTTTTATGGGATTCCATTGAACGTCAGAAGGTTGTAAGAACACAGGGTGATGTTTATGATTTTACTGTTGCAGATAGCCATCATAATTTCATCGCGAATGGGTTTGTTGTATCCAATTGTGGTGTACGACTTGTTCGCACGAATCTTTTAAGAAAGGATCTTGATCAGAACACGATTCGGCAATTGGTTGATACGATGTTTGTTAATGTTCCCTCTGGTCTTGGTTCCAAGGCGAAGGTTCGTTTGCAACGTGGAGAGCTTGAGGATGTTGCAATGCAGGGCGCTCAGTGGGCTGTTGATCATGGATATGGTTGGTCAAGGGATACGGAGTTTTTGGAGGAAAAAGGTCGTCTGAAGTATGCTGATATTGATCATGTATCAACGATGGCAAAGCAACGTGGTGCGCCTCAGCTGGGTTCACTTGGTGCAGGGAATCATTTCCTTGAGGTCCAGTATGTTGATGAGATCTTCGATCCCGAGATAGCAAAGGTGTATGGTATCACTGATGTTGGCCAGGTCTGTGTGATGATCCATACGGGATCACGGGGTTTTGGTCATCAGATCTGTTCTGATCATTTGAAGGTGTTAGAGAAGGCGGTTCGGAAGTATAATATTTGGCTTCCTGATCGGCAGCTTGCTTGCGCTCCTGTTACTTCTAAGGAGGGTGAGAGTTATTTTAAAGCGATGGCATGTGCTGCGAATTTTGCTTGGTGTAATCGTCAGATGATCGTTCATTGGGTACGTGAGTCTTTTGAGAAGGTGTTACGGTCAAGTTCGGAGGACCTCGGGATGGATATTGTGTATGATGTGTGTCATAATATTGCGAAGTTGGAGGAGCATATTGTTGATGGAGAAAAGCGACGGTTGTGTGTTCATAGGAAAGGAGCGACACGGGCGTTTGGACCAGGTAGTACCGATCTTCCTTTGCGGTATGAGTCGGTAGGTCAACCTGTTCTCATCCCAGGTGATATGGGTACAGAGAGCTATCTTTTACATGGGACAAAACAGAGTGAGGAGACGTTTGGTTCCACGTGTCATGGTGCCGGACGAGTGATGTCACGGAATGAGGCGACCCGTCGGTATCAGGGGGAGACCATCGTAAAGCAGTTGGGTGAGAGAGGGATATATGTTCATCCTGCTAGTATGAAGGTGGCTGCTGAGGAGGCACCAGGTTCGTATAAGGATATCCGGATGGTTGTTGATGCGGTTCATGGTGCAGGTATATCAAAGAAGGTTGTTCGTTTGAAGCCGTTGGGTGTTGTGAAAGGGTAGATTGCACCAATGGGTTTAAATCCTAGAATTCCTATTAGCTTTTACGATTCGGATGGTGATGGTATCTGGAACATAATGATGTAGAGATAATTGATTTTGAAGAAGTTAATCTTGAAGGAGCAACGGTCATTGCAGGGTTTCCATCGATTGGGCTTGTGAGTACGATCGCTGCGAATTACTTGATTGATGCATTAAATCTTCGTCAGATAGGCGCACTTGATTCAGGTGAGTTCCCTGCGCTTTCTGTTGTGCATACGGGTGAGCCGTTGTCACCAGTGCGTATTTATGCTGGTGATCAGCCAACGGGTCAGAAGATCGTGGTCTTTGTTTCTGAGTTCAAGCCTAAACCACATTTGATCAATGAGATCTCAGCTGCTATTATGGAATGGGTGAATCAGAAGCATTGCAGGTTGATGATCTCACCGGAGGGTATGGTTGTTGAGGGGAAGAATGCTGAGGAGGAAGCGGTTGCTGAGGCGTATGCGATTGGTTCGACCAATGGTGTTCGTCAGATGCTGGCTATGAAGAATATCCCTCAGTTCAAGAATGGCATTATTGCCGGTGTTTCTGGTGTTTTGTTAAATAAGGGGAAGCAGTCTGCTTTTGATGTGATCTCTATTTTGACGGAGGCTCATCCAAAATACCCTGATGCACGGGCTGCTGCCGCTGCTATTAATGTGATTGCTTCGATCATTGATATCGATATCAATGTTGCACCATTGTATGAGGAATCGGAGCGTATTGAGCAGCAGTTGCAGAAGTTCCATCAGCAGGCGAAACCGATGGTGTCTTCAACGAGGGCGCCGCAGCCGAATATGTATGGTTAAATAGGTTTGTATTTGTGATAGTGTATGGGTTTGATCCCGTACATTGTTTTTTTCTTTTTTTAGTATTTCTTGAATAAGTTTTTTTTAGTGGGTTTTTATTGATGGGTGTGTATGCAAGGTAGTATCCCAAGAAGTCATCCGCGGTATGAGTCGTTGATGTTGCGTCAACGTCTTGCTGATGGTATGGCTAAAGGTTTGGTGCATGAGACAGGATTGATTGCTCATGGTCGTGGTGAGGCTTTTGATTATCTTCTTGGGGAGAAAAGTTGTGATGTTGCTCTTGAAGCAGAAAAGGTTGCAGCTGCTCAGTTGCTATTGGCAGAACGTCCGGTTATCTCTGTGAATGGGAATGTTGTGGCATTGGTTGCTGATGATTGTGTTGAGTTGTCTGGCTGTGTTCCCGCGGTTCTTGAGGTGAATTTGTTCCATCGTACCGATGAGCGTGTTGGTCTTTTGGTCGATGAGTTGAAAGCACATGGTGCAAAAAGGGTCCTTGGGTTGAATGCATTGGAACGTATTCCAGGGTTGGCACATGATAGAGGACTTTGTGAAAGGGATGGTATCTTTTCTTCTGATGTTGTCCTTGTTCCGCTTGAGGATGGGGATAGGTGTCAGGCGTTGAAGTCGATGGGTAAGTTTGTTATTACGATTGATCTGAACCCGTTGTCTCGTACTGCTCGTTCTGCGGATATTACGATCGTGGATAATGTTTGTAGAGCCCTCCGAAATATAACGAAGTATGTTGAGGAGTTGAAAGGTGTTGATGTCTCTGCTTTGAAAAGTTTGGTCAATCAATGGGATAATAAACAAGGATTGCATGCAGTGTTGGAGTTTATTGCTAAAAGATTGAATGAAATTGATGTATAGGTGAACATATGGACAAGATACGAAGTCATTATTCTTTGGATGTAACGGAAAACGATTTTGGTCAGAACATCTCTGTTGCTGGCTGGGTTGAGGATGTAAGGAATCTGGGTTCTCTTGCGTTTGTTATCATTCGTGATAGAAAGGGGACGTTGCAGGTTACTTGTATTAAAAAGTTGAATCCTGAGGCATTTGAGACATTGGCATCTATTCCACGTGAGTCTGTTGTCTCAGTGAAAGGGCTGTGCCAGAAGAGTGATAAAGCTCGAAATGGGTATGAGATCTTGCCGGAGACCGTCTCTGTGCTCTCAAGTTCTGAGACCCCGCTTCCCTTGGGTATTGTTGATAAGGTTGATGCTGAGCTTGAGACCCGGTTGGATAATAGGTTCCTTGATCTGAGGAAACCAGAGGTTCAGGCGATCTTTAGGATCCGTTCTGCTGTTCTTGGTTCTGTTCATGAGACGTTACGTTCCCTTGGATTTGATGAGGTTCACACGCCTAAGATCATTGGTGTCTCTTCTGAGGGGGGAACAGATGTGTTCCGTGTGAAGTATTTTGAGAAGGATGCGTTTCTTGCTCAGTCTCCTCAGTTGTATAAGCAGATGTTGATGGCGACTGGTCTGGATCGGGTGTATGAGATCGCATGGTATTTCCGTGCTGAGCAGCATAACACGCGTCGTCATTTGAATGAGAGTACCGCTGTTGATGTGGAGATGGCATACATCTCTAGTGAAGAGGAAGTAATGGAGGTGCTTGAGACCCTTGTGCATAACATGTGGACGGCTGCAAGTAAACAAACAGATGCGTTACAAATCATTGGAAAGACCGTTACTATACCCACTATTCCATTTAGACGGGTGCCCTATGATGAGGCATTGAAGTTACTTGAGAAACATGATTGTCACGTTGAGTGGGGTGAGGACCTTGGTACGGAGGATGAACGTCTTCTTGGTGAGATCATGCAGGCTGAGGGACATGAATTCTATTTTATTACAAGGTATCCACTGCAGGCCAAGCCGTTTTATACGATGCCGGAGGGCGATAAATATTCACGTGGTTTTGATCTGGAATGTAAGGGTGTTGAGCTTGCATCGGGTAGTCAGCGTATCCATCAGGTCGATCTCTTAGAGGCTCGGATAAAGGAGTTGGGTTTGAACATCGATGATTTTTCATCGTATTTGAAGGGATTTCGGTATGGTATGCCGCCTCATGGGGGTTTTGGTTTTGGTATAGAGCGGTTCATGATGGAGCTTCTTGATATTTACAATATCCGTGAGTGTATACTGTTCCCACGTGATAGGACACGGCTTAATCCATGATATCTCTAGGATGTTTTATCAAAATTTTCGAAAAAAAGTGTAAAATGACCGGAAATCCTGGGAAAACATATTTAAAGGATAATGTAGTGCTATTGAAACTACATAAATCATGTGTCTCACAGCAGTATAATTCTGTAGGAGCATTCAAATTGGATAAAATAAATAACATTTGTTTCAAATAATAGAGGATGCAGCATGAGCAATTCATTCGCCAGCCCCTTGTGGAAGAGAAGTCAGGATCTTTTTGGGAGACCAAAAGAACAGTGGAGCACCATTGATCAAATGATATATGGTACGGAGGATTACTTTCGGATTCCAACTACTACTGCAGAGGATATGAAACTACGATCAATCCAGGAATCAGTGAACCATCATTTTGAAAAAAGCAAATTCTATCATCAACTCTGCCAGGAATATAATTTCAATCCTAAAGATGTTCAAACAATTGAAGATCTTGAAAAGATTCCGATGCTACCGGATACATTCTTCAAAGAGTACCCGACAGAAAATCCAAAAGATGTGTATACGTGGTTGAAAAAGATCAGCACCGTTGATGTTGGTGTCTATGATTTCCGTGGAAAGGATCTTCAAGAGTTTCTCCGCTGGGCTGAAAAACGATTGGATGGGCTAGTGAACCATTCCTCAGGAACCACGGGTCATTATAGTTTTATGTTCCGAGATAAAGCGACATTCCAGCGGTTCTATTATGCCGCAGTGAAAACATTACTTACTATCCCCCCTGTTCTAGAGGCTGATCCTCATTACGTCTACCCAGGTTCACCTAATACCTTTTTGACCATAGGAAAATGGCTTGGTGAAGGCGCAAAAGTGTTCACCCCCGATCATCGTCATTTTCTCACAGATCGGGAGATAAGCATGATGATCGCTCGTTTAATGTCAACGGGACATCCAAAGAATTTCAAGGAGAAACTTGTCCTGAAGGCTTTGAAAAAGGCGATGATCAAAGGTGAGCAGAACATGCTGGAACTTTTGAAAAAACTTGATGCAGAGAACGAACAAGTGGTCATTGTCTCACCACCTTTTCAATTGTATAGTTTAATGATGCATATGAAACAACAAGGCATACAATTAGACCTCGGTCAGACCAACAGCGTCGTGTTCACTGGCGGTGGTTGGAAGATCTTTGAGGACAGGAAGGTCCCAGTTTCAGAGTTTGCAACACTTGTGAAAGAAACATTGGGGATCCCTGAAAAATACTATGTTGATGTGTATGGAATGTCTGAAATGAACGGGCTTGGTGTATCTTGCGAAGGCGGCTATAAACATCTTCACCCATGGATCCACCCTATAATCCTTGATGATAATGAGGGAAATATAGGATACGGAAGATGGGGACGTTTTGCATTCCTGGACCCTGTTGCAAATAGTTACCCCGGTTATATCATCACAGGTGATCGTGTCAAACTATTGAAACGGTGCCCCATGTGTGATCGTGAGGGTCCTGTGTTGGAATCAGACATCACCCGGATGGCTGGTGCAGAGGGGAAGGGCTGTGCGAATCTTATGCGTGGGCTGATGGCTGAGGAGCTCACAAAGGTACAGGTAAGAAAGGGGTAACATACACTATGTTTTTCATGCGAGAATGGCGAGAGAAAGGTTATTTTTTTGACCTAAATTGGACAAGAACGTTTGCCAGAACGATCCCTTCACTTTTATTCATTGCACTTCGTCATCCCTTGTTGGTGGTAAACGCTAATAAAGGATGTAAAGAAGGTCCATTGAATCTAAGACCAAAACAATTACCGTATACTATTCCAAAGTTCACAGAGGATATGAGAGTACCTGAATCAGATGAACGGTATTTACGTCCAACCTTTCTCTGTGACCCGTATCATCCTGATATCATGGCTATGGCCCGTGAACTTGGGGCATACAAGCTCTCTGATTGGGAATATGCAGAGAATGTGTTCAAGTTCGTCAATGGGAAGATACGAATCGATTTCTCACCACCGAAACTTGCAAGTGATTGTCTCCGATGGGGGCATGGCACTTGTATCGATAAGTTAAGTGTGTTTAACGCCCTTTGTCGAGCTGCTGGTATCAAGGCACGGTATCGTCTGTATTCTCCTCAAGGTATTGAAGCATTGTATAATATTTATATGGCAGCTGACCCATTGGTACAGAAATGGGTTGACACATTGAATTTTTTTGTTCTTCATGGAAGCGGGGAGGCCTTTATTGATGGGAAATGGGCCATCAGTGATGTCTCCGCTGATTTCTTTCATGCTCCCCCAAATAAGATCCCTATTCCTCATTTTGGCGAGGACCCTGCAGATCTTTGGATCAAACCTGCAAAGGGTGTTTGGCGACCAGAAGGACTCCCGATCGGTTTTAAGTTCTTGATGACCTTACCGTTCGTAATGTTCCATGGGACAGGACGGGCCATCAACCTGAATATTCGTAAGAACTATGAAGCGGGTCGTAAGATGTTGGAGCATCTGGACCTTGATGAGTATGATAGGGAGATCCGTAAGACGTATCAACCAAAATGGCATGATTCTGCTCGGACGGCGAGCCGTGTACTTGATAAGTTATAGATCAATGCTGAATGCTTTATGAGTAGAGTATGGTTTAGATAGAATATAAACTTCCAAAAAACTGTTTTTGTCAAAAACATTTTAAAACATCATGTGATAGAGTCTGCCTGCGTACTACTATAGAATGTACGTTGCGAGGTGGATGCGTGAAAAAAATCGGTGTATTAACTGGTGGTGGAGATTGCCCTGGTCTTAACGCAGTCATTAGGGCAGTCGTTCGCTCTTCTATCCGGTATGAGTGGGAGATCATTGGTATTAGAAATGGTTGGAAAGGTTTGGTTGATGGAGAGATAGAACTACTGACGGATTATTCGGTTTCAGGTATTCTCCCAAAAGGTGGAACGATACTTGGAACATCTCGAACAAATCCATATAAGCGACCGGAGGACATACAGAAGCTTCGGGAGAATATGAAACGTTTTGGTATCGATGCTGTTGTTGCCATCGGTGGAGATGACACTCTAAGCGTTGCGTTGAAGCTTCATGAGGAGGGCATCCCCGTGGTCGGCGTTCCTAAGACCATTGATAATGACCTGAATGGTACTGATTATACCTTCGGATTTGATACGGCCATTTCAATTGTGACCGATGCAATCGATCGGTTGCATACCACTGCGGAGTCACATCACAGGGTGATCGTAGTTGAGGTGATGGGACGTCACGCAGGATGGATTGCTACCTTGTCTGGTATCGCTGGTGGTGCTGATGAGATATTGATCCCTGAGGTCCCATTTGATATCGAAGAAGTTTGCAGGAACCTTCGTGGTCGATATGAACGAGGGAAACGGTTCAGTATTGTTGTTGTCGCAGAGGGTGCAAAACCAAAGGATTCCGATATGGTTGTGACTCAATCGAGTGAACGTGATGAGTTTGGTCATGTTCGTCTTGGTGGTATCGGTCATTCATTAGCTAAAGAAATTGAGAAACGTTTGCAGGTTGATACAAGGGTAACAATTCTTGGTCATGTTCAGAGAGGCGGAAGTCCCACTGCTCATGATCGTATCCTTGCAACAAGATTTGGTGTCGCTGCGGTTGAATGTCTTAAGAACAATGATTTCGGTAAAATGGTCGCGCTTCAAGGTGATTCGATCGTTCCAATTTCTTTGCAGGAAGCTGTTGGTGTATCAAAGACCGTGAAAATGGAACTTTTTGACATTGCAAAGATATTTTTCGGTAGATAAAACGATCCGGCGGTTTGATTGGGAACCGTCGTTCGTTCCATATTTTTTTATTTTTAATTAAAAGACAAACTTTTAATTAGAATACAATGATTACTGGAAATTAGTTGAAGTTGGGCCAAAAGCAACAGATCATACTTGTGAGGTGGAAAGCATGTCTATTAAGAAGGAGCTATTATCTCAGATGAGCCTGCAGCAATTAAAGAAACTTGCAGAGAAGAAAGGTATATCTTTTTCGCTTTCTGACAGGCAAAAAGAGTATTATTCCGAGTGGACCGAGAAGGATCGTATGGTAGATATGATGACGGATAAAAAGGATCTATCACTCAAGGAGATAGAGGATCATATTAGAGAAACTCCTAAATAACATCATATCTGTCGTTTTTTTTTATCATCGATAGGTTTTTACCTGTATTCTTTTGCAATATTTGTTAATTGGACAGGTTGAGCAATGAGGGGATATTGGTGTGCAGATGGTCTGTCCGAATGTTACAAAGAGATGATTGAAATCAGACCAGTATCGTTTTGGCAGAATATTTCGTAGTTGCTGCTCCGTTTCCTCTGGTGTTTTTGTTTTTACCCATCCTATTCTATTTGGTATACGATGACAATGTGTATCAATTGGTAGATGGTTTGAGTTATCAAATCCATAGACCATAACAATGTTTGCTGTTTTCCTCCCGACACCTTTAAGGGTGAGTAGTGTGTCAAAATCTTCTGGTACCTCCCCATTATATGATGTGATAAGAGTTCGTGATAGTTCTTTGATCCGTTTAGCCTTTGTTTTGTAAAATCCCACTGGATATATAAGTTCTTGAATGGTTTCTTCTGGCAAATCGATAAGTTTTTGTGGTGTATCATATGGTTGGAGGAGACGTATTGATGCTTCTTCAGTGACCTCGTCTTTTGTTCTAAGACTTAGGATGCATGAGATTAGCACGGTAAAAGGTGTTTTTTTAATCTTTTCCCATTTTTTTCTTGTGACAAGTGGTGTTTGTGCTGTTTCCATGTTCTTAGACAAGAGAGTAAATATTTCCTCGAAATGGTATGTGTCTTTGAGAATCGTTCCAGAAGACATGTTGCTTGTATCGATAGGTTTTTTGTTTATAAATATGCATGGTTATTAGATACAGGAACGAGCTTTTTTACAAAACATTTAAATATTATTTCAAACATTAAAATAAGTGTATGTGAATAATGAGATACGAGATATTTAGTATCAACGCATCTCAGCGGGTTAGAGGCGTCGGAGATATGCAGTATCTACCGACTGCTCCCATCACATACAATCTTTTGTAAGTTTCATTATCTTTTTTTTGGATAAAAAACCTGCGAAATTTTTTGATTATCCTCATGAGCTGTATAGTATAAGACCTATAATTAAAGAAAGATAGCAACTACATATAGTAAAAAATGGACAAAGATATTGCCGATTTTTCTTATGTATTTTTGACATGTAGTTAGGATGTTTTGCCAAAAGAGTAATTAATAGGAACAGCATATATTGCCGCAGGAAAATTCCATCTGAGGGAGATGTGAACGGATGAAAAGGATAATGCTTGTTGATGATGAGAAGGACCAGATCTTCGGAATTAAAACGGCGCTTGAGGAGACATATGGCGATCAATACCAGGTGATTCCCGCTGAAAGTGGAAAACAATGTTTTGAGATACTCGAATCCCAGGAACCACCAGATCTGATCTTATTAGATATCATGATGCCTGAAATGAGCGGGTGGGAAGTTTTTGATAAACTTCGCGACAATCCAAATTGGCATAAGATACCCATAGTTTTTCTTACGGCAAGAACAGATCGTATCGCTGAAAACGCTGGAGAATTTCTCGGCGACGATTACATCGAGAAACCTGTTGATATCACAGAGTTAAGCAACAGGATAGAAAAAGTCCTATCAAGGGAGTAGGTACATTTTCATATACCTTTGGTCATTTTCAGAATCGTTCGTACTATATATACATCAGCATATGCAGCTAATCGATGAGCTGCGAAAAAGATTTTTAAACACTGTTTTAACTTACATGATTATTACAAAAAGAAAATGGGTTGTACTCATGAAAGAAGAGTTTGAAGATACCGTTAACGTAGTGTTTGCATGTACTCTTATCGGTATTCTAATTGGGGTATGGTTCCTCATCATCCCTGCGTAAAACAATACGATATTATAAAACTATTTAGGTCATTTTTGGTTCGCCAAAGATGAACCATAATCCATATCCAATGACAACAGGTATCATCACAATGATGATAACGGTGCCAATGAGTGTGAATATGTCCATAGATACTATTTTTGAGTCCGGACTATAAAATGATGTTGTAGAAGAATAACAAAACGATTATCGTAACAGTATAACAGTCTCTACGGGTAGATAAGTAACTATTCCACTATTTATCCATGTTAAGGTTTTATATATACCTTGTTTCTATTAACCTAGAAAAAATAATGCATACATTGCTTTGTTTAAAAAATAATAATCACTTGGTATGTGACAAATGTATATTTTTGAAGAAAACATTTCATATTATGTAAGACACGTGAAAAAATGAAATTTAATGGGCTTACCCTTGATAGTTTCCAGGTTCAGGCGATACATGCATTGGAACAGCAGAAAACTGTTGTCGTGAGTGCTGCGACAGGGACTGGAAAGACCGTTATCGCTGAATTCATCATAGACGAATGTATCAGGAAGACAGAGAAAAAGGTCATATATACCGCACCAATAAAAGCATTATCAAATCAGAAATTTAGGGATTTTAAACATCAGTATGGTGAAGAATACATTGGGATCTTAACTGGTGATGTTGTCATCAACCCTCATGCACCGATCTTGATTATGACAACTGAGATCTATCGGAATATGCTTCTTCAGCAAGATCCAATCATTAATGACGTATCCTATGTTGTGTTTGATGAGATCCATTTTATGAATGATCCTGAAAGAGGGACCGTATGGGAAGAGGCCATTCTTTTCAGCCCTGCAAATATACGTTTTCTTTGTTTATCCGCGACAATTCCTAATGCAAAGGAATTCGCATCATGGCTCCGCACTATGCGAGATCACCCAGTTGAGATCGTTCGATGTGGTAAACGAGCCGTTCCATTACATCAATTCCTATACGAGCAATATAAAGGATTTGTTGAACGGGATTCAGTAACCCCCTCACATAAAAAGAGGAAGTCTAAGAAAAAAAAGAATCAAAACACCAGGTCATCTGTTTCTCCGGGTCATATCGTCATGCAGCTCAATGAGAAGCTACCTGTTATCGTGTTCTCATTTTCAAGAAAGCAATGCGAGGTTGAAGCGAAACAACTGCAAAAAAGGAGGACGTTTATTCGCGATAATGAAAAAAGGAAACAAATTCAAGATATGTATATGAATCATTTTGCATCTGAGGAGATACAACATCTTTCTTCAACAAGGGAAATTATAAAAAGTCTTCAAAATGGTATTGGTTTTCATCACGCAGGAATGCTTCCGCAGCAGCGTTTCGCCGTTGAAGAATTATTTGCACAGGGGTTGTTACCGGTGTTGTTTGCAACAGAGACCTTTGCTGTTGGTGTGAATATGCCTGCGAAAACCGTTATTTTAAACGGGCTTCGTAAATTTGATGGGCAACGGTTCCGTGTGATCACCTCAAAAGAATATTTTCAGCTTGCTGGACGAGCAGGAAGACGGGGTATTGACACAGAAGGTTTTGTTGTTGCATTGATTCAGGAGGGTGAAACAAAGGAGGATTATCTTCGTATCTCAGAAAAGGATATTGAACCGATTCAAAGTCAGTTCACCCTTTCATTTAATACGGTCCTAAACATGATCGATTCGTATTCAAAAGAGGAGATCGATAGATTCTTACGAATGAATTTCCATGCGTTTCGCCGACAACATGAGACCCATAAACAGGTCCGCATGAAAACATCGTTTACAAGTAAGGTCCATCTGCTTCAAAAGATGGGATATATTTCTTCCAAGGGCACATTGACTGAAAAGGGCATGTTTGCGAAACAGATCTATTTCGAGGAAGTACTAATAAGTGAGCTTTTTGCAACAGATCTGTATCAGCAGTTAACAGATACAGAGCTTTTGCAGGTCATTGCTGGTATCATCTATGAGCGTAGACCTAATGATCATTTTAGTTTTCAGGGTATTGAAAGGAGTTATCAGTTGTTGCTGAAAAAGCTTAGTTGGAATACACATTTTATCAGAAAATTGAATAAGCTTTCATTAAAAAGAATGATGGCTTTGGTGGAGATTTGGAGTGACAATGGACATTTTGAGGATGTTGTATCATTGACGAATTATCAGGAGGGTGATGTTGTTCGTCTCTTCCGCCGCATCATTGATATGTTACAACAGATACGACGTGCATCCCAGGATGAACATTTGAAGGAGCGGCTTGCTGATTGTCTGCAACGGGTTGATAGGGATCTGGTCGCTGTAGATATCTAGCGATAAAAGCTGTTTTAATGCCCTGAGAGATCTGTTAATGAGAACCCTTCTTCACATAGCTCTGTAAAGCGGTCTATGAACCGTACAAGTGGTGAACCATCGATAAGGTCATGATCACAGGTGATGGTTATATGAAAGAAATCCCTTATTGATATCGATCCGTTTGCTACACCTGGTTTTTTTGTGATACCACCAAGTACAAAAAGGACTGTGGTCGTACCTCCTAATGGTATTGCCCAGCCAGGAAATCTTCCTTTCATCCCGATTGCAGTGACACCAATGGTACCCATATGTTTCTTTTTTAGGAACCCTTTATGTCGGATGATACGGAGAAGGAGTTTTTTTAGTATCATTGGGGCTTTGAACGCAAATTTTTCAAGGGGGGTGAAATGATCTGCGATGACCTGCTTATTCCCCTTAAGGGATTTTTGTTGGACTGATCGTATCTCTGTTGAGATTTCTTTGAGTGTCTTTTCATTGACTTTTCTAAGGATGTAGATTGTTGGAACGCTTTCTCCATCGATTTTTCGTTCGATGGGGATTGGTACATCCACATCATCAAAATAAACGATTTTTTTTCGTCCGACCCGATAAGAGTTGATTTCTTTATGTTCTGAGACCGCTTGTGCCATGCATTTAATGATCCAACCAGTAAAGGATATGCTCTCACCGGTTGTTTCCTTGTGTTTCTTTATAAGTTCCTTAGCGGTTGTTACATCGACCTCGATGAGTGCATGGATGCTGTGTTTACGCCACCCTTCACCAGTTATCAGGGAAATGTTTCTTCGGTACTGAGTGAATGGTTTGGTTTGAAACCTCCCAATCGAATCTGCCATAGGAAATAGGTAAAGGTTGATTGCTTATTTAAAAATTAGTCTTTTATACAATTGAAGATGATTGAGCAGGTTATTTTTTCGTTGTTAATCTAAAAAAAGCCGATGGATGACCCATCCAAAGGTATTTATGGGAAGACATGTTATAACGCATTGAAAGGAAAGAAAAATTGTTGATTTCGAATTCAGCGAGTTTTTGGATGATGAATATTCCTCCAAAACTCTCTTTTTGCATGAACATACGAATCATGGATTGTGGGAATAAATGAAGTTGGTTGATATTGGGGACAAGGTGCTGCTATCCTTTGAAGGTAAACTTGAAAATGGTGAAATTTTCTATAAGACAAATGAGAAACATTCAAATATTACTGTTGGGGAAAACCAAATATTTCCCGCACTTGAACAGGAGCTTGTTGGGATGCAGGTTGGTGAGACAAAAACAGTTACATTAGATGCAAGGGATGCGTTTGGTGATCATAACGAGGAGCTATTGATGAGCATCTCAAAGGAAAGAATTCGTCCAGATATCTCAACAGATGTTGGTAACGCTATTATTGTGGATCTCGCGCAGGGGAAGAAACTCAAGGGTGTTATTGTTGATGTGACTGATGATATGATCACGGTGGATTTTAACCATCCGTATGCGGGTAAGAAGGTTGTTGTAACCTGCACTGTTATTTCGATTGAAAATAAAGATTCTTAATGTAAGTTGATAGTTAATGTCAAGTCAAGTTTTTGATGATATAGATATAATTGAAGATTGAACTGAGAATATAATTAAAGGATATTTTAAAGTGATTTTTTATGAAAGGTAAAGTTAAATGGTATAATATTAAGAAAGGATATGGTTTTATTAAAGGCAATGATGGAAAAGATGTTTTTGTTCATAAATCGGATTTATCATTTTGGGCTGTTTATCTTACTGAAGGTGAAATGGTAAAATATGATGTTGAGAGGACAAAACAAGGGTTAAAGGCAACGGAGATACGGGTGCTATAATCCAATACTGGTCATCATGAAATGCTTTGAAATAATTACCGATTTACCCAGTTCAGTATCCTTTTCATCCATGATCTCTTTTCGGCAAAAGCAGAATAAACCTGTTCGAATAATTATTATCTGATTTTTTAGTAATAGTTTTTAAGATTCAACAGATTACATTCTGATCCAATTAAAGACAATTGTTTTTTGTTGGTTTGAAATTCAGAATCAATAGTATTGGTGTATTAGATGGAAAACGATATCACTATTCAGGATCTTTTAGGAGAACAGGAAAACACTGAATCTTGGAAAGAGGAGCCAGAGTTTTTAGAGAAGATAGAAAGATACATTGAGTCCATTAGCAATAAAGACTCTGAGGATATCCAATTTGATAAGAGTATTACAGAACATAACACTGACCGTATCAGTGAATTGATTTTTCAGAGTACCACCGATCTCATGTTATATCTTGATCGTTCAGGTAGAATTATCAAGATAAACAATGCCGGAATTGCATTTTCAGGTTTCAACGTGTCTGATATTATTGGCAAACGATTTTGGAAAATGCCTGGAGTTTTTTCTCGGCACAATTTATCAAAATTTATTTTGGTTTTTATTAATTCATTAAAAGGGAGTTCCACAACATGTTTTACATGTGAACTAAGTGATAAATCTGGAAAACAACATATCATGGAATTTTCAACATATCCCATAAAGAAAAACAATAGCATTGGACAAATTCTCGTTATTGGTAAAGATATGACCCAGTATAAAGAGAATGAGTCACAAATGAAGGATGCAGTTGGATCATTACGAACAAGTGAGGAGAAATATCGGCTCCTCGCACACAATATGACCGATGTGGTATTTACTCAGGATATAGATCTTAATATTACGTATGTAAGTCCGTCCGTTAAGGACATATTTGGTTATAGCATCGAAGAGACATATGATTTAAAAATCGAAGAGATTATGACTGCAGAGTCCTATAAAAAAGCAATGGACTCTTTTCAGGGATATAGACATTTAATGCAAGATAAAAAGGAGATAGATATACCAATCTTGGAATTTGAATATGTTCGTAAGGATGGTTCGACTTTTTGGGGAGAGTTAAAGATCAATTTTTTAAAGGATTCACAGGGACAACTTATTGCTAGTCAAGGAGCTATCAGAGATATCACTGAACGTAAACAAGCAGAAGAGATGCTGAGAAAAAGTGAGAATAATCTTCGTATTTTTTTCAATACTGTTGACAATTTTCATTTTATATTGGATGCGCAAGGTAAGATTCAGACAGTAAACAAGCAGGTAACTGAACGTCTTGGGTATGCGGCTGAGGAGCTAATAGGTCAATCAGTTTTAATTGTACATCCTAAAGAATATCGGGAGGATGTTGAAAAGGTCATAAACGATATTTTGGATGGAAAACGAAAGACATGTACGATTCCGTTGATGGCCAAGAATGGTGAACAAGTCTTTGTTGAAACATATGTAGTTTGGAGCACATGGGATGGAAATCCTGCTATCTTTGGAACAAGCAAAGACATCTCAGCATTGAAAAAGTCTGAAGAAAAATTCTCTAAAGCATTTCAGTGTAATCCTGCGATTGCGGGGATAAGTGATATTGAAACGGGGGAATATATTGAAGTGAATAGAAATTTCTATAAGATCCTTGGTTTCACCCCTGAAGAGGTCATTGGTAAAAGGGCTTCAGAAGTAGTAAGAATGGATATTCAATTTAGAGATGAGGTACTTGAAAAACTGAAACGAAATAATTTTATCCGTAATGAAGAAGCAGTTGTCTACACAAAGGATGGTAAACCCATCGATGTACTTCTATCTGCAGAGGTCATTACTATTAATGGTAAAAAGTATAATTATACAACAGGTTTGGACATCAGTAGTCGAAAACAAGTTGAAGAAGAACTTCGAAAAGCGAATTGTCCGAAGTTCAAAAAATACTTAAGTGAAGTTGTAATTGGAAGAAAGCAGAGAAATCTATTAGTGCAAGAGATGATTGGATTAGCACTCTACCGTGGTGTTATAAGCAGTAACCCAGCGTTCTTTATTCTTAAAGGCAGTGGGAGAAATGGTAAATCTACACTGATTCAGTCAATTGGAAGATTAATTGGTAAGGACAATTATATGGCTGCAACTTTTACACAGGTGATTAATGATAATGATACACGAGCAAGTATGTATGGTAAGTTAGCTAATCTTGGTGCGGAGTCAAGCATGAAGAATGTAAAGGAACTGGAATTATTGAAGTTGATAACAGGTGGAGACCCAATGCAAGCGAGAAATCTCTATTCATCTTCGTTCAGTTTCAATCCGTATATTACACTTATCTTTGCATTTAATGAAATGCCCTTTATTCAAGATACATCTAATGCTATGTTGTCAAGGATTCATTTGATAGAGTTCCCTAAAACATTCGCAACTACAGATAAGAAAACAGATACGAATATGTTAGAGAAGATAACTACTAAAGAAGAGCTAGAGGGAATACTTGTATTTGCAGTTGATGGATTGAGGAGAGTTTTAAAGAGTGGGCATTTTACACGAATAGAAAATAATGATGAGATTGCGGAGATTATGGAATCTGATATTGAAAGCGTGCAGGAATGGAGTGTTGATAGATTGGAGTTCAGTGAAGGTGATGTGATAAGGAAAGATGCCGCATTTAGTGATTATGAAAAGTGGTGCAATAGAAATGGGATTATGCCAGAGAATGGACAGACTTTCAAAGAAAAGATACTTCAACTACACTTTACTAAAAAAGGAATGGATAGTTACACAGCGAATCCCTGCTATAAGATTGAGCAGAGGAATCGAGGGAGCAAGTCAAATAGGCAGAGAGTGTATATTAACATCAGATTTAAGAAAGGAGGCAGTATTTAGGCAGGGATTAGGGCTTTGGTGTACAACCTAAACGTGAAATCAAGCACCATCTTCTCGGAGAAATGAAAATTATAGGCGTTTAGGTTGTACACCTTGAACACCGAAAAATAGGCATTTTCCTCCGAGAAATGCAGTTTGGTGTACAACCTGAACTCATTTTTATAACTGTACGCATGAAAGATTATTGTATTGTTATATAAATAGAGAAGAGTTATAAAAAACCTGCTTAGGTTGTACACTTTGCTAATTATAAGGAGAAAATTGCCAAAAATGGTGTTCAATGGTGTACAACCTAAGCGTCTATAATTTCTTGCCCTTCGAGAAGATTACCTGCAAAAATTAACTCAGGTTGTACACCACCTTGCCCAAGAAATAAAAAATAAAGATAAATTATTTAAAGCAAGAAATAGAAAGAGAGATAAAATGAAAGATAAAGATAAATTGATAATTGCAATAGCACCCTTTGCATTCATAGGATTAATGTTATTCTTCCTGCTTGCACCAATACTCTGTGTAGTATCTATATTTGCAGGGTTCTTATATTTCTTAATACGGTGGTGGTAGTAGAGTGTTATATCATGAGCTTGAAAAGGGAAGGTCATATCTCTGGGTAGATAATCATCAATTGCTCATATTGCAGTATTTAGAGGGGCATGAGTTCCTCATAATTGGCATGCTTATAGGTGAAAGGCAATACCGCTATTACAAGCAGTATGATAATATGATTCTCGATATGCCACTTATTGAAATTCATACCATGCAACCCATAGAGGATGTACATTATTCAATAGAACTTCTGAGGACATTATAACTTCAAAATGGCGGGGGTGGGTTACCTACCTGCTCCTGCCTTCTAACATCATTTCTTCAATTAACAAGAAGGGGGTAAGTAATCTCACTGGGTACTTGCTCTCTTCCAGTCTTATTTAATCCCGAGAGGGAAGTATTGTAAAAGAATGGAATCGGTGATTCTGTTTACTGCCCCAAACAGTACGATGCAAGCCTTGCAGATAACCTGGCTGCTGTTATTTCAGGTGTGGTGTCCTCTGCTTGGAGAGTTATCCAAGAATTAAAGGAGGAAAATATAAGATGTCTAAGACATACGAGGAAATGTCCTTAAAGGAACTCGAAGAGATGAAACGCCAAGCGTTGATTAAAGAGTTCGCTGATAAGGAAAAATCCAAAAACGCAGATACTCACAGCGATGTTAAATTGAACATCAATGGAGACCTATCTATGAATAAAGAAACACAAGACAGTAAGTTGGTCGGTTATTTCAGCCAATACATTGAGAGTACGGGCGAGGAATACACTCCTTATGCCTTTACAAACAGTGATACTGGCTGCGATACTGCTGTGTCCAGTTGGTCGCCTTCGGAAAATTTTACTCGGGCTATCTGGCATGCTGCCTATAGTAAATCAAAACTATTGGGTGCTGCTAGTATCGAGTTTAATATCTCTGCTGGTGAAGGTGCAGTTGTCGATATTCGGACAATTGGCA
>CAYPIF010000060.1:0-14450 GCA_964410735.1 uncultured Thermoplasmatales archaeon
ATATCCTTCACGGATAATGAAAACTTCATATATGCATCCCATCCACTGATGGGAAGGTGGATACATGTTAAAAAATCTAATGTGACAATGTCAAGTTAAGATTTTTTAGAAAAATGTGTACGAAATATTATATATCGGACAGACTTGTACAATAAATAGTTTATAAGGATGAATTGAAACATATGTATTGATATATATGATGGTAATCGTAGGACAAGTATCAAGTGAACAGGAAGCCCGGGAGATTCAGGCGATAGCAAAGATCAACATCGTCGCCCAGCGTGCTCGTTTCTTAGCACGCCAAAAAGGGATTTCCTCATAAGATGAGAGAATGAGTTCAGTTTCATAGAATCTCTTGTCTTGATCATTTCTTTTTTATGACAAGGTTTTGTTGTAAAGGTTTTTATAATGTTTTATCGATAAACATTAGTGTAGTATGAATTAGGGGCATTATATGGATAAACATCTGGTTTCAGTTTTTACGCTTGTATGTATCATTGGGTTGTTGTCTCAGGGCATGGCAGTTGGTTTGTTCCAAAATGATTCAACGTACCAAGAGGAGAAGACATCCAAGGTTAATACATTAGAGTTCAATGTCTCATCACCTATACTCTCAACAAATGATGGATTTATCAATTTGCATTTTGATGAATCAACCAGATCGATGGGTGGTGTAGGTAAACCGTTGATACCGATGCGCTTTAGAACAATAGAAATACCTTTTAGAAGCACCCTTGATACTATTAATATTAAATATGATCTCTCAGATATACTCGGTGTTTCTGCACCATTAGCACCCGTTTCAATGATTCAACAGCCAGACAACGCAGTGAGTAATGACCGATGGCTTGATCCTCAAACATATCAAGTGGATTCATGGTACCCGGAAAAAACTGTCTTCTATAGACTTTCCAGCGGGTTGAATAAGGAGAACAACCAGGTCACTTTTATTCATTTGGAGATTGCGTTAGCTCAATATAACCCGGTGAAACAAGTGATACGAACAGCAGAACACATTCAAATCGATATCACTCATACTGCTCCATCTGTCCCAGTTCAATTCCCTGATGAATATGATATGGTCATTATTGCATCAGATGAGTTTACCCCATTACTTTCACCTTTGGTGACCCATAAGGACTCTGTTGGCATCACCACAAAACTTGTAAGCCTCTCAGAGGTACTATATGGAACCTATTTTCCCATTGAAGGTCGTGATGATGCAGAACAGTTGAAATATTTCATTAAGAACGCTCGTGAACAATGGGGATGTATCTATGTGATGCTTGTCGGTAATTTTAAGAAAATACCAGTGCGATATAGCTCTTTGGAGACTGATACAGGAGGGACCTATGAGGAATTGGAGTTTGTGAGTGATCTATATTACATGGATTTGTATGATGCACAGGGTGTTTTTTCCAGCTGGGATTCAGATAATGATGAACGGTATGCAGAATGGCAGTATCCAGAGAATAGTCCTATGATTGATGATGTTGATATGAGCCCTGATGTATATGTTGGTCGTTTAGCCTGTATGAACAAGGCTGAGGTGCAAACGATGGTGGATAAGATCATCACATATGAGACAACTGCATATGGTTCTGAGTGGTTCAACAGGTTCATTGCAATCGGTGGAGACACCTTTGATAAAAGCTGGGAAGGGGGAACGGATTACAATGAGGGTGAGGTTACGACACAGCAGGCAATCGATGATATGACTGGGTTTTCTTCTGTGAAACTCTGGGCATCATTGGATACATTATATACTGATACGATCATTGATGAGATATCGAAGGGTGCTGGTTTTACGTATTTCGTTGGTCATGGGAATCCCCGTCATTGGTCAACACATTACAATGGGGACTACGGGAACTGGACAGAGGGATTGTATAATAGAGATATGAACAAGTTCACCAATAAGGATATGTACCCGATCCTGATGGTCGGTGGATGTCATAACAGCGAGATCGATGCAACACCGCTTAACATGATACAGGGTATTCTCTCAGAGGGATTGATCGGGTATTTCTCAGCAGGTTCCGATGGTTTTGGATCTTATTGGACGTCGAACTGGGTTCCTGAGTGTTGGAGCTGGTATTTTGTGAAGGTCCCAGATGGTGGGGCTATTGCATCCATGGGTAGTACAGGATATGGTGGCGTGAACATTGGTGATTATGATACTAATGATATCCCTGACTGTATCGAGGGCGCGGATGGATGGTTTGAAACCCAGTTTTTCAGGTTGTACCATGATGAAGGATTTGATGTTCTTGGAGAGACGTATGGCCAGACCGTTGCTGATTACATAGAGGGTTTCCCTGTTTTCTCCAATAGATATGATGCAAAGATCATTCAGACCCATATTCTTCTCGGTGATCCCAGTTTAAAGGTCGGTGGGTATGAATAGAAGAATAAATCATAGTTAGTTTATCTTTATGAAAATATTTAAATAGACACCATTTCTTTTATTATGTGTACATCTTTGATTAGGGGGACAGAAAAAACATGAAACAATCAGTTCTTCATCAGATCTCAGCATTGAGCCTGTGTCTTTTTATGATATTATCTGCTGTTGGTGTTTCAGCTCAACAGTTTTATTCCAATAATACTAATTCAAAAAACATTGAGACAATTGAGAACTGTATCGATGTTCCAGCAACACATATTTTTAAACAAAATAACACAGCAACATTGGCATTTCAAGAAGATGGATCTTGGTTGCTTGTACCAGGTAATCCAAAGATTCCTATGATCACTGAAGTTTATACATTCCCTCTTGGCACAGATATCATTGATGTGAACTGCCAACCAACCACCACATCAGATATTTCTCTTTCAGCACCACTTGAATCAGTTCCAGCGTTTCAGTCCATCAATGGAGATGAAACCCTTGGGATGAGCACAAAAAATCCTTTGATCTATGAATCCAGCGATTTGTACCCCGAAACGTGGTATGATGTCCATATTGGTGGGGGTCTTGATACGGATAATAACCATGTAACCATTCTCACCGTTCGGATGTATCCTTTTCGTTATGCATCAGTTGATAACACACTGACAACTGCATCCAGTTTTGACCTGACCATAACATATCAACTAAATGATAAACATATCTTGTCCATTAACACTGATGAAAACTATGATCTTGTCATTATTGCACCGAGTCAATATATTAGTGATCTTACTGTTCTACAGGATCATAAAGAACGTTGCGGCCTTTCAACTCTCATAAAATCAACAAGTGAGATATATGCTCAGTATACTGGTCGTGATCCCGCTGAAAAAATCAAATACTTCATTAAAGATACCGTAGAAAACTATCAGACAAAATATGTGTTACTCGTTGGAAATATCAAACAGTTACCTATTCGTTCCGCTGATTCATATCCTTGGGAAGGGTACCATGGAAATGGACTGTTAACTGACCTTTATTATGCTGATCTCTATGATGGGACTGGTGCATTTTGCTCATGGGATAGCAATAATAATAATATCTTTGGTGAGGTGGAAATGGAAAATAATTTCCCACCACTTGCAGATGATCTCATCGATACAGTCGATCTTTATGCAGATGTACATATTGGGCGGATCCCTTGTTCTACCAATGATGAACTTATCACGATGATCAATAAGATCATCACCTATGAACAGGTGACCTATAATCAGATATGGTTCCAAAAGATCATTTTGATCGGTGGGGATACATTCCCATTGACCAAAGGATCACCATTGAATGTGTTCGAGGGAGAGATAACAAACATCAAGGTCAGTCAGCAGTTAACTAATTTTGAAAAAGTGTTCTTATGGTCATCTGAACATAACCTTAATGCCAAGAAATTCAATGAAGCAATTTCAGAGGGCGCTGGTTTCGTGAGTTATGCTGGTCATGGGTTCGAACATGGTTGGGGGACCTACAGACCAAATGCCATCATTGATGGTAATCTTATCATTTATTATACACCATTTATCAAAGGGATACATAATGAGCATATGCTCCCCATCGTGTTCTTTGATGCATGTCTTACTGCAAAATTTGATTTTAATATATCCGATTTTATTGAGTATTACGGTTTAAAGGCCCGTCTTGTGAACATTCTTCTTGGCGGGTTTAGCTCTGACGATTTCTTTGACCCGTTCGCATGGGCTTTTGTCAAATATGATGGTGGCGGTGGTATTGCATCTGTTGGTGCTACTCGTCCAGCATATACTTATGTTGATAAATATGGTGTGTATGCTGGTGCGGGGTATCTTGATGTTCATTTCTTCAAATCGTATTATGAGGGCGTGACCGCTGGTGAGATGCTTACGAGCGCTCAATATGATTACATCAATAATGTTGGTTTTGATGTGTTCACTATTGAAGAATATGAGCTTATCGGTGACCCAAGTCTGCGTGTTGGTGGATATCCTGATGGATCGGGATCCCTTACAGACCAGTAGTATGTCCCTAGGCATTACATTGTTTTAAAATACCGTTGTTGTATACTTTGTATGTCGTAGATGAATCTTTTCGAACAGCGATACAAGGAATTTGGTGGAGAGATCAAAGCGTTTAACCTCCAGAAAGCAATCAGGGTTAACACGTTGAAGATCTCAAGCGCTAAGCTGAAGGATCGTTTGGAAAAACGGGGTGTAATCCTTAAGAAAATCCCTTTTGTTGATGATGGTTTCTTTGTTGTAAGAACAAAACATAGTATTGTAAGCACCCCAGAATATCTTCTCGGTTTATTCTACATTCAGGATGCTGCATCACAAATACCTGCTCATACACTTAATCCAAAGGACGAGGTTGTTCTTGATGCTTGTGCAGCACCAGGGGGAAAGACAATACAGCTTGCATCGGTTGCGAAAGCTGTTGTGGCAACAGAGATCGATGAGGAGCGTTTTAAAAAACTTGCATATAATCTTGAACGATTAGGGATTGGTAATTGTATTGCATACAATATGGATGTGTTTGATGTCAAGAGTAGATTCCCCTTTATCCTCCTTGATGCCCCTTGTTCTGGGAATTACATGCTTGAAAAGGATTGGCTTCAAAAGAATACGCTTAAGCGGATTCAAGAACGATCAACAATACAGAAACGATTGATATCCCATATGATATCCCTTCTTGATAAAAAGGGTGTTCTTGTGTATAGCACTTGTTCACTTGAGCCTGAGGAAGATGAATATGTTATACAATATGCTCTTGATAATTTCAATGTGAAACTTGACATGATCGATATGATAGGAGAACCGGGTCTTGATCAAGCGTTGGGCACAAGTTTTGATAAAACGATGACATATTGCAGAAGGCTTTGGCCTTCGAAAACAAGAACAATAGGCTTTTTTGTAGCACGGTTGAAAGTATGTTAGAGACATTTGTACATCAGTTCACTGAACAAAAGATACCTTACATCAAAATCCATGACAGGTTCTTCCTAAAAAATGAACAATTAGAACAGTATCAGCTGCCACAGGAACCAGCGCTCCATGGATTATATCTAGGGCAGGAGACAAAAAACAAATTCATCCCTTCATTCAATCTATTGGATCTCATCGCAACATATTCAGATGAAAAAGTGTTTGTCAACGAGTTGGGTGAACTTGATTTCTTATATGGTAAAGATCTCCGAAAAAGACATATAACATCCATACAGGGAGCAAAGGAAAAAGGGACTAAAAAATTAGTTCAAAACAGGTATGATGAGAACATTGGATATGGGATTTTTCTTTGTGAACAAAAGGATTCAACCAAGATCATCACCCATAGTATAGATAGAGGGATTTTCATAAAAAGAGATAAACAGTTAAAAAAATAGAATAAAAGATAGCAATTAGCCATTCTTTTGAAGACTAATGCTATTTCTTCGAAAGCATTGATCATTCGGCACTTATTTTATCCGAATAATGCACCAAGTCCTGCAGCGGCTTCTTCTTCAGAAACCTCTTCCTCTTCTTCCTCTTTCTTTTCTTCTTTCTTCTTTCCTTCTTCGGAAGAAGCTCCACCGGATGCCGCTGGAGCAGCAGCTACTGGTGCAGCTGCAGCTGATTTAATGGCTTCCTCGATATCAACGCCTTCAAGGGAAGCAGTTAATGCCTTAATTCGGGCATCATCAGCTTTAACACCGGCAGCTTCGAGAACCTTCTTGAGGTTTGCCTCGTTAATCTCTTTTCCTGCTGAATGAAGAAGCATCGCACTGTATATATATTCCATTTTATTTCTTGCCTCCTTCTTCCTTTATGTCATCATTTTCTTTAAATCATCATCGAGTCCGTCATCCTTCACTTTTTTAGCGATCGATATCATGGACCGATGTGCTTTCCCCAGTATGAATGGAGCGGTATCTTTTGTAAGAACGCCTTGCTCCATTGCTAGGGCAAAGGCAGATCGTTGTGCCTTCATTATAAGTGGCTTTATCGTTTGTTTTGTGACCCATGCGGTTTCTAATGCCAATGCATAGGAGTTGGCTATTGCTTTATGCATTCTTGCCATGTATTCATCAATATCGATATCAAGGACATCTGCTTTGAAGATGAAACCATCCTCATATGCACCATGCATTGTGATACCAATCTCAAGTGGGAAGATTTCAAGACGTGCAAGCATTTGTGCCACATCTCGAGGTATTTTCTCACCTTGTTTTACAATGACCTTGTCTTTTTTTATGACAACTTTTCCACCTTCAATCGCTGCGGGAATACCAACCTTTTGTAATTCTCCAACAATTGGACCAGGTTTAAAGGGTGTGTCTCCTGCTTTTACGAGTATATCTTCTGTTGCAGTTTCTCCACCTTTTGCTGGTGCTTTGGTTCGAGTTGCTTTAAGAGAGTTATACAGTTTAAAGGGATTCATATCCGTGGCTATCAATGCGGTTTGACCCTGGACAAGGTTTTTGAGGTCATCAATTTGTTTATGAGCTCCAGTTGCATTGTCCAATGCTCGGAAGATCAATGTGTTCTTTGAGGATCGGATGACCATTTTTTCTCGAAGATTCTCTCGCATATGTTGCATTTGAGGTGCGGGGATACTTCCTATCTCTGCGATACCGACTATCCTATGATCGGTAACAATTGAAGTAAGTTCTTCGAGTTCTCCGTGTTTCCATTTTGCGACGTGAGCCATGATCTGTTCACCTTACACGATTCTCTCAGCAGGTCCCATGGTCGTTTTCACATAGATGGATCGGATGTTCATGTGACCTCTTTCTAGAATACCATCCAATCGTTTGATGATCGCTTCGATGTTCGCTGCAATATCAGCACTATCCATGTCCTGGTTGCCTACAATACTATGAAATGTTGTATTTGTCTTTGAACGAATTTTCACTGTGCTTCGCAGGGTTGAAACCATATTGGATATATCTGCGGCTGGCGGGACCGGCCGGGGCATTTTTCCACGTGGACCAAGAACGGTACCAAGGGTTTTACCGATAGTAGGCATCAATGGTGCCTCTGCGATAAAAAAATCGTATGAATCTGCTACTTTTTTGAATTGTTTCTTATTCGATGAGAGTTCTTCTATCTCTTCTGGTTTGATGATGAAATCAACCACATTTTGAGATTTTAAAGCGAGCTCTCCGCTGGCAAACAACGCTATCTTTGCTTCTGATCCTCGACCTTTTGGTAGCTCGATGTCTTCTTCAACACGGTTCTTCGGGATGTTTAGATCGATGTTTTTGAGGTTTATGACTAGGTCTATTGTTTGTTTGAAATGACGATCTAATTCTTGCGAAGCTTGTTTGATTTTATCTACTGCTTCAACGATCTTCTTGTCTGCCATAGGTATCAGCCTGCATCTGTTTTTATAATATATCCATCTCGATAGGAGAGTGGAAATGTAGTTCTCGGGAATGACAACCCTATTTATAAAAGTTTGGTATGTTTTCTGATGATTATGAACACATCCGATCAAGGATGAGTTCCATGATGTCTTCAGGGTCTCTTAGTCTTCTTAATTCTCTTTTTATGATGACGGGTGTTCCTTGGATGCTGTCATGGTTTCCTTTGCGGTCTGTAAAGAGTACTGCTTGTTTTTCAGTGATGGCTGAGATGCTTTTTACAACCTGTGCCTTTCGAACGAGTTTTTTATCATATGGTTGGACACAGGTGAGAATTATTTTCTCGCGTTCTTTACTGACTGCTTCAAATGGGCATCGGCCGAGGGGAATAATGGTGTACCCGATCTGTCTCAGAAGCGTGAATATCTCCTCTTGGAGTTTTTCCATATTTTTTTGGACAACTAATGATGAGCTTTTCTCAGAAGATGTTTGGTTCTTGGTTGTGGTAAGGATATCAATTGGTTTGATGAGGTCATCATCAAAAATGTTTTCGATCCGGATTGCTACATCAACCCTTGCATTTACACCTTCTTCATACATTCGTACCATACGGCGGCTGACTCGAACTGTTCGAGCAAAAGAGCCTAAGGAGAACTGATTTTTTTGTCGAAGTTCGATGAGTTTGTCTTTGTCAAGGTTGACATAGTAGCCTCCCGGTGCCGCGTAAATCCGTAAGGCTGTACCTTCAAGAAGATGATGTTTGAGTGTTTCTGGGCTTATCGTCTGTATACCAAAGCGGTCGTAGACTACATCTTCTTCAAGGTGTCCATTCCCTGTTCGAAGGCCAATGAGTATAGGATGTGCGTTGAGAAGATAGGCAAGTTTTTTCAGTTCTATAGACACATCTTCTGAAAATGAGTTAATATTCGTCAGTACTTTTATGATAAGTAGTGAATTATCCCGTCTTGCAACGATATCAAATCCTATTGGTCTGATATCGTATACTTCTGAGACGTAGAATCCTGCACTGCTGAGGATGTCTCGGACTGTTTGAAGGAGATATGTTCTAATCATATATTAATATAGAAGGATAAATTCATATTATTTAAGGATATCTTTCGTAGCATGGGAAATTGGTTGTTATCTTACCCATTTCATTACAGGTATAGATACTATAGTCCTTGCAGGTTCAACAAAACCATGATGTGGCACAGGTAAAAATGAAGGGGAGGGAGAGAAAGGGTGAGAGGTGGGAAGGAAGATGTTTTAAAAAATGTTTTACCCTTTCCTCATATGATATTGTGTGATTTATTGGCTATATATCTTATTTGACAGGTGTTATCAAATTTGAACAAAATGGTTTAATATACTTGCATCATGAGCCTTTTGTAGAATATGAGCTGATTACAATACCCAAGAGTTCATAGTTCATAACAGATATTTGGTGGTCAATATGTGGATAGGAGTTGATGATACAGATGCTCACAATGGTGGTTGCACAACCTATGTTGCTTTTCATCTAATTGATAGATTAATTGCTAATGGTTTTTCGGTTATTGGGTATCCACGTCTTGTGCGATTGAATCCGAATATCCCTTGGAAAACACGGGGTAATGGAGCAGTCGCTGTACAGATAGGTAGTGGCGTTGAACCTGTTTTGAAGATGGGGGTTAAAGAGGATACGGTATTGAAGGCAGGAGAAAAAAAGAGTGATTTCAAAGTTGATAGTGAAAAGGTTAAGGATATTGTGTGTTCTCTTGTTGAAGAGTACGGGATGTTTGATGAAGAAAACACGAATCCAGGCATCGTTATCTCCCCTACTCAGTTACCAGAATCTTTTTATTGGAGTGCTATACAAAGGATGGTTACCGTTGAGGAGGTTGTTGACAGACTTGATGAGCTGGATGTATGGTATAAGGGTTATAAGAATCGCCGAGGATTAATTGGTGCATCTGCCGCCATCTCTTGGAAAGGTCTAGAAGATAGGACCTATGAGATCATCAGTTATCGATTGCACAGTCGTTGGGGTACAGAGAGGCATATCAGTACGTTATCTGTTAAAAAGATGGATGAAAATTGTCCCTCAACATTTGATAATTATGATCCAGTGAATCATCATGTAAGTATTGCCCCTAACTCCCCTTGCCCTGTGTTGTGTGGGATAAGGGGAGAGGATGCAAGTAGCCTCCCTTCATGTTTGGAGTTGATAGATGCTGAAGAGTCTGAAGGATGGCTTATCTTTAAGAGTAACCAGGCAACTGATGAGCATCTTCAAGTTAAACGGATCGATAGCATTGAACCGTATCAATCGGTCATTACAAGGGGTTTTGTTACAAAAAAACCGTTCACGATAGCTGGTGGTCATGTGATTTTTTCATTACGGGACAGATCAGGTAAAACCATTGATTGTGCAGCATATGAACCAACGAAACAGTTTCGAGGTACCATAAGACAGTTGGAAATTGGGGATGACGTGAGTGTGTTTGGTGGTGTTCGAACCAAGCCGCTCACTATTAACATCGAGAAGATCCAGGTTCATCATATGGTAGATGTGGCTGAGAAGGTTGAGAACCCAGTATGCCCTGTGTGTGGTAAACATATGAAATCCAAGGGGAAAGATCAAGGGTTTGTGTGTAAACGATGTAAAACCTTTGAGAAAGAGGGTATTTTAAGAGAGAAACATCGTACGCTTACGGAGGGGTTCTATGAGGCCCCCATCTGCGCAAGAAGACATCTAAGTAAACCGTTGAAACGAATGGAATAAACCTTCTTGAGATCAAAGGTGTTTAGTAGAATCTGAATCGTATGAACTCGGCAATATCATAATCATCGATTGTTTCAGTGTCATTGTTGAAGGTAACCGTTCCTTTTGAATGAACATGATAACGCCAATAATTTATGACGCCTAGGACCGTAGTGTAATCCGTGTCTATCACCGAGATTTCCATGTTGATGGTGATATTATTCGTTTTCCCGGCCAATGAGAAGCCATTAGGTATTAACATCCCATCTTTAAACGCGATATCTGTTATTGAAAATGTCAGGTTTTCCATTGGTACCGAGTAGTAACCATCATGTTCTTTATTGACAACAAGAAGAGGATCGCCTTTGAACCAGGTGGTTAGGATATCAGCCCATGTAATAGTATATGTGTTTGTATCTGTCTTACCCCAGACCCACCCAAAGTTCAACCCTGTGGATATGGTAACATTCCAGTTGTGATCATGATAACCTACACCTCTGACTTTTATTGCTGTATTATCAATGACCAATGTTCCAAATACAGTTGCTCTTGGAAGCATGACCGCCCAATCACCGGCTGTTGTTTTTCCTTTCCATCCTTTTGTAAGGCTTTGATAGTAGAGGTCCATCGATGTGTTTTCGATAGTGTATGTGATATGATAATACATTTTTTCTAATTCCGGCTCAAAGACACCGATCATTTTAAAGCTGTCATCGTGTAAAAAGACGTATGGTTCTTCAGGTGAAAGAGAGATTTCATTTGCTGTATACATTGTTCTATGTTCCTCGATTGGTAGTCCAAACCGGTAGACATTATAATTGATGGTAGCAAAGCTCATTGAAAGAATGTTATAAACATGTACACTCAGCTGAACAGTATAATTGTTTGACAAATCTGCGTCGAAATACCACCATTCGGTGTATTGAATGGTGTTTGAGTTATGGAATCTATCATCGGAAATTGTTACATCTGTTGGTGTGAATGATGTTTCGTTCTCTCCAGTATCTAGTGGTATTTTTGGTAAAAAGGGTACCGATCGGATAAAGGTGTTTTTCGTATTCATCTCTGGAATTGAAAGGGTTTGTGTTTTTGGGATGGAGAGTTTTGTTGTTTGATGTGCCCCGAGTATATTTTGAAAGCAAACGGTTATGATCAGTATGAGACAGAGATATGAAAGAAACAGCCGGATTTTTTTCATTGTATCTATATAAATACTGGTCACTTAAATAATTTTCTTTCGAATAAAAATTTGTGATATTCATCTTTTACGTTATAATGAGATTTTTTGAGACGTATGGCCATATGTTTGTAAAAATAAAAGGAATAAAGAATGATACGTATTTCGTAAAATATAAAAGTAATTTTAAATTTATGGTTCGTTATAAAAATATACCTTTTTTGAAGAGGTACCCATACACCAATAAAGGAGACACATAAATGATAGGAAATCTTTCTGAGACCCTTGAAATCTTTTTATTATCAATGATCCCCGGTATTGAATCGCGTTATGTTGTTCCCCTTATTGCTATTCATCAAATGGGTTGGGTCTGGTGGCAGGCTTTTCCAATAGCACTCCTTGGAAACGTGATACTTGTTCCATTCATCCTTTTATTCTTTAAGAGGGTCGAGAGATATTTTAGAAGATATCCCCGCTGGAAAAATGCAATAGATTGGGGTTTTCCAAAGGTTCGTAGCAGAGCAGATTCAAAGGTCCAGCGATATGAAACACTTGCGCTCATTATTTTTGTAGCGATCCCACGCCCATTCACTGGCGCAGGACTTGGTTCGCTCATTGCATATCTCTTCGATCTCCCACCATGGAAATCGTTCTGGATGATCTTTTTAGGAGTGTTCATCTCAACGTCGATAACAACGGTCTTATATCTCTCAGGGCAACAGCTTTTATTGTAGATCATGTCATTCTGGTATGCCACATGTTTTTGAATCATGGGATGATTGCCTTATGATTTAGATATGGAACTCATCGAGCTAATTATCATTTTAATCCTTACAGGGGCTGGATGCGGTGCAGGAATTTCTGTGAGCATTGCATCAGGAACCGCTAGTCCCCTCGTTATACCATTATTAACCGCACTCATAGCTCTCCCAATTCATCAAGCTATTGGCATCAGTCTTTTTGTGGATTCCATCATTGGTATTACAGCAGGATCATTATTCTTCCTTAAGAGACATGTTGATAAAATGAAAATTCCCCTCATAGCAATCCCTGGTGGACTTGGTGCATTGATGGGAAGTCAGTTGACAACGAAAGCATCTGAAACAAGCTTGCTTGGCATCATTGGAGTAATATTACTTCTGATTGGAAGTAATTTCGCCATTTTTGGAATCCAGAAGAACATCCAAGTGGTGAACAGGAGGTTTAGTTTTACGTTCTTCAAAAATCATGAAATGATGATCTTTCTCGGATTCGTTCTTGGCATTATTAGTGGATTTCTTGGAATCGGCGTAGGTGCCATCGTTGCTCTTATCTTTATCTTCATATTCAATATAGATATCAAAGTTGCAATTGGGACATCTCTCTTTGTCATGGCAATCATTACTGGTTTTGGAGTGATCGGTCATGGTTTCGAAGGTGTTGTTTTGCACTGGTCTGTTCTTCCCCTCGGATTCGGTGCAGTCCTCGGAAGTGTTATCGGTTCAATGTTTGCTAATAAGATACCAGAAGGTCTGCTTGGACGAGTGATCGGGGTCATAATTATTGTATTTGGAATGATCATGCTTCTCCGTTTACTTGTATAAAAGGAATGGACCATCGTAACGCTTTTTAAGGGATGTATGCTATCCCCTTAGAAAATACCACCTTGCGGGTGTGGTGTAGTCTGGTATCACTTAAGCTTGCCAAGCTTATAACTCGGGTTCAAATCCCGGCACCCGCATGGATTATTTCATTTTGTTTTTTATTGCTATCTTTTTATGGTACAATCAGGAAGAAAAAATGAAATATATTTATTTTTATAGAAATATTTAAATAGTCTTATACCCACTAATAAAGATAGGTAAAGAATGAGGGACAAGAAAAAGAATTTTTTTAAGATTCATCTCTCACCTCACCATCCTTCCACTCCCTCCCTCATTCTCTAACCAACTTTTTTTTATGAAAACTACTCAATCACATCTAAAAGAAAAATCTGGATAATGATCAAAGGGGGTCCGTAGACCCGTTAACCCAGTTTATGATTTCTTATCCTTGAATGGGCCAGTAACCCATTAACTGTTTCTGAGCAAGATATTCAATATATTGCTTTTCCTCTTGGGACATCGGCTCAAGCGCCATAGTGTATTTACTCCTCCTTTCTCTCAACATTTTTTATGCTTACCCTGGTATGGTATTCAATCGCCAGCATTCAGCCATTGGATCAGTTTCTTTCGGCAATCGACACACAAATGAGCCTCATATGGCTTCCCTCGGCCTGTTTCAACATAATCCATACGGACAATGGTATCGAACAGGTCATTGTAAGACCGTCCACATCTTTCACAGTTCACTTGCGAAATCGCCACCTCAGATGAAAACCATCCAATACCTGTAATCATAATAAATATACATATATAAAATAGTTCCTTTTTATCACAAAATCTTGAAGAACAAAAGGAGGAGGGAGGTAGGCAGGGGAAAAAACATATGCAAGGGGAGGGGCAACAGAGAGTGTGAAGGTAAGTTGAAGGTTTTTCCCTACCTCACCATATATATTATCTGCAGGTCTTCATATATTAAACCAGTGTGTCAATGAGCCAAATCGTGAAAATGACATTCAAAGCTAAGTTAAAACCTACTTTCCGCAGTTTTAAAAAAGCTTAAACTCGAATTATGTCCACAGCCTCAAGATTGACCTTTTCTATCTTTGAAACAATCTTATAGAATCGTCGTTTGTTCTCGATCCATTCCATGAGCAGGTTTGCCTCATCTTCCTTTAACCTCACGGTCA
>CAYPIF010000061.1:0-3752 GCA_964410735.1 uncultured Thermoplasmatales archaeon
GCCCAAACAGTGGGATCAGTTGTCCAGACTGCTCACAGGTAGGGCGCATAGTAGAATGCTGTTTAAAACAGAAGGAGGCTTACGGCCTACACCCAACACATTCTAACCGAAAACATTCCTATTCAACGTCTTCTGTCTTGATGATTACAGGTTCTGACGTGGCCTGAAGCAGAGGCTATTGGTAACCAAATGTTTCTTCTGTCTGGTCAGAAGTTTTTAGTGATCTTATGGCTTGTAAATAGACCTCTTGAGTAATCGTTCCATTTGCTAATTGTTGGGCTAATTTAAGATAAATATCAGAATTATCAAGGTTATTATACGTCTTTTGATTTCTTGTAACTTCTGTCCGTGGAATATCTTGATTTGTATCCAAGGATAACCCCTTCAAATAAGCCTTTTTTACATGTTGATCAGACATTTGGACATAGCTCTGAAGGGTATCATATCGTTTATGTCTACTTTGCATGCGTATCTGTTCCAGGTTCAATCCTTTCTCAGCCATATGAGTGATACTGGATATTCTAAAAAGATGTGGATATACTCTTTTGTTAATATTTGCTTTTTCAGCATATTTTTTTATTGTGTTTGAAAGATCAGTTCTTCCAATTCGTATTCGATTTTTACTTAAAAATAATGCATGTTCATGATCAATCACAGGTGTTTCTCTTATCCTTATATAATTCGCAATTGCTTTAAGCGCATCAGGATGAATGTTTATTTCACAGTATTGATTTCCTTTTCCTTTGTTGATGCGGATTTTTTGTCTTTGAAAATCAATGTCATCTAAGTTTAGTGCAATAAGTTCACTTCGTCTTAGTTGACCATAATACAATACTTTTATCAGAGCATGATCTCTTGGATTTTCAATAGATACATGAAATAGTTTTTTAATTTCCTCGATGGTAAGAGGTATTTTGTTTTTGATTCGTTTGGTTGGTGGCTTCAGTTTATAATCTTTATTTAAATATTCCATATATCTGCTAATTGCTGCATATTTTGGTGTAAGCGTATTTGAATCATATTTTTTTACTTCGATTGCATACAATTTGTATCGCTCAATATCTTTCTTTGTAATATCTCTTGGTTTTCTTTTGATAATACTCAAAAATTGTTTTATTGTTCTCAGATAGGATTTAATGGTCGTTTTTGAACTATTATTACTAATAAGGTATTTTTCAAATTCGTTGATATATTTTTGACTAACCATGCTGTGTTTCCCCTAAAAAACCAAATATTTAACTGCATACAGTGTATGCATTTTAGGTATTTAAATCTTATGTATGCAGTGCACATTTAAAAAAATGAACGACATTTTAGTCCAATAAAATTTAATAATTACACATTGCATACACCAAATTCAATGGTACGCAAATCTTCTGGAAGTAAAGCCAAGAAAACTATTGATAGAAAAATGCCAAACATCCGAATTATGAGTGATGTCAAAGAAGAACTATATGAAATCGCAGAGAAAGGAGAAACTTATTCAGATGTCATACGAAGATTGATAGATTATTACAAAAAAAACAAAGGCTCAAATAAGTAAACTAATAGCCATATTCCTTGAGCAGTAATTTCCACCAGTCATTTGAAAACTTCTTTTACGACAATATCTATGACCATCCGTACAAAGAATAACAGAATTATCTTTCAACGCTTTTTTCATATTCTCCTTGTTAATCGGATGGTATCTTTTTCCATCTGAAAGAGATACAATAAATTTTGATGCTTTGATATTTAGACAATTAATATCAATCGTACCATGGTGAGGTAATTTAAAATAATCATAATTTCCGTTTAAATCTTGACTTAATATCCTAAGAACTTTTTCAGTCACATCACCCATCCACACTAACTTGTTGTCTATTCTATAAACAATTGATAAAGCATTTAAGAAAGTCTTAACAGCACCTCTTAGATCATTAAAAGCATCTTTAATATCATGTGAATCGTCTTTTTCTTCTTTATGTTTCTTTAAACAAAAAATTTCGTTCAATTCAAATGCTTTTTTCCATTCTTGATTGTCTAATTCTCTCATATTTGAATCTAATATGCCAAATTCGATTGAATTAATTTGTTCTTCTATCTCAAATAAATATTTCTTTGTTTTTTCAATTGCATCTGTCAATTCATTTTCTTGAAGCGCTTTTTCTAATTTCCCAATAAACTCTCCTAGTTCTATTGAATCTTCATCATAAATGAATTTTGGAGGCCATAATACTTCAGCTTTAATTCCATTTTGATTCTGAATCTCTTTTATGATATTCCCTCTATGGCATTTGACATAATTTTTTGCATATTTTTCAATAAATAAGGAAGAAAAACTCTTCATGGGAGTAAATGAAATTTTAAGAAATTTTGAGGTTGTATATAGTAAACACATTGAATATAACATTTGTTTTGAATAATTGGCTTTAAAATCAATGTGGGGCACAAACATATTCCTAAAAAAGGGCAATCCAAATTTTTTAAATGCTCTTATTCCATTGAAATGATCTTGGTGATAATGGCTTATAAGAATATCTCTCTTGTTAATGGAACTTGAAAAAAAAGGTATCCTGTTAGTAACAGAGTCTATAACTCTTCTTGGCGTTGAACATCCAGTATGCAAACATGAATTCAATTGAGATGATCCACAATCAAGTACACAACTGTATTTGCTATTTTGATTATAATAAACACCAAAATCCCCATGTTTAACGTTGAATCTCACATTCCGCACCCTGTTTTTAAAAAAAGGTTGATTTTTCAAAATCCTTGAGCGGAATACTAATCCTATAAGCTCGATACATGACTCCGTTCTTCTCAAAGATCTCTATGACCTTCTGAGTATATTGTGGTTTGACTATCAGGGCGGCTCTTACAGGTCTGATATATTCATGTGTACTGAGGACGCCTTGTATCTTGTAGTTATAGGTGCTATAGTTTGATTTTTTGTTCCTGTCGAATAATTCTTCATGTACCTTGGTCCGTATCCTTGGTTCGATATCTTTCAAGTTGTAGAAGAACAATGTTGCCCGGATCATTATACTATTGTTTGTAACATCCAAAGGTTTATAACACTTACGCTAATATATTTGCGTAATGATCTCGACATATACATTGAATCATTTTGGTCTTATCTCAGGGATCTGTAACGAGTTGGATATCAGAGGGTTCATCGACAGGTTGATCCCGGTGGATCCTCAGCAGAAGGTGACAACAGGACAAGCAGTTGTCAGCATGATCATCAATGGGTTAGGGTTCTCCAATAGGCAGTTGTATCTGTATCCTCAGTTCTTTGAGAAAAAACCTGTTGAACTATTGATCGATCAGGGTATCTGTGCGGAGGATCTGAATGATGATACGATCGGTAGAGCGTTAGACAGGGTGTATCTGTATGGTTGTACGGAACTATTCTGTTATCTCTCTTATAATGTGACAAAGCAGATGATGGTTGAGAAGAAATATGGTCATCTTGACAGTACCACGTTCTCTGTACATGGTGACTATCATTCCTCTGGATCAGAGGATGCAGCAGTCCATATCACCCATGGTCATTCAAAAGCGAAACGACCGGATATGAAACAGATCTATCTAAACCTCTTAGTTAGTTTCGATGGTGGTATCCCTTTGTTCATGCAAGCATTGGATGGGAACAGTAGTGATCCTGTAACCTTCCGGAACACGGTGAAAGAATTCAAAAAAGGATTGAAACAACATCTTCAAGAGATCACGTATCTTATCGCTGATAGTAAATTCTACTGTAAAGAGAC
>CAYPIF010000062.1:0-2645 GCA_964410735.1 uncultured Thermoplasmatales archaeon
ACCTAACTTTTATCAGTCAAGGACTTCGACTTCACCACAGAACCAGACATGATCAAGGTAATCAGAGGCGACCATATCCAATAAAATAGTAATACATTAAGAAAATAACAGTATACCAATACCGCTATCTACAAACATACCTAGTCAAGCCATATCATCTGATTATGTAAAGGGGAGACAAATAGAAGACCAGCCTGAATCCAGGCCATCTATCCATAAACACCCAAATCCCGCTTCTGGCGCTCGATCACAAAAACAGATAGGTAATCATAAGTATCCTAATAACCATCGATCCTGGCACAATCTGGCAATTCTGGCGGTATGCCTGGGATATAATCGAAACCAATTATTGCTCCGTGAGTATGAAAACTCCCTTTTCTGGATAGATTCCCTCACAATTTCTTTTCATTTTTTTATCTGGCTAGGCTTCAATTATATTGACAAATTTGCCTTTAAATAGGTCGATCCATGGATTGATACCATGATTTACAAAATAGATCGTTGTCATTTGTATTGAGAGCGATTTTTTGCCTGCCATCTGATATTTCGTACAAATTAAATACTTTATATTTCAAATACTTAAAAGATTTTTTCCAGTTTTTAACTAGCAAAATCGTTGTTATATTCTATAATACATTTAGAAAAACAAAAAGGAGTGAAAAAGATGAGAAAGAAAGAACGATGGAAAGAGATAGAAATCAAAGTGTTAAAACTCATATACAAAGATTGCACCATCAAGGAGTTGATGCAGGTATTCCCTGGAAGAACAGAGGATGCGATAAATTCTCATATAAAGAGATTGAAGGACGAGGGACTAATTGATGGAGGGAGAAATCCCGAGACAATAGAAAGAGCAATCAGAGAAAGAGATTTAAAAATCACAAAGGAAAGGTAACATTCAATTTAAATGCATAGTTATAGACCTATAAAGGGGGTGATAGACAGAATAAAGACAATGTAACACAGAGGAATGATCCTTTCAGTTCCTTCCTTTTGACCAGAGGGACAGAATAAGAAATCGATTCGAAACGAATGCGTTTCATCCTTATTTGTCAATCCTGGAGAGGTGGTTACCCGCACCGAACTAAGACACATAAAAATCTATGTGGAAATCAGGGTCTTATCACGGAGTGATCTCCGTGTGATATTCCAGGAAAGGATGCATTTATGCATTACAGTTCAATTTCTATTAACAATATCAAAGAGGGACATTCCTGTCGAAGGAATTATGTAAAAAAAGAGGACTTAAAAACAAGTATAACAACAACGGAAGGGTTGTTAGAACCGATTTCGGTTCGACAACAAGGTGAAGACTACATCGTAATCGACGGACTCCGACGATTGCGTGCGGTCAAAGAATTGGGATGGGACACAATAGATTGCAGTATCCTCGATATAGATGAGGAAAAATCCTATCTCATCTCCTATATCAAGAACACCCAAAGAAATAACCTTAACCCCATTGAGGACGCTCGTCACCTCCAGACGGTGAAAGAGAGGTTCGGATACAACCACGAGGACCTCGTCAGACGTGGATATGCACGTCATCGATCTACCCTCGACGACAAGACACGTCTTCTGACTTTACCTGACAAAATACAAGACTACATTGCGGAAGGATCAGTGATTGGTCCTTCGATCGGTTATGAGATTGCGAACCTCAAAGACGCAGATCTCCAGATAAAACTCGCAGAGGAGATTATCGCACGGGGAGGTATGCCGGTCAGATGGGTAAAAGATAAGGTCAAATCTCTGAACGTTCCGAGAAACGGACGAGACAAATTACAAGAACCCCCCGTACAAATACCACACGGTGAGATCCCTGGGGTCTTTTTCAAAGACGCATCCGACATGTCGGAACTCAAGGACAAGAGTGTGGGTCTGATTGTCACCTCCCCTCCTTACGGGGTAGGAATGCAATATGAAAAGGGAGTTAGTTTTGAAGAACATCGTGCAAATTTGGAAAAGGTTTTCTCCGAGTGCAACCGGGTATTAAAACCGGGTGGAAAGATCTGTATCAATTTCGGAGACATTGAAACCTTTGGGACCCGCACCAACGGGAAACCGGAAATTCAACTCATGGGGGGTGTCTATCAGGAAATCCTCCGGAAACACGGTTTGAGACTAACCGGTAAGATTACCTGGAAAAAATGCACCAAAGGGAAAAGAGACTTTAATTGGTCCAGTAACCCGCAAGCAAACTATCACGATAAAAAACGACACACCACCTACAAGATTATCAATAATACCGAGTACATCCATATCTTTGAAAAGGACGGGAAACCAGTCGTTGACCCTGACCTCAATGATAGATCCAAGGTTTCTAAAGAGACATATTATAGTTGGAACGACGGTGTGTGGGAGATACCACCGGTGAAAGGAAAAAAGGGACATCCTGCACCCTTCCCAGAGGAAATACCCCGCAGATTGATCGAGTTGTATTCGTTCATCGATGACATTGTTCTGGATCCTTTTGGAGGGACCATGACAACCCTGAAAGTCGCAAATGAATTGGGACGAGTTGGGATCGGGTATGAACGGGATAAGACCTATAAACCCGTCATCATGGAGAAGTTGGGGATCAAGGAAAAAGACCTGCGAGAACCAGATAAAGGGGAAAACCAGAAAAAGGATGAACAAGATAG
>CAYPIF010000063.1:0-47164 GCA_964410735.1 uncultured Thermoplasmatales archaeon
CTCATTAATTCGTTTTTTCGCGCATCCCATCTTAATTAAGCAGACATGCCATGTCTGCTAAAAAACTATTTCGGGATGAAGCCTCAATTCAGAGTGCAACCAATAGTACCCAATGAGATTCTTTCTGCCTTTGCGAAGAGTGCATCAAAGATAGCATAATATGCTTGTCGTTCCATCCGTGTGGCATGAAGCTCTGAATCAAGCTCGTTCGCAAATAGAAGAGCTGCAATATCCTCCTTAGGGTCAATGGTAACAAGATTATGGACCCCAACATACCCACCACTATGCCCATATGTTTTCTCAAAGAGCTTATTTGTAATCGACCACCCTAACCCATAATTGTATGTATCTTTTGGTGAGAACTGTGCAGTATGCATCATTTCAACAGTTGATCCTTGAAGGATACGAACACCGTTCCAAACCCCACCGTTCATATGAGCTATGATAAAATGTGAGAATTCTTCAATTGATGTGCGCAGGGTTATCGCTGGATACAGAACATGGATCCCATAGTGTGGGTGTCTGAAGTAATGGCCATCCTTGAACTCATAGGGTACAGCAATATCCTCTATGTTATGATCACGTAATCTGAAACCACTCGTTTTCATTTGTAATGGCTGGAAGATATGTTCTTTACAGTATTCATCAAAATCCTGCCCGGATAACGTCTCCACTAGATAGGCTACGATCGAGAAACCAATGTTTGCATAGTAGTATGATTCACCAGGCTCATCCATTGACCAGGTTGTAGAGCTATATGCACTTCCACCGGGTACAAGATACTCTTCAAGCCAAGGATACGGAAATCCTTCAACATCTGGATCCCCTGGTAGATACGAGAGGGCGATCCAATAAAGATTATCATCAGAAAGACTTGATCGATGGGAAAGTATCATTCTGATTGTTATTGGTGCATCAGGGTGATTCGGGTTCCTTAGTTCAAAGGGAAGATAGTTGTTCACATCATCATCGAGGTCAAAGAGGCCTTCATCATAAAGCTGCATCAATGCGGTTGCTGCAACTGTTTTTGAAACAGATGCTTGAAGATAGAGCGTATCTGTTGTCGCCTGTTTTTTTGCTTCGATATCATAATATCCATATGCTCGTGACCAGATTACCTCATCATCATGGATGATACACGCAGCGATTGATGGTTTATGCCCGATCATCATAAGTGTTTTTAGATAGGTGTCAAAAAGAAAATCGGATGATAATTGACGTGAATATTGTTCAGCGGTCGTACCATGTGATAGTTCAATGGATGAAAGGGATTGTGCTGAAACCGTCAGAAAAATGGATAGCATAACAATAGCTAGGATTTTTTTGTTCACATGGATCACCAATGCTTGACACAGCATCATATATTTTTATTGTTATATAAAAGTAATGCGTGTGAAATGAAAAAATTTGAAAAGGAAATGATGAGAATACTAATCATCGCTTCCCTATTGCTTCCACAATGGACCACCCAATGGTAGAATGATCTTCCCAGCCATAGTGTTCAGAAGGACTGCTGCTGAAGTATAAAATGACAAAAGTGAGGTCGCTATGAGAAAAATTCCTGCTGGAATTGAAGAGAAACCAGAGAGATAGTGTGGTATCAACAGCACAACAGCAAGATCAACAGCTATCAAGATGCTGAACAAAGCCATATTGGTACGTAAAGATGCGATTGTTGCTATAAGGCTGAAAAAAAGAATACCAATCAAACCAAATGCATAATGACTTATATCGGTCGTCACACCTGTAAAAAGGATGATGATAAGAGTTGCTGCTATCGCATACATCGTCATAGCATAGGTTGAGAACACGGTTGCCCCAAAAACATTATTTCTTTTAAATTCCACAAGCCCTGCGACCAACTGTGCAGTTGCCCCAAAGAATAGTATCCATGGTACCATCAAGTATTTTGATGATGCGTTGGTAAGACCAAGGTCTGCTGCACCAAGAACAAGTGCTGCAACTGCAAGACCTATCAGCCCTAATGAAGCTGGTTCCGCATAAGTAATCGCTAAAGGATGCACCTGAGTAATAGATTTTTCATTTTTTGTAGTTGTCATAGATATTACCTGGATTTTTCAGGAGAACACAAATCCAGTTCATATAGTTTACCTTAAAAAAACAAGAATTCATCAAAGCTCATATCTTTTGACCCAATAAAACTAATTGTCGCATTATCATCATGATTCAAAGTATAAAAGATCTAGATTTGACCAATCATCAAAATCATTTTTTCCCCTTGAGCCATCCGAGTAATCAACAAGATCATAGAGGAAACAATATATATGACCATAGTTCATGATGCTTTTATAAGGGCGGAATTTCCACCAAAGAGCTGCCATGGATAATAGGCATCTCTACTATGCCCCCGAGGAACATTAAGCCCAAGCTATGACCAAGTTCATGCATATACGCTGATGCACACACCGCATCCCTGCTACCACAGATAGGACTACGGACCTTCTTTTCCATCCCCGCAACTGATATCTGATACGCATCTGACCTGTAGGGGAATCCAGCAGCTCCTTCTGCTTCATAGATCACAAGCCCCTGGTGGAATACTCCTTTCCTTCAGTTGTTCTCATTATTGTGAAGGAAATAATCAGTATAGAATCCATTGATCTCTGAGCCAGTGCTGTACTCATCAAATGGTATCATCTCAGATCCTGATGCTCCCTCCTATGTACCATCATCCGGGTGAAACAAGACATTCTGCCAATCAAATGCATCACGTATCAACTCCTTAGACCCCTCTGGAAGGACACAGGGTTGTTCACCATTAGGGCCAGCTTTCATCTGATCTAATTCAACAAAGAGGTCCTTACAGAATGGGTCTGATCCCCATTGAGAGGTACGGTACTCTTCGATATTGTTCAAACCAACCATATCAGCAGCCATATTCTCAAAATCATTGTATTCAAAGGGATCATAGAATCAAGTATTTGCTAGCATCCATTCATCTGTATCTTCATCGTATTCCTAATCTATCATGTGACCCCATTTCCATTCCCATTCTATTGGAATGCCATCATGATCATCATCTCTGCCCTTATCATTGATGGCGGGATCCGTGTGAAAGACGTCTGTTTAAACCCAGTATGGCAAACCATCGTCATCGTAATCATTTTGGGTGACATCAAAGAATATCTCACAATCATTATCCTTGATATAGATGCTGTTAACATCACAGCCGTTGCCCCATCCATATCCGCTGAGATCCATATCCCATGAATGTGGTATATATATCATATCATTACCTATCCAATGACCTGATTTTAGACTATAATATAGGAAAAGATCCTTCCAATCGGCATTGCTATTATCATTAGCTGCGATATCACAAAGAGTATCAAAGCCGATGTTTTTATCCCATCGTTGTATAGTACTATTGACATATGCAACCTCATCAGGGACATCCCAGTTACAGGACCATTCTGGGTCTCGTATATACTTTTGATTAGTCCAAACAGGACTAGTAAACTCTTTTTCATTGATGAAAACCTTTACATAAAAATCAGGATCGCTATGAGCATCGATATCATCAAGTGCACGTAGCTCATTGATGGTCACTGTTACCTAGAGGTTCACCAATGGATCAATATCAACCATGACCGTTTCTGCAGTATTTTTTGGATAGCGACTCATAAATGATTTAAACATATTTTCTTGGATTTCATTTCCCCTGGTAGGCTGTAATGAAAGTATGTTTGAAATCAGAACCATGATAATTATAGTAACATACTTTTCATTTAGGACTTATTGTGGGCAATTATTAGGATATTGGAGAAATTATTAATAAGTCATAAAGGTTGAGTTTTTGACTATAGATATGAAATCATTATTGATATCCTTGATTTTTGCATAAAAAGTTCACCTTTTTCAGAGTATACTACGTTACAATTTATATAAATATATTTCCCATATATATAATATTAGTTTTTTTTAGATTTTTAAATATGTGCACAACTACCTGCATATGCATCTACACAAAAAGGTGATAAAGTACTTAGATATTCATAACAGTATACTAGTGAATAAACTGGTTTGTTTACTGGTATGGTTTGGGATGTACTATGAAATTGATAGAGAACAGACCTTTGAAAAATCAGTCTGCAGCTATCGGAATCGGTTCGATGATCATATTTATCGCAATGGTCCTTGTTGCAGGTATCGCAGCATCGGTACTGGTCCAAACAAGTACAACACTTGAGATGCAAGCGTTACGAACAGCCCAGGAGACAACTGATGAGGTTGCCAGTGGCATGCTTGTAGAAGCTGTTGAAGGTAACGCCACATCATCATTAATAAATAAAATGGCAATTGAGGTACGACCACGCGCAGGTTCACCGGATATCGATCTGAACCAAACCGTTATTGAGATCTCGGACTCATCTGAAAAACATATCCTAAGACATAGCGGGAATACTCCAACAAGGAACGGGTCCATTGATGGAGCGATTTTCAATGTTAGTAATTTTGGTGGAGCTGCAACCTTTGATGTTATCATTCTACAGGATGCTGATAACTCGGTCTATGAGGATACCGTCATCAACTATGGCGATCATGTCATTCTTGCATTGGACATTGATGCGTTATTCTCAGGACTGTCACCAAGAACAGATGTCTCTGGTCTTATCATCTGTGAAGAAGGAGCACCAGGTATAATCGGTTTTTCAACACCATCAGCATATGCAGACGAAATCATTGAACTTCAATAGAGATAAGGTTTTTCATCTAAATTATAAAAAGGGGAAAAAGGATTGCAACTGTGGAAAGTGTTGCAATAATCTTTCAAAGAAGAGTATTTGATATGTTTTTGCTCGAGGCATAGATACCTCCAAAGGATCTGACCAGCCACTGACCACACCATGGAAATCCTGTGCCTTTACCCGTATCTCATATGTCCCTTTCGAAGACCATGTGTATGATGTTTCACAGGTCTTCCCTGAATCATAAGGTCCAAGCCAACCTGATTCCGTTCCATCACCCCAATCAAAAAGATAATACACATCATCACCTTCTGGATCTATTGTTGATGTGGAATAAACATATGTTTCCTTTGCTTTACCAGAACTTGGCCCTTCAGGAGTGTTTGGTTTGTTTGGGGGTTGGGAGTCACCAGCAATCGAAAGAGTTGGATCACCAAGGAATTGCCATTCTTCAACTGATTTATGTGATCCTCCATCCATCGATGGTCGATAATATTTGTTAATGCCTATCGTCCACATCTCCCCAGGGGTGATTGCACCATCTTGTTTATATGATTTTAAAGTATCGACCAAGATCTTTCCTGTAAGGGATGTTACAACACTGGTACCATCACTACCCCATGAGATACCAGTTGCACCAAAACCCGCAATGGCACCACCGCTAGGGTTTGAAACAAAGCTCCATCCAAGACAATTATCTGATGCTGAAAACTTAAATGGCGAGCATGATTCAGTGAGCAATATTGGAAGTTTTTCGCCATTACCCAATGCTGCAGCATGTGAATTTCTGAACCCTGATGTTGGTATCCAAATATTTGGATTCTCATGAGGGTGGGTTGACCAACTTTGAGGACTCGCATGACCAGCAAGAACAAAGAATCCACTCCCATCATCTAACCCATTAGATATATCTATTGTTGATCTTAGCGTACCTTCCGTAACAAATTTCTTATTTGATGAGAATCCAGTCATAAATCCCCTTACATACTCACAAAGATACTCTCCTTCGTCAACCTCATTATAATCACCAGGAAATGTATCGCCACCACAATAGAGTACTGTTCCGAACCAATCGGTCTTGTATGATTCAGCAGTCTCATATTGAATTATCTTATTTACTACAGCGGTTACCTCATCTTCATCAATACAAGCCAACCTACCATATGCTACATCAGGGTAGATATCTACCTCATCGGTTAGATGGCTCGATCCCCAGTCAAACTCTCCAAAAACATCATTATTATTTGAATCCCAACTACAGAAACCGTTTTCGTCATAGATATCTGCATAATAAAGATCGGAGACAAAGACCTCATCATCACCAGTACCGTAATTGACATACACATGTGTCAATCGGGATGGGAATTCGTCATATCCTCCAACAGCAAGCACGGATTTTGTACCCCATTGCTCAATTGCATCTTTAATGAAATATTTTATTTGTTCTTGTTCATCACGTCCATTTGTTGGGAAATGGATCCCATTATATATCTCTGAAAGTGATACAATTTTTGTGGTAATATCCCTGTTTATTTTATGAATCGCAAGTGGTTCAAGTTCATTTGTAAATTCAGATGGTGCTAGAATGATAAACTCATAGGATTCCAAGGATGTTGAACCATATGATCTCTCAGAATTTCTATACTTGATATCGATTAAAAGATCATCCGACCATACAATACTATTATCCTCTGGACAATATTGTACCGGGAACAATTCGATTTTCACAATGGTGCTCTGCTGATTGTTAATAATACCCGCACCAATATCATAGGTGTACCAACTTGAAACTGTCAAAGGTTCTTGTACGTTTGAAGATCTGAAATTGTCTGAGGAACCGTCAAGTAGTTTCGCAGGTGGTGCAACCTCGATTGGTTTCTCAAGAGAAAGTGCATGTGTTACTGTCGGCGTAACAGAGATAGACTCAATTTTCGTTCCGTAAGGAAATGTATATGTTTCAATTTTTGATGGGACCATATAATGATCCTGCATTACAAAGTTGTCGTCCGCACCATCAATATCCAGTGATAGACACGAACCAGCATCTTTCGTAGTTAACTCTTGAAACGAACAGACTGTTCTCTGATGATAACTTATTTCTCCAATTGCTGCAATTGTTTGATAACTGCCTGCTAGAAGTAAAGCTACTATTATCACTAAAACCATTTTCCGCATTTTTTAAAGTCCCCTATTAATTATTATAATAAACATAATTCATATATTAATGTATCGCCATCCATGAATCATTGAAACGAAAAATTACCTATCCCTTATATCAATAACAGTATTTGTAAAGCTAATCTGTTAATCTCCTTGAATCTATAGAAAAATCCTTCAACTATGAATTGATTACATCCCAAGTAGATGGATGAGATACAACAATGGCCTCAAGAGGCCATTCAAATGATCATGGAATTCAAGCAAGAGATTAAAACATTGAAGTAAAAGATCTCCGAGCTTGAAAACAAATTAAGGCAGTATGAGAATCCTCATACGCCATCATCAATGCGACGATTTAGGAATAACATCAACAAGGGGAATCCTCCTGGTAAACGTGGTGCTCCACAGGGTCACTAGGAAAACACCAGGGCCTAATGAGATCATCCTAGTAACTGCAGATGTTTGTCCTGGCTTTAGACAGCATCCTGGTGAATCGAAAGGAATTGAAACGGTTACTATTGAGGTGTTGCCACCTCCCCTAAGATCAAGGTCATCCGCTATGAGCTTCATCGGTATGAATGTGGTTGTTGTGGTTTGTCCTTTACCACCAGTCATAAGGATTGTCCTAGTCAGGGACGGTTTGGTATTTGTTTGCTTACCGAGGTGACAATGTTACGTTTTCATCTTCGAGTTGTCCTTCGGAGAATTCAGGATTCCCTGTTGTATTTGCATGATCTTGATTTATGAAGCTATCCTGAGTTTCTTTGTGTTTTTTTATCTCTTTTTACCGCCGTTCGGTCTTTTTCAAAACAAAATTATGATTTTTTGCTCCCTCCTCTTTTCCTATAACCTTCTCTAACCTTACTAATCATCTTTTCGTTAAAGTTTAAAAGGCTAGAGAGATTAAAAGGTAGAATACAAACGAGGTTTTCATACCATGAATCTACCATCACTTAACCATATGACCGTTATCGTTTCATCAACCCAAGACCCTGCCAGCACAAATATGAAATCAACCTTGTTAGATGAATCATCCTGGATTGAGAAGACAACATTTCTTGATGCACCAGTGTTTCAACATGAACATATCAATGATCTATATATGGTAACGATCTCAGATAAGACCATACTTCATGAGCATCTGGAAGATGAACTCCTTAATTATCTGCACATTAAACCATCGCGATTGATATTTCTCTCAAGACATAGGAGCAAAACAGGTGAACCAACATTAACAACGCATCCTATTGGTAATTATGGGGCTGCTGAGTTTGGTGGGCAGGAAAGGACACTAACACCTTCGCTTCCCTCTGAAATGGCACGTTTGCTTCGGATCATCCGGGCAAATGCTGGAAAAGAGGGTCTTGTCCATCAGGTCTGTTATGAGGTAACACATCATGGACCTCTGTTACGAACACCAACATTATTTGCGGAAGTGGGCAGTGATGAAGAGCAATGGAATAATAAGGATGCATGTCGTGTTGTTGCATTATCGGTCCTTGAATTATTAGAAAATGAGATAAAAGGGACTTCAGATAAGATAAATGATAGGATCCTTGTTGGGATCGGTGGAGGTCACTATGCACCACGTTTCACAGATGTCTGTTTCAATAAACAAGCCGCTTTTGGTCATATGATACCATCCTATCAGATTAAGACGGGTGGGATTGATACAGAAATGGTTTCAAAGGCATTGGATGCAACACCCGATGTCAGCGGTGTGTATATGCATAGGAAGGCGATGAAAAAATCCGAGGCATCCTTTTTTAAGAATGTTTGTGAGGGATTAGGTGTTCCGGTTCTTACAAGTGATGACCTAGCGGATCTTATGGACTGAGGATGTTGCAAGGATATGGGCCTGTTTAAGTGGTTCAGGATGTTTTGTTGTACATAATCTCTTTGTTATCATATATGCTGTGTTAATGGAAATTCTATGACCTGGGGAGATATATATTGGTTTTTTTATTACTGATGAGGCGGCGTATGCGTATCCTACTTGGGTTCCATCCACCGTTATCTTCTGAGTTTTTGTGTCAAGTGATCCACAGAGCATACTTTTCGCTACGCCTATCGTTGGCATATTTAGATTCACTCCTACATAACAAGCAATACCAACATGATAGGGATGGAGGATGCCGTTCCCATCTATCATGAGGACCGATGGTTTTGTTTTTAGTTTTTTAAAGACTGATTCAATGAACGGGGCTTCTCTAAAGGCAAGGTATGTTGGGATATAAGGGAACCTTGTTTCCATGTGAACTACTTGTTTTTCAATGATCTCTTTTGTCTCATAATCATAGACCACGCAAGCACCACAGCTCTTATCCCAATCGCTTGGAGGATATGCCACATCGAAACCAGCCACTGTTTTGATCTCATCTAGTTCGTCATCAAGGATGATATTTGATTTTAATTGGATTTGTTCCTCTCTTAGTGTGTTCAGCGGATAGTCTGTTTTGAAATCATCAAAAAATACTTGGTCAAAATCCTCGATTTTGTCGTCTTTTACTACAATGCTATCTTCTTTCAATCGACGGATTTTATCATCGGCACCTAAACCGAATCCGCCGATATGTCCATCTGAATGAACGATCTTGAAACAGGGCATCGTGTCAGCATCAGGGTTTTGGTTCATCATACGTCCTATGGCTCGTGATGCACGGATATCTCCAAGTGCTTTTGCAACAGCACCATATGTTGACACGCGGCCCGCTGGTATTTGACGAACCAGATCATACGTGTACTCGTAAAGGTCCATGGTTCATGGATGAATGATAGGTGGTAAATACTTTACCAACACATTTCATAGAAGGTTTTTTGTAACAAGATATCTGTATCATTCCAGTAAAAAATTTGCCTGTTTAACTAACTACATTACACTACTATGAAGCTTTGCGAGATGACACGGTATGAGTGATTGGATAAAATTCCTTGGTACTGCCGGTGCACGATATGCGGTGACCCAACAATTACGTAAATCTGGTGGGATTTGGATTTCTTTAAATGAAACACAGGTACTTATCGATCCAGGCCCTGGTTCTCTTGTTCGCTGTCTGTCAAGTAAACCTGTATTGCAACCTAATAGGCTGGATGGTATTCTTCTTTCTCATAGGCATATCGATCATTCAAATGATATGAACATTATGATTGAAGCGATGACCAATGGGGGTAGGACGAAGAGAGGTGTTGTGTTTGCTCCCAGTGATGCGTTGGATGAGGATCCTGTTATTTTGCATCATTTCCGAAACCATGTTTCTGAGATAATCAAGCTTAAGGAAGGTGGTAATTATAGTATTGGGTCCATTCAGTTTAGCACACCGGTACGTCATAGGCATGGTGTTGAAACCTATGGTTTTAATATAAAGGGCGGTGATCATTCTATCTCGATTGTGACGGATACGCAGTATTTTGATGGTTTGGAAACGTTTTATCCTGGTAAGATATTAATATTACATACAGTGCTCCTTCAAGCGAAAAAGGAGATCTTTCATTTATCCTTAGAGGATGCAGAACGGATCGTTTCTCTTGCTAAACCACGTCTCTGCATTTTAACACATTTTGGGATGGGTATGATCAAAGAAAAACCATGGGGGCTTGCAGAGCAACTTTCACAGCGAACCGGTCAGCAGGTCATCGCTGCAACAGATGGGATGCAACTTGATCTAAATGAGTTTAACAACAGAGATCAAGATATTTAATGATAATTCTAAAAATATACATTTTTGTATTACTTTTTGGAATTCTTATTATATATTAATGAACTGATTTTTCAATCTTAAGAAAATCAGGTCACCTCATATGATTCCAGGATTCCGATCCGAAATTATCAACCGCAAATTCATCTGAAAGTATATGTTCATCTTCAATAAGACCACCCGGCTCCAATGAGACCTGAAACGTTTTTTCAAAACCCTTCCTCATGGCATCAGCAACAGTATCAAAAGATACATCATTACCCATGATATGCCTTAGCGAGGTCACACGGTCCTTCACATTCGTGATAAGTTTATCTTTGATCTTCTCATTTGGTACCTTCAAAATGCTGAACATCTTATCAACATCGACATCTAAAAGAATGGTCCCATGTTGCAGCACCGTCTTCATCTTACGGGTCTGCGCATTCCCCGATATCTTCTTTCCCTCGACAAGAATATCATTAATTGGAGCATACTGACCATCAATATGAAGGAACCCTAAACCATCAATGATCGCTTGACAGATCATCCCATAACTCTCAAGAATATGTTTTGAAATTGAGGGATGATCCTCGGAAACAACGATGCTATAGGTCAACTCATTCTCATGAAACACAGCACCACCCCCGGTGATACGGCGGACGTAATCAACACCATGGGCCTTACATGCATTCAGATCGATCTCCTCCATCAAGGATTGAAAATAACCAATGGAGATAGCAGAAGGCATCCATGAATAGAACCGAACCGTAGGCGGTACCAATCCTTTGCTATGAGCAACAAGGATCGCTTTATCGATCGCCATGTTCTCAACAGCGGTATGAGCCCCAGTCATAAGAAAACGCCATTTCTCCATCGTACAGCCCCCTTCATGATCGCATCGGTCAGTGTAGATGCATCAACACCAATGAACTCCACCTTATTTTTCTTCACAAATGATTCGATGGTCGCCTGTATCTCTTTTTGCTCCAATTGTTTTTGCCTTAAAACCCCCTCAAGCTGTTCAATGGATTCCTCAGGATACGCAAAAAAATCACCAGTTATCTGAATCGTATTTATCCGAGCGGTCGTATCATCATAACAAAGAAATATCTTTAAGAGTTTTCCACCAGGGACCTTATACACGATTTGTTTATCCATATTAGATGAACAGAAAGAAGGAACCATTTATAAACACATGGTTCAGCGGGAAAGTGACAACAATGATTCCTCAGCATGATACGAGCTACGGACAAGAGGGCCAGATTCCACATGTTTAAAACCTCTCTCAAGCGCAATATCCTTCAAGTGATCGAATTCCTCCGGGGTGTAATATTTTTTCACCTCAGCATGCTTTTGTGAAGGTTGAAGATACTGGCCAATTGTAAGCATATCAACACCTGCATCTCCCAGGTCATCCAAAAGCATCTGGATCTCCTCATCTGTCTCACCAAGACCGACCATAAAACCAGATTTTGTAGGGATCGAATCATTAATCTTCTTACTTGATCTCAGAAGCGAAAGACTTGTCTCATAGTTCCCCTGCGGTCGAAGTGTCGGAAACAACCTTTTTACAACCTCAATATTATGATTGAGTACATCTGGGGAAGACAAGAGAACCGTCTGCAACGCGTCAGCATCACCCTTGAAATCAGGGATAAGCACCTCCACCCGACAGGATGGATGTACTGATCGTATCGTCTGGATCATCCGTGAGAACACTTCTGCACCACCATCAGAGATATCATCTCGTGTAACAGATGTGATTACAACATATGAAAGATTCAATGCTTTTACACTCTCTGCAACCTCTTTCGCTTCATCAGGGTCCAACGCTTTTGGAACACCATGAGCAACATTACAATACCGACAATTCCTTGTGCAGGTATTACCCATGATGAGAAATGTTGCTGTGCCACGACCAAAGCACTCTGCAAGATTCGGGCACTTTGCCTCTTCACAGATCGTATGTAACTTCGAGGCACGTAACCGTTTCTTTATCAACGTATAATTAGGTCCGCCTGGAAGGGGAACTTTCAACCAATCAGGATGTCTTCGTTGCCCTGACATCTTACACCCCCATACTTACTCGTAGAAGATCACGAAGACCAGGAGCAAAACCAAGAATGAAAATACCTATCTTCAAAAGATTCACAAGACAAGGATACTGTGCCAGATCATCCTTATACAACACATCAAAGACATAGATGACAAGGATGATAAGAAGGAATTTCACAACTGGGAATAACGGCGGCCATATCTGCATGAGCATATCTGAAGCAGGATGCTTCTCCGTATATGATGGCAGGCCCATGTTCAAAGGATCATAAATGCTGATGTAACTACTGATGCCATCGAGCATATGACCAAGGATCATAGCAAGATTCAACGGAAAAGAGTACACCACAAACTCTGGTCGTGATCTAAAATATCTTCCAAAAAGATAGACGGGTACCACCGTAAGAGAAACAAGGAATATCACCAGCAAAAAAACATCAGTAAAAATACCACCCGTTGCACTCCACTGCCGCCCAGACATCCACATGAGTATATAGACCACAAATGGTGCAAGAAAGATAATTCCTCCACAAAACAATATGGACTTTGTATCAACAAGTCTGTGTATCTTTTTCGCTTCTAAAAAATGACCAAATGCTAAAAGGATGAGTGCAATGATGAAGATCTGGAAATATATCAAAGGTGTAACAAACCAATATACAACTGGTTCAGTGAAGAAATGAGCATCTTCGAGAACTCTGGCAACACTCCCATAGATGATAAAAGGTAAAACTGATAGAAGAAACTGGAAATCAACAGGTACATTCCATCGTTTCAACAAACGATACAATCCTAAAAGAGCACCGATGACTAGCATCCCATAGATAAGTTCAGAGAGAACTGTGAATTTCTCAGCTGGGACAATCCCATGGTGACTTACATGACCACTCGTAGCATCTTCAATGATCGGTCCCCAAAAATACTTCCAGAGAAACTGGTCATAAAAGAGATCAGGTAAAACAAACGTACCAACAACAAGAACAATGAGCGGTGTAAGAATAAGTAAAGCTAGAGACCATTTATTTTTGAGAACTGAGTGAAATTGGAACGTCATATGCGGCAAATAAAGGAAAAAATAATATATTAAGGTCACGGTTTATCAACGGTGCTTATGCAACGATTCACAAAATCAAAGACCATGGTATTTCCCCGGGAAATCATCGTGGGTCATAAAGCAACAGACCAGATCGCTGAACTTTGCGATAGGATCAGCCGAGGCCAGAACATCATCGTTGTCGATGATAAATTCACAAAAAAAATTGCAGGTAATCGTATCATAAAAATACTCAAAAAGGCAAATTACACGGTGGAGGAGCGGACGATAACCGGTGCGAACATCACCCAAGTGAATCAGCTCATCAATTTTTCTGATAAAAACAACGCTGATCTTCTCTTAGGTGTTGGTGGTGGGAGTGTTATCGATGTGAGTAAACTCGCTGCTCACGAAATCAACCGTTCTTTTGTCAGTGTTCCCACCTGTGCATCACATGATGGGATAGCATCACCACGAGCATCATTGAAAAATCGTAATGGGTCCGTTTCAAAAACAGCAACATCTCCCTTAGCCGTTTTAGCAGATACAGAGATCATCAACAAGGCACCATTCCGGATGCTTGCGGCAGGATGTGCAGATGTCGTCTCCAACATCACAGCGGTCATGGACTGGGAACTTGCTCATCGATTGAAGAACGAGGAATACAGCAGTCATGCAGCAGTGCTAGCAAAAACCGCTGCAGAGCTCATCATTGAACATGCTGATGAGATAAAACCAGATGTGGAAGAAGCAGTATGGTTTGGAGTGAAAGCTATGATCGTCAGCGGTGTTGCTATGAGCGTTGCGGGTAACACACGACCTGCATCCGGTGCAGAACATATGTTTTCTCATATGCTTGATCATCTAGGACCGGGTATCATGCTCAAAGGTCGGCGGAAACAACAACCGCTTCATGGTGAACAATGCGGTATCGGTACCATCATGATGATGTACTTACACGGTGGAGACTGGGAGATCATACGAGATACTCTTCAGAAAATTGGAGCACCGACTACATCAGGGGAACTTGGTGTGTCAAAAAGAAAGATCGTCGAGGCACTGGTACGAGCCACAGAGATACGACCTGATCGATACACGATCCTTGGTGAGAACGGACTGACAGAGGATGCTGCAAAAGCTTTAGCCAAGAAAACCGGAGTGATCTAAACAATGGGTGCCGTGACGATCATCGGCGAACAACTCGCAAAGAAAGGAACAGAATTCGTATATCTTGGACCATTGATCGAATGTCGAAATTGCAAGGTAAAAACAGTTTGTTTCAACCTAAGACCATACCATGCCTATAAAATAATAAACATACGGGATAAAAAACATGCGTGCAATGTTCATGATGGTCCTGGTGTCGTCGTCGAGGTCGAGGAACTGCCAATTAGAACAACCATAGACAAAAAACTCTCAAAAGGAAGTATCGCACAACTGGAGCCTCACCGCTGTGACCATGTTTTCTGCGAATATTATGATATCTGTACCACTCAAGCTATACAAAAAGGAAGAAAATATAGGATCGAAGACATCTTTAAGGATGTTAATTGCGCAAAAAAGGAACCATTCGTTGAAGCTGATATCCTCGAAGTATAAATTAAAGGGGAAGTGCGCGACAATAGTGATTTTCTTTTTAAATCTTTTTGATCAGATCTGCGATTTGATCGCGTTTTTCTTTATCTGATGGGAGGGTAATAGATGATTTGTATCCTTTTTCCCCGTCGGAGAGATAGAACCCTCGGGCGATGGATATGAATTCCACATCCCCTGTATCCCCTGATGCTTTTTTCCGTGATACCTCAATGAAATTATTCCTACCGAATTTTATTTCCTCTGCTTGAATCGTCTCAAATTCTACCATAGCTTTTCGCCTCAGACAAGCATACCTTGGACTTGCAAACTTTTTGCCAAGGTGATCCTCTTAGTGATTAAAATGCGTAAAACCAGTTCCCCTATATATAATTATATAATATATGAAAGAATGAGATAAGGATGCGGAGCTTATTTGATGCCCGCTTCCTTTTTTAATAATTCTGCTCGATCGGTTTTTTCCCAGGTAAAATCCGGTTCCGATCGGCCAAAATGACCGTATGCTGCAGTTTGTTTATAGATTGGTCTACGAAGGTCAAGATGGTCGATGATTTTATGTGGTGTAAGAGGACAATATGTTCTGATCAATTGCTCCATGTCCCCAAGATCGATCTTATGGGTGTCAAAACAATTTAGATTAATAGAAACAGGTTCGGCAACACCAATCGCATAGGCAAGTTGTATCTCACAGATGTCAGCAAGTTTTGCGGCAACAATGTTCTTAGCAATGTACCGAGCAGCATATGCAGCGCTCCGGTCTACCTTTGTTGGGTCTTTACCTGAGAATGCACCGCCACCATGCCTTCCAATACCACCATAGGTATCAACAATGATCTTACGTCCCGTAAGACCGGCATCTGCATATGGGCCACCTCTCACAAACGCACCGGTTGGGTTCACATGGATAACTGTGTTTTTATCTAACCAGTCCTCACAAATAGGTGTTATTATCTCATCAATGATATCCTTCCTGATCTTATCATAATGTACGCCACCATCATGTTGACTTGAGACAACAATGGTATCAGCTCTCAAAGGTTTGCCCTTCTCATCATACTCAATGGACACCTGACTTTTACCATCAGGTCGTAAATAGGGAATGGTACCCATTTTTCGTACACGTGATAGCTTGTAGGTTAGCTTATGGGCAAGAGAGATTGGTAAGGGCATAAGTTCCTTGGTCTCATTACAGGCGTACCCAAACATCATTCCTTGATCCCCAGCACCCTGCTCCTTGTGCAATCCAGTATTTTCTGTGACGCCTTGTGAGATATCTGGACTTTGTTCTGTGATTTGGACCCAAACCGAACAGGTCTCCCATTCAATCCCATACTTTGAATCAGTGTAACCAATATCCTTAATGGCATCTCGAACCGTATGTGGTATATCGATGTAAGCCGATGTTGTCATTTCTCCAAAGACCATAACACCACCGTTCTTGGTCCCGGTTTCAACGGCCACTCGAGAGTTTTTATCCTGACGAAGCGCCTCATCAAGGATGGAATCCGAAATAATATCACACATCTTATCTGGATGCCCCTCAGTAACAGATTCTGAACTCATGATAATCTTTCTTTTGGTCATATTGTTCACTCCATCATTTTCTCTGTTTTTTTCTAAGAAGAGAAAGACAGTTTTTTTAGAATGCATATAAAAAGATGGATATTAATGTTTTTAGAACAAAATGCTGGCCTTGTCATATTTCTCACATTAACCTCCTGCTTTTTTATAGGTTGATTCTATATTTAGATAAAGAGTCGTAACTGTGCATACTGCATAAAGCAAGTATGGTACCAGTTAGTGGCATATACTTAAAAAATCGATAATAAAAGGTAGAAAATATGAGGGCAAAAGTATTTTCATCATCTCTTCTTGTTATTCTTTTATGCAGCGTTGGTTTTCATGGAATATATCCTATTGATGCAAAGGCAATAACAGAATATAAACTGTTCATGAGCCAAGATATTACAAAGTCGAAAATGATAAATTCAGCTATCTCTGCTGGTTCATCAGCAGAAATAATAACACCGGACCTTTCAAGACACGGTCCACAATATCTAGCAGGATTTGACCGGGGAAGAAAAGCAACAGGTATCCATGATGATCTCTGGTCACGTTGTTGCTGTTTAAAGATCCATGAGACCACTGTTGCAATCGTATCGGTTGACCTGATTGGTGTTATGTACTTTGAATACCAAACCATCCTTGATTTACTTCCGGAGTTCGTCGATATCGATCTTGTTGTTCTTTCAAGCACCCATAACCATGAAGGTCCTGATGTTATCGGGCTTTGGGGCCCTCAGCTCTCAACTGGTGTCAATTGGGGATGGTATGAGGAAACGATGGTGACGATAGCGGATACAATAGTTGATGCATATGAGTCAATGGTCCCTGCTGGCCTACGATTTGGGCATTCGGAAGCAACAGGTTTTTCACGGGATAGCCGAGACCCGAAGATTACTGATGATCAAATCGAGACGATACAAGCAGTCGATGGAAATGGGACACCCATCGCAACAATGATTTTTTATGGGAGTCATCCAGAGGTATTATGGGATGAAAACACATTGATCACAGCGGATTATCCAAATTATATCTATCAGTACATTGAGGCACAGGTGGGTGGTACGGCTATTTTTATTACCGGGGCAATCGGAGGTCTCATTACTCCAAAGGTTCAAAATCATACATTTGAAGGGGCAAAAAAATTCGGGGAGTCGATTGCACAGTTGTCCTTGGCATCTATTAAAAACAGCTCGATTCTCTGGGATACAGAGATAAGGACCGAGTTCAAAGAGATCTACGTTCCTCTAACAAACCCTCTTTTTAGATTGGCATCAATCCTTGGAATTCTTAATCGACGGTTAACGCATCTGCGGATGAATGTTGTCTCTGCAGTTAGCATCATTGAACTGGGAGATAATGGCGATATTGCACAGATTGTTACCGTTCCGGGGGAAGATTTTCCAGAGAATTGGCTCGAACTTAAAGAAAAGCTTCACGCAGAGCATCGTATACTTATAGGGCTAGGTATGGATGAACTGGGATACATTGTACGATATGAGGATTTTGATTGGACTGAATATGAAGAAAGTATGAGTGCTTCGATATGGCTGGACCCACTTATCCATAGGACCCTTGAGGAGTTACTTACTCTTAAACTCTCGAGAGATTTTTAATGCAGTAATTTCAATAGGTATTATGTATTTTCATAGAAAAATGGATGCTTGTAATACGCATTATTTTTGATGAAAAACTATCTTAAGAGATGTGTTATTGGTATTTGTAAAGCTTAGGATAAACACAGTTCTTTTCTCAGGGGTTTCTCCAACTCCTCCATACTATTTTTACCCTGCAGCATCCATGTTGCAAACAGAGAGGTAATATACTGATAATACTAACAGTCCTCAACGGATCGAAACGCTCCGATGATCTTCCGGATGATCACATGTTCCGGTATTGCTTGTTCACCAAGATTATTCGTCGGAGGCATACCTGGATACAACAAGCAGGTATACTAACAACCCAGTCCATTCTTCAAATACGTGACCAAATGCCGGGTATGAACAGACGTATCATACCGTTCCACCAGATCGACCATCTCCTGATCCCATTGTTCTTTCATACGCCTCCGTTCAACCATTGGAAGACCCTTATCCAGGAACTCCTTCAACAGATGAAATCGTTGATGAACCTCCGATGCGATCACGGCACCCTTCTCTGAAACATGCGTGTTACTATCAACCTTCCGGAGTAAATGCGCCCAACAACGTTGCACATTACCAAGTTTCCAATATGCCTTCCAACCATCAGTAACACACCCACCCGGACAACAATCACCCAGTATCTCATCAAGTACTTGTCCTCCACGGGAATCCCGTATCACAACCAGGGATTCATCATTGTTGGTTCTGAAACTCCATAACCACCAGTTCTTCCCATTCACTCTTGAGCCGGTTTCATCAATATGCCTCCAAGAAACTTTTTGGATTCTTTGTACAAGACGAGTATACTCATGTTTACACGCATGGCCTACACGGAAAAAACATCATTGACACCCTGTGCACTCAAATCAAGATGAATCAATATAGTATGCAGGTGATATCATATGACAACCATATCCAGAACAATTGTTGCAACAGGAAACCTAAAGAACCTTGTAAGAGCATCACAAAAAGCAGGCATTATTGAATCACTATCAGGAAAGGGCCCTTTTACTGTCTTTGCTCCATCAAACGAAGCGTTCGCAAAATTCACTCCTGAGACCATTGAATTGACCCTAAAAGATAAAGAGCAGTTGAACACCATTGTAAAGGCACATATTGCATCAGGTATGATGACCTCATCAAACATAGGTAAAATAAAGAAAATGGGATCAATCAATGGAAAGGAACTGATCATCTCAACAACAAAGGGTCTTTGTATTCAGGATGCCAAGATCATAAAACCAGGTATTACCTGTGACAATGGGATCATTCACATCGTTGATGATGCGATGTTCCTAAAAAATAGGAAAAAAGAGAACAGGACAAAAAGATACACCGCACTCTTATGCAATGCTTATATCATTTCATTATTTGAATGGATAACTGTTTGCTAATCTGTTGAGTTGTTCTGTTAATGAGGAAATTGCTTTTGCCCTATCAGAGTCTAATCCTAACGCTTCCGGTTGTATCTCATTGTTCTTTAATTGCCTCAACCATTTTTCAAGGACCTGTTTCTGATATACAGTCACCTTAAACCACCTCACATTTCATTTTTCTTAATCACCTTTTAAGGAGAGGATATCTTGATGAGAGCCCCATCACCACAAAAAAAATCAAGGTTTAACTGATCCTTGTTGAAATTATTCTTTTTCTTTTGATTCATAGCATCCATCCTCCTTTTCGAGGTTTTTTGTTTCATTGATTTCAGCTAAATCAAGTTTATAAACCTTGGGAGAGCTTTTCAAGGAAAAAAAGAATCAAATGGTTAAAAAGAAACGAGTTAAAAAAATAATGATGATAAGGGGACACAGGAGCCGAGATAGGATGATAAAACATCTATCTTCAGCCCAGGAAAGATAAGAATAATTTCCTTATCCCGTGTTCCTTTATTATATTGGCCGGGAGAGCTCTTACTGGTTTATGCAGACCCCTTTACCAGGCCCATATCCAGATCCCTGCATGAGACCAGCACCATATTTGTATTGATTACCAGATCCATCCATTGGTCTGAGATCATTCATTCCATCACCATCTTCATCGATGAAGTTATCACAAACACCATCGTTATCAGCGTCAACGAAACTATCGCTGATATGTTGTTGTTCACAGTCACCTGAGCCGTAGCCCGCGGATACCAGCCCCATGGTCGCGATGATCGCAACCAAACCAATTGCGGCTATCACATATTTCTTCATGTTTCTTTTCACCTATTTTATATTTTGTTAGGAGCAATCCAGTAGGGGCAAGAGATGGGTTTTGGATCACCGATCCATTGTTGTTCTCATCCCCGGCGGGGTGTTCCTGACAACATGGTTTGGTTGAAACCATATATAAAACGCTGGTGAAACCAAGATAGAAATGGTTTCAAAAACATGAAACGAAAACAGAAAAATCACATACTTTAAAAACAAGTGACCCTATTTCATGCTGGATGCATCAATGAGACCCATGCGATCATATACAATAGTAATGGTGCTGTTTCTATGTATCATATCACTTTTATTTGGCATTGTCGCCCAGGAAAACTCAACAGATAATTCAACTGATCATGTAGGCCCAGGAAGTGTAAACGCAGGCGGAAATAATCAAAGTGCAGGTCAATTACATAATTATATGTGGATTTTAATAATAGTGATAGTTGTAATTTTACTCCCGTTGTCTTATTTTTTAATATCTGGAAATATGAAACACCAAATGGAGAAGAACGTTGCGCTTATATCTCAAATGGTCCATCAAAACACCAATGATGTGAAACCTTCAAATACAGATGATTTGAAGAATCAATATCAAAAGATACTGTTGAAATTTCTCAATTACAACGAAAACCGGGTCATGAAAACACTCATTGAGAATAGCGGCACGATCCTGCAATCTGAGATAAGTCGTTTGCCAAATATGGGAAAGGTCAAAGCCCATCGAACGTTAAATGATATGAAGACAAAGGGACTTATAGACCTAGAACCATATGGAAAGACAAACAAAATAAGCTTAACTAGTGATGTTGCTAAAATCTTCATTGATGGGAATACATGAAAAGATTTTTGAGTCGAGCAATGATATAAATAGATGAAACTGATTTGATTCATATTGGTTGTTTGGATGGGTAAAAAAGGCGTAGACGTATGAAAAAAAGGATTCTTATCGTTGATGATAACCCTGCAATTATATTCTCAGTCAAAAATGGTCTTGAAGAGGAATATGATGAATTCGATGTCATTGGTGTTGAAGGTGGAGAGAAATGTTTCGATTTTCTATCAAAGGAGGTAAAACCTGATCTCATTCTTCTTGATATCATGATGCCAGATATCAACGGCTGGGATGTCTATGCCACCTTACAAGAAAAAGAGGAATGGAAGGACATCCCAATCGTGTTCCTAACAGCAAAAACAGATGACTATAGCAAAGGCTTTGGAAAGTTGGTCTGTGATGATTATATCGAGAAACCTTTTAGCATCGAGGATTTGAAGAATCGTATCGACGCAGTATTACAAAAGGAGAAAAAATAAAAGAATACCATGAATTACGTAGGGATGAGGGAGATAGGAAACCCTATCGCATCAGGTTGTTGATACATCACAGATATCATCCCATAAAGACTTATGATATGCAGGAACAACTGTTATGCATGGTGACATATGAAAGAGCAAATTGACCCGAACACCATTCGAAATATCTTAAGGGTATTAAACCGTAAGATAGCAAGAAGATCATCTGATGATTATGCAGTATCACTTTTATCAGATAATATGAAAAAGTTACGAGAAAAATATGATTTTTTAAAATACATTAGCATCAATCAATCGCTTTATACTGAGGAGGAGACCATTCTCATAGCCCCTGAACTGACCTCGATAGATGAGGACATCCTATTTTCTGCAATAAATGACCTTATGAAACTCTGTGTCGCTGATATGAAGGAAAAAGCTGATTTTTTCTTCATTAGAGAATTCCAAGAAGCATTTGAAGAGGTGGATCCTGTACATCATACCGTTGAGGTCGATGAAAGTCTAAATCAGATGCAACATGATTATATCATACGGAGAACCCAATCATTGGACATCCAAAAGGATGCAATCTTTGCTGATTTGATCAAATCATTGTTACACACGGTGAACAAAAAGATACCTGAAAAGGAATCAGTGGATCTATTGCGCACTAGTCTGGTGAAACTCAATACTAAATATAAGTTCCTCTCAAAGATATATATTACCTCAGATCCAACAAAAAAAGGGTATTATATTGTTGATATTCGATCTGATATACGAGAGATACCAACATACGAGATTGCTGAAGCATTGGAATCTATCATTCAAGATACGGGAGACGCTCTTCATATACAAGAGAGCTCTCTTTTTTTAAACACACTTCGAAATCATCTTGGACCTTCAAATGTTGCATCGCTAAGGAATCTTAGGGTGAACATTGACTCATTACATTTCAGGTTAACAACGCTAAACAATGAAGATGCCTTACGAAAGATAATCGACGCACTGATAGAAGTCATCGGCAATCGAACCTCAAAGATGTTCTCTCTAGCGGTGATGAAAAAAATCATTTTTGCTATTCAACAAAACAATAATCTCCTTGATGGCATGAATCTCACAAGTGAGTCCGGTTTTTATGAGATCACCTGGCAACAACATTTTGAAAGTCTTAGCGATGAGGATTGTAAAAAAATCATTAAACAGTTGGTCCAAGCAGTTGGCTCTCATCTTGGAGCGAAAAGAAGCGGTTTCATACAAGATCTAAAGAAAGCACTGGGGAAAGAATATGTTGAATGTATCGAAAAGCTTGGCTTCAATTTCCATATGATGGAGATCAAATTCGATTAAAATATCATCCCAAGTGCCCTAGGATTGCAATGTGTTTTTTGATCTTATTTTTCTAGATATTCCTTAATTCTATCTAAACCATCAATGATACTCTTATGATCGTAACAAAGTGGCCCATAGGAAAGTCGGATGGCTTTGTTCATACTCGGCCCAAACCCTTTCCCCGGTATCAGTAAAACCCCTGTTTCTTTCAGCAGTGTTTCGGAAAAACGAATTGGGTCCTGTTTTTCTGGTGTTGGACAGCAGGTGTAAAGACCACCCTGTGGTTCAAGATATGGCCAGTTGAGGTCGTTTCTGATTTTTTTTATCATGACATCTGCAGTTTGTCTGTATAACAATCGTGTTTCTTCAATGAACTTCTGCAATGACCCATCATCCAATGTCTCTGAGAGATATTGAGCGGTCGCCATACTATGCAATGTATCTGGCGAGAGGAGCACAGATTCATTGAGCTTTTCAAAACCAGAGATAACGCCTTCAGATGCTTCTACCCAGCCAAATCGTCTTCCAAGACTTGACAGCCATTTTGAGTTCGAATGAAGGGTAACAAGATTATCATACTCTGTTGGGCTCCAAGAGTAAGATTCTGGCATCTTGTTGAACCACAATACCTTATACGCATGATCAAGGATCAAATATCCTTTATGATCAAAGAGAATCTCCTGACAGGCCATTAAAAAATCATCAGAAGGTATTTGACTTGTTGGGTTGTCAGGGACAGGGATAATAAGACCTCTCGCACCTGTTTCACATGCGGATTCTAATGAATCAAGTGTCATCTGTGGGTTAGATAGATACGTCCATCCTTCTGCATCAAGTGCTGGGAGATATGAGAGAGTGCTATGCGGTAATGCACATTTTACCGCATTGATATAATTGGCATAGGTCGGATCAAGGGTTAGTATCGTATCCCCATCGTTAAAAAGTACTCGTAATGCATCATGAAAGAGCTGTGTTGATGATTGTCCAAGAAGAATATGATCTGCATTCAAACCATTCATGCCATATATTTTGTGTTCAAATCTCGCGAGCTGATAGCGGCATTCATACTCGCCTTTAATAGGACTGTATCGACCGCTCTGGTGAAAAGAAGTTTTATTTGCAACGATGTCTGCATAGATCTCTCGTAATCGCTCTGGCGTATGATGATTACACCAGCCACCTCCAAAGGATATGACCTCATTCGGGTTCAAACCCATAGAGTAGAGATTGCGTGGTTCTGCCATCTTCATGATGGTTTGAATAGGTGAAAGCCCCTGTAATGTTTCCTCAACAAGGGTAGAACATTTCAATGGTCCACCTGGAGAAGTGTTCCCGGTCATATAGTGTGGTGAGTCGGGATCATCCTTATGTATCTTTCGAAAGAACTGTAGAGAACTACGAGATATTGAAAAACTATAACAGCTTTAATACAGCCCGTTCTGTTGAGAGTATCTGAGAACCATCATCGATCTGTGCATCTATCCTAAGTATATGAGAGCCAAAAGATGGTTTGGTCCATTCCCATCGGAATGGAGGTTCTTCATCGTTATATTGGATATGATCATCGATGTAGAATGATACACGATCAATTTGAGAAGGTTCAATACCATTGACAATGGATTCGACAGTGATCGGTCCGATAACAACGGTTTTAGGTAATTTATAGATCGGTGCCCACAGGATGGTAATGGTTTGTTCAGCACCGAACACATAGAAGTTCTGTTCTGCGGGGCAGGTAATAACAACTGATGATGCAGTATGTTCTGAGCCGATAGGTACAAAATCAATACCATTCCCACTGACCCCTGAATAACGGTCCGTTGAAAAAATAGATACGGATGTATCCCAATGTTCATGGACCCCAAGGCTTTCTGAGAGATAGACACCATCATTCTCAGGATCATAGGTTTCAGGTGTTGGCTCTGCGGATTCATGCAGATAGTTTTGTGACCCTTCTATAGGATTTGGCCCCTCTGTATGTAAGAAATCATACATCACAGAATCCATGGCAACAGGATCTTGACTGAAGAACATGCTGTTCGTCCAATCATCGTTAAAAGGATACATATGGAACCAGAATATTGTCCGATGGTCATGTAACGTAGCATAAAGTCCATCTCCAATGTAAAGCAATGTTTTTCCTCCAAGCTGTTCTGATGCAAAAAGATCGGTCTGCGGTGCAGGATTTCCCATGATCTGACCAGATTCATGATAGGGGTGAATATCTACAACAGGTTCGATGAAGGTGCCAAATAGATTCTTCCCTGAGAGGGTGACACCGTTATTGATAGGGTGTTGTTTTAACAAGGGCATATTGATAAGATAATCTGCATCAACAACACAAGTTGGAAGGGTACGTAAGGTGCCATCGGTGAAATGGAAGAGGGTATTGCTTGGTTCGACAAGCTCTCTACCGGAAGCGCCTGCTGTTGAGTCAATATAATGAACGTCTGGAAATGCAGCATGCACGGGGTCATAAAACCAATTGGGTATTGGTCGAGAGGCATCATAGACCGTGATATCCTCTTCGTTCACACCAACAACAGTAACAAGTTTGTTGAGCAATGCTTTGACCACTGATGGTGATGCATCTCGTTGGTTATCTTTCATCTCATAATCATCGATGAAACTAATTGGATTCCAACAGTTGTTGAGATTTATCTTTATCGCTATCTTCTCACCGGGCGTGTATCCAACATCACCTTTGTCATGGTTGATATTAAAATCCTTAAAGAGGGCATTCCATGCTTCCTGTTCACAGGTTATGCCCGCTAGGGAAGTGATACCATTGAGAAACATGTTGTCGATGACCTGTTGATTATTATTTTGTGGCTCCCACCAATATCCATCAAGTTGTTTTTCTGTTGCATATGGATCCCATACCCAAACGACCCGGCCAGGGTTCATGCCTTTTGGCACACCCATCGGTTCTTTGGGGATTGGTGTCCAGGGGTCATAGACTATTGTTGCTGAATGGAAAGGACCTGCAAATCCGGGCCCTGAAATACTGAAAAGAAGGATGAATGCCATAAGTACTGCTGGTGCAAAAGCAATGGTTTTTGATTTGAAATGATGCATCCAAACAAGATATCCGGAGAGTAATGCCGTCCAAAAGGCGATATAGCCAAAAGCGATGGGAATAGCTACTTGTTGACAGGGGTATTGGGATCGATGTGGTGCTGGGACGACCCTAAAAAGAAACCAGAACAAGGCGATGATACCTGCAATATGAAACCATATACCTTTGGCATGTTTCATCCTATGGAAAAAACCATGATGACAATGTGTTTCCATAATGGTCCCCTTTTTTATTTTATTTCATACAAGCTTCAATGTTTTAAATCTTTCCCTTGTCAATAATTCTTTTGCTTTAATTTATTTTTCAAAGATAAAAAAAATTGGGGAAGTAAGGTACTGATGAAAAAAGAGAAAGGAGGTTATGAGCTATTATATGACGCCTTTTTCTCTAAGACTTACAAACTCATGTTCTCCTATAACGACATGATCAAGGATATGGATACCTAAAAGGTCTCCTGCATTAACAAGGTTCTTTGTAACCACCTCATCCTCTTTGCTGGGTGTTGGATCTCCGCTGGGATGATTATGAACAAGGATGATTGAGTTCGCACTGGATTTTATGGCATAATTAAAGACCTCTCTAGGATGGATCAATGATGCGTTAAGCGTTCCTTTTGAAACAAGTCTGTCACCCAATAGTTGATTCTTCGTATCTAGATAAAGGGCTAGGAAATGTTCCTGTTTCTCATCTTTGAGTTGGTCGACGTATCTATTGAAGACGTCTCGTGCATTTTTGATCTTTTCCTTGAATCCTTGTTTTTGCAGTTGGTTTGTCCTTCGGAATATCTCAAACATGCTCATGATTTTCATGGCTTTCACATCATCTTTGAAGAAGGTTCGCAGTTCAGGTATTGTGAGGGTCGATAGTTTTGTGAAATTCGTTGATTTCAGCACGCGATTCGAAAGGTCTACTGCATTTTCCTCTTTGTTTCCTCTCCCAAGAATGATTGCTAGAAGTTCTGCGTCGGATAGGGCTTTTGGCCCATGTCTTTTTAATCTGACATTAGGCCGGTTGTATCGTGGCATATCGTATATTTTCATGGAGAGGAGTTATTATTTATCTATTTTTATAGTTAATTAAATTATCAATTAAAAATATAATAATATGTCGAGTGTTTCCCCGCATGATTACTCTGTTTCATTGATGTGAAGATAGAAAAGCCTCAATGTTGTGAACAGTTGCTGTTCAAGTGCTAACTCCTTCAGATTATTGGAAGTAATATTGTATTGATTCACCGCATTTACTTCAAACGATGAACTCTTCGACGGCAGGCTTAGCAAAACAGCATCATCAAAAGAATTACTACTATCAGCATCCTGTTTTTTTGTAACGGCAGTGATCGTTGTCGTCATCATACTCACCGATGCGATGTTGAATATGAGGAATATCACATATATTTTCTTTATCATCATAGGATTTCTCATAAGCAAAAATATGTGAAATGATGTTTATTAATGCTAAGAAAATGGTTGGTGAAAACCAAACAAGACCATACCTCTCACCTATACGTTTGAATATTTTCAAATAGGAGCATTCATGAAGAAAAGAGAAAAGAGATCGCGCAAGGAAGATGATCCAAACAGCACATCAAGCATATGCGGATATCGCGGCATGGTTATTGGAAGTGTCCCCCATTCACTCAATCGTTGCTGTGAATCCATTGCCCGCAACTTAATAACATAATCGCCTTTCTCAGACCAGGAATGAGAGATCCGTATTTCTTCACCAGAACCATACGGCCCTATCCATTCCTCTATCGCTCCATCGCCCCATGACACATAATAAGAGATATCATCACCATCAGTATCTGTTGCTGTGATATGATACTCATAGGTTTCCCCGATCTTCCCTTGTGACGGGCCTGAGATGCTTGGCATATCTGGTGGTTGGTTCATAGTAAGATCAACAGATGCTTTTGTAAGCATACTATAATCACCCCACCCATGTGCATCGTTAAGCCCTCTCACACGATAGTAATACAGTCCATCAGGTCGAGAGGAGATCGTATACATCTCATCTGTTATTGTATCTGAAAGTGTGTTTATCGATCGGAAATCTGAAACTGGGTAAATATCATCCACAAAGAAGCCATTTCTCAATGTCTGGCTATCTGTTGAATATCTGAATCGGATGAAAATCGATTGGCATTCATAGTCCTTTAATGAATAGGTATGTTTTTCCCACACGGAGGAACTCCCTGTAAATGTGTCAAGTACCTGATAAAATCGGCCATCTCGACTGACCTCAACAAACGCCATATCATAATTATCTTCAATTTCATAGGAACACTGAAAGGTCAGGTTCATACCCGGCTCAACATATAATGGATCTTGCAGTGTCATCGAGGTAACATCATTGTTACGTCTCCCGGAGCTATATGACATTGTACCAGAATATGATATATCAGTGTTTTTCACAAAACCATCGAGTATCCAGGCCCCCTCATCGACCTCACAAGTATCCGTATAAAGATACAGGTTGGATAATTCCTGGATCTCATACTTAAGAGGTTCTGCGTTTGGGTTCTTCTGATACCAGGTTATGGAAAAGGATCCATCGGGTTCAATCCCCACCGGATCAATCACAGGTGGTATCACACGAGGGATGACCGTTTCACTTATGTTCTTTGATTCTTGTAAAAGGTATAATGCTCCCTCGATATTTTCCTTGCATATTTGATCAAGAAGGGCATCATCAGGGTGAAATGATTGGCATGCTTCAATGGTATACGGGAACAATGGTTTTCCAAGAGTATAGTGGTAATATCCATAGGCCCAATCTGTAGTATCACCTGTTACAGGATAGAGACCTGCGCTCTGTGTTGGTGTATAGGTGCCAGATCCACCTTGGGTGGTGATCCTTGATGCGATTTCAGTCCCGATCTCTGCCATATACTCATCATCCGGCGTTTTATCATTTTCATCATATCCCCATGGCCACATGACAAGTTCTGAATAGGTATGCCAGGTAATGGTCGCGCAGATATCCTTAGTGAGGAACAGGTCTTTGATAATCTGTGTTTCAACCTCGGAGAAAGGACGTGACCCACAATAAATATCATTTGAGGGATGATGACTCATCCCAGTTGAACCCCACATACCTACAGGGTTTCCATTACAAGACCCACCATAATTACGGTTAAGATCAACACCATAGGTATCGAATTCTTCGAAATAATGCCGGTTCTTTCGCCACCAACGAGACCCCCCATGTTCATCATGATCATAGATATATCCATCTGGGTTGACACAGGGCACAATCCATACCCGGCGGTTATCAACAAGGTCTGTAATAAGTGGGTCGTTCTGATAGGAAGCGGTAAGGGTTTCAATGAGTTGTAAACATATCTCTATTGTTGGCCATTCACGTGCATGGTGAAGCCCCATGAACAACACCCCTGGTTCCTGTTCATCAACACGGGGGTTATCAGTGATCTCTAAACACCAGATATCATTGTTCTCATATGAGGTGCCAATGCTTTCTAGTTTTGTGATCTGAGGATATGTTTCCGCAACTGTTTGAAGTATCGTTTCTATCTCTTCAAAACTATGATATTGATCTATGTGTACTGTTGAGACATCATCTAAATCATCAATAAGAACCTCATAGGACACCTGATTTTCATCGAGGATCTCATGCATCTCAGATGGATAGATGATATCCAGGTATTCTCCAGGTTGTCCACCGACGATCTCAGCAGAGCCTAGAATAGTGTCTGTAACAGAATCACGTGGGATGCGTATCAGTTGAAAGGCTGTATCTTCAACATGAGTAGATGATGTTATCATCGGGAAAACACTAGGCGCTAGAAAAATCATCACCAATATACTAAACACGAGCTTTCTCATTTCTATCATCCATTTATTTCGCGATTAACCAAGTTGAAGGGATGGGTCACCAAGTAACACGAATTCCTGAATGGTCTTACAATTAAGTTCATAGTCCATCGGAGGATGGGTGTTGATAAAATCAATAAGTGTCTGTGTGTGAACCTGACCAAGGACCGTAATATCATTTACGCCATAGTTCTTGAAAAAATGGGTGTTCATGAAACCGGAATAATATTGTGTACAGTCTGGGATGCCATCGCCATCTTCATCACCTGTTGCAAACCAGTCCAGACCAGTATATCCCATGGTTGCAATAGAGCCGCCCTGAGGCATGGATGCAAGTTGCCATGACCAGCATTTCGGCACCCATTCCATATGGTAGAACTGGTAGGGTGCTTTTACAAAGTAACCCAGAGGACCATATTCGATGATATCTTTTATCATATTGTTCAGGCTTGTGTTGAACTGAGCGATATGGCATCCCCCAACAACACAGACTGGGAATCTATCACCATTTTGAAGTTTAGGCATGTCAAAGACAGTAAGACCTGTTATCCATATGGATTCATCCCCGGGTGGATGGGTTGACCAACTTGCTGGATTCGCATGACCATCGAAGAAGAGGAAACCGCAACCAGGTGAGATTGCATTCATCACATCTTCTGTACCTGTAAACGTCTCATCAGAGGTCCAACAATGGGTTGTGGTGAACTCATCCATGTATTCAATAGCTTTTTTGTTCTCTTCTTCACCTTCATTATATTCATCTCCTGACGCAGAGTCGCCACCAACAACGACCATATCATAGAACCATGAATCCTTTTCTGATGTCTCATATCCAATGATCTTGTCCACCACCACTTGTACCTCTTTAGCATTTTTACAGGGTAATCGCCCTAGGTAGACATCAGGGTATAATCCAAGGATGTCTTTTTTGAATCCTTTCCATCCAGCAATTACACCATCACCATTGGTATCCCAATTTGTGAAATCACCGGTCTCATTGTATATATCTGCATAATACAGATCACTGATGTAACTTGACTCATATCCATCATCTAAATGGCTGTATTGAACTGGTAGCATCCATTTCTCTTCAAAAACGCCTCCATTTCGTCCCCCGATAAGAAGCACGTATTCAATGCCTTGTGTTTCAATGGCATCCTTTATGAAATATTTTATCTGTTCCGGCTCACTGGCACCAGTATATTCAGAATAGATTTCCTCAGTTGTTTTGAGATAGGTTGGTAATCCAATTGTGTCCTTATGGTCGACAAGCGGCTCTATTACATCACTGAAAACCAATGGTGCTATGATGACCAAATCATATTCATCAGGGAAAATAACTGGGTTCTTTGGTCGTTGATAACATATATCAACTGATGCAGTTTGATACAGGATAGCCGTAGATTCCTCAGGAAAATAACTGAAAGGTTTAATGAACAAACTAAGAAAGACAACATGTTCCCCCTCTTGTATACCTGAATCAACATAATAACTGATATCAGCAGGATATGATGATTCCATATTATATTGAAAGATTGTCTCATCTGCATATGTTATTCCATTTTGATCTGAGAGAGCGGGGGCAGGAGCAGTTCTAACTGCTTGGTCAAGCTTAAAAATGGTTGGATGTTGAAATGTTGCAGTGACATCAAGAATACGGGTCCCAAAAGGATACGTATAGGTCAGAGCATATGAGGGAACGTATGGTTCTCCAGGTGTGGTGATCCATGTTTGTGTTTCCTCAAAAGAGATACGTGTGCCCCCAACATCGGTTTGTATAACTGGGTTTGTAAATGAAAACATTTCATGTTTTATTGTGATATCATCATTTTCTAGTAGATTTCCTGCACCAAGTCCCGGTAGGACCAATAATAAAAATACGGAAAGTGGAATTATCTTTTTCATTGAATGTTTACCCCCTTTTATGTAATTATTATAATGAGCGGGATAAATATAAAGATTTGGTAAAGAAAGTTGAAAAAAGTGAAAAAATGGTTAGTTGATTTTGTTTCGTCGTTCAGTGAATACCACATTCATCGTTTCAAGTTCATCAAGGATTGGGTTGTAGATATCTGGTTGTATAGGGATATGAACACCCGTTAGTGTTATTGTTTTATTAAGTATCATCTTTACTGCTATTGCTGCAGGCAGAGCAACCGTTCGGGCAACTGCCGAATCCTCATGAGGTATACCATATTCAACGAGGGTTGATGTAATATAGTCCTTTTTATCGTTGTAGTCTGCTATGAACTCATGATGCATGACGATCATATCACGTTCATCCTCTTTCAAAGACATCTTCTTTAGTGTAAGCACGTTGAGATAATCCAATGGTGTCTCTTTGTCTTTCGGAAGTGGTTCATTAGAGAAAAGGCCAAGCCATTCCAAGCGTTTGATAACTGTTGAATATGGTTTAAGATGAAGGACCTCAGCTGTTTTTAACAAGAGATCTTGCTCTTTTGTAGCTGATACAAGATATCGAGCGAGATCGCCATAGGTATTCCCTTTGAAATTAGAGAGTGGTGTATCCTTTAGCCAGCCTAATTGAGATATCGCTCGGAGGGACTCGCACCATCCAGCCATTCTAAAGGTACCTCGATATACGGTATGTGAATCTTTGAGACCATAGATCTCCTTATATGCTACGCTGTTCCGGTTGGGGTAGTTCTCAAACGTGCCAACCTCCGGAACATCTTGAAAGTTGTAATGTTCGAATAATTTTTCACCGGGTATTGAAATGACTTTATCATCCTCTAACCATTTCGCTGCATTTCTTGATGCGAGGAGCACCCCACGTGGAGACCATGAGAATTTGTAGCCAAACGGATTGGTATTTGCCTCATGGGCTGGAAGGGCACCCGTTGTTGATCGGAAGCTTACAACATGACCACCATTTTGTTCCACATCATGGATGACTCTCATTGCGGACATATGGTCGATACCCGGGTCAAGACCAGATTCATTTAATAGAAGTACCTGTGCATCCTTTGCTTGTTCATCAAGTTGTTTCATTTCGTCACTGACATAGGATGTTGTTACAAGGTGTTTCATATGTTTGATACAGAGCTTTGCCACATCCACATGATAGGTATAGGGAAGAAGACTAACGACCACATCTGCACCTTTGACAAGTTCCTCAAGATGAGTTTTATCTTTTACATCAAAAGAAACGGCTTTTCCATGAGGATGACTATCAATGATTTTATCTGCTTTACTTACTGTTCTACTTGCCATTGTGACAAAGATATCTTTTTGATCAAGAAGGTACCTGACAATGGGTCGAGAAACCATACCTGCTCCAAGAATGACCACGTTTTGCATACGGTTTTTTCACCTCAACCTATTTTATCGGTGTTTGACTGCTGCGAATAAACAAGATTTATAAAAAGTTGTTGATGTATTGATAGGGCGGGGTGAGTTTTCCCTGATATAGGATAACTGCATCCTTTATTTCTTGAGGTAGTAAAAGTTTATCATAAGTAGCAGTATAGTCCGCATGGATGATACCTGGGATGAAATGCCAGAGAACCTCGCTAAAGGCGGTGGATGCATCCTTTGGGAGTTCACAAGGGAGATTATCAACAGCCATGATCGCAAGGCCATCACCCATGAACCCATCGGTATGAGAATCCGTATCTGGGTTGTAGACATAGACAGGTTGTTCAGGTGTTGTAACCTTATAGGTCGGTTGAATAGCACCATTTACATCAACGCTAATATCACCAACGACATGCAATCTGTAATTGTCTGAATGAATTGCGTTTTTAAGATACTGTTTTGAGATGAGACGAGGATACCGATTATCCCAATAGATACAGTTCATTAACATTGAAAGATAAGGCAAATATTGTTCGAACTTTGATTCAAATAATTCAGGATGGGTATAGTATTCTTGAAGGTTGAAGCTCTGTGAGGGATCCTTAGGCCGTACAAGATCTTCTTCCTTAAAAATGACCTTATAGAGGCATGTATTTGAAGGATCATCAAAAACGGATGGGATCTGTTTTGGTTTTATTTCCACTAGCGGGAACAAGTCAATGATTTCTTGTGCCCCTTTTGATACATTCCCGTAACCTGAAAAACCAACGATGAGTGGTGCAAGGTTCTCATTAATTCCTTTACGTTCGATTTGTTTTCCCAGTTCTGTAAGATGCTTTTTTAGCGTTTGAAGATCAGGGTACTCATATGTTTTTTTTATCGATGCGAATGGTGTATTTATATTGTGATAGTGAAGGAGGCGTTGCCCAAATGCCCAAAGGGTATCAACCATTCCTGCGATTCCTGCATGTCTGCCAAAAAATATCAAACGGCGGTTATTCTCATCGACTATCTTTTCATAATCAATAAGAGTGCATTGTTTGTCCATCATGGTTCGTAACATTGGCATATTGTATTCTTGTCCTTTGATGACATGTGAAAAGAAAACATAGGTCTTTTTTTCTTCAAAAAGATCTTTAGGTATCTCTTTTACCGCAAAGGTTACTTTAGCTTTTGAAATATTTTCCTGGACAAGTGCTCCGGCATTCTCATATGCTTGATCTGAAAAACATCGTATTTTTGAGGGTTGTATTATAGTCTGTAATTCATGATGTTCTTTAAGCTCTTTAACGTGAGCTGGTGTTATTGGAACGCGGCGTTCCCATTTGTTTTTGTCTTCTCGTCTAATGCCAATGTACTCTGTCATTGTTATACAACCTCCGTATGATGATGCATCGTCTAGTTTTATTTATATCTTATCGAACATGATCTCAGGAGGTTTTGTATGGCGTAGAGTACTTTTAATCAGGTGCCCCATCCTTTTATTCTCTTTTCCATTATAGGAGAGATGAATGGTGAATCAAGGAAAAAGAAACGTTGATGAATTACGATTGTATGCATCGGAAATAGGTCAATTCCATTTTTGCTCACTCTCATGGTATCTGCAACGATTAGGGTATAAACCTGATTCTCAACATCTTAGCATTGGCCTAAAAAAACATGCGTTATTAGGTAAAACATTGAACAGGTTAGAAAGAAAAAATAGGTTTGTTTCAGCCATTCGAAAGCTAGCAGTAGGCCTTATATTGATAGCAATACTTATTTGGCTGTTTGAGGTGGTACCATCACCTTTTTAGCAAATACAGTAATGATATTGATCTTAGGCAGCATCTTTTTGTTTTTTATATCATTGATAATAGGAAAACGTATTGGGAAACAAAAAAAGCAGTATGGATTAGATAATGGAAAGATTATTTATTCTGATATTTTCCAGAATGAACGATCTTTGTTCTCCGATAAACTTAATTTATCTGGGAAACCAGATTACTTGGTGAAAACAAAAAAAGGTATCATTATTCCTGTAGAGGTAAAGACCGGGGTACATGAGGACCCATTGAAACATCATGTGATGCAATTGATCGCGTATTGTCAATTAGTTGAGGATACAACGGGGCAAAAGGTCCCTTATGGTCTCCTTTTCTATTATGATACAGGTAAGAGATTCAAAATCCCTTTTGATCGGATCCATCGTTCTGAGCTCCATCAAACAATACGTGAGATGCGTTCTTCTTTGGAAACGGGTTTTGTTGAAAGGAATCATAAGGAACCAAGTAAATGTATTCATTGTTCCATGAGACGATATTGCAAGAAGCATCTTGACTAAACAAGAGGTAAAAATGTTTTTAACATTTTTTAGTGATTCGGCAGCATAATTATTTAAATAATATAGTATTTATAATTGTGAGGAGTATGCATTTAGTTTCATCAATTAGACAAGTTACTTCGTTTCAAGGTGTGCCATTACTTGTATTATTTTCTCTTGTTCTTTCATCGATCCCCTTAGATGGGGAACCATCTGTGTACACGGCTGATCCCACGGTCATCAGTTCATTTATCTCAACCTCAGACGTCCCAGCAGGTTCTGATATGATCATTAAATATTCTTCAACTAATCAAGATTTCTTTATTATGCAGGGTGGAAATTACAGAGAGAACATGAGTGATAGTGTTAAAACAGCAATCGTAAAATCTCCCCTCTGGATTCAGCAGGATCTTGCACGTCAGTTTCAAGCAATGGAGAACCCTGAACCCTATGCATGGTTACTTCTTAACGCAAGTAAACAAATGACCGATGAACTTGCTTTTTCCATCGCAGCATCCCCTCTTGCAGATGTTGCTTCGGTCGATGTATTGTATGATAATGTTTATTGGTTATATGAGATAGACAAGGACATCAAGTACGCAGACATCATTGATTACGATGATGGCGATGGGAATTATTATTCAACCATTCGTTACCATACAGTAAGTAATGGTACACAAAAACAAGTGGAGTATCCTAAAGAAATCTATTACTGGTATGTGGTCCATCCAGAGATACTAGGAGAGCATGCACAAGATATTTATGGGGAGTTTTGGAGGTCCTTTGTTTATAACCATAATGATATGAACTATCCGTTATTAAAGGAAAAAATAAATCAAATACCGTTCCTTTGGGATCATACATCATATAGTCAACCAGGTGAGCGGATCTGGGATGAGTGGATAACGATACATCCCACGGCAGTCGAAGCAGTTAGCTATTGGGTCGGAAAGACCGTTCCGTTCCAAGCAATAGGGGACAGACCGAATCAGCCCAATATCATAGCACATGAACATAATGGATGGTGTGGTGAACTGCAAAGACTATCGATTGCAGCCATGCGGACTGCGTTAATACCTACAATAGGTGCATGTAATATTGGTGAGGATCATGTTTGGAGAGAATTCTATGATGAGGGATGGCATCAGAATGACAACTGGTGGTCGGACAGTGGTGGAACAGTGGATACGCCCAAGATCTATTGGGATGGTTGGGGTAAAACAATGTCCGCCATCTACACTGAAAAAGGTGATGGATCCATCTATGATGACACCTCTCGATATATTGACGCAGAAGATAGACTTACGGTCACCTTCGATGTTCTTGACGGGTTTAGCCAACCATATGATGGCGCACGGGTAACCGTTCTTGTCAAGGGAATTAAGGATATAACATGGTACAAACAGATCATTTGGGATGTTTTTGATGATATATGGCAGAGATTACCGGACATTCTCAGGGGGAAAGTATTAACAGGGTTGTATTCTCGTTTGGAAAGCCGTTTTGAGCAGGTACCAGATGTTGTTGATGGTGCCACGGTAAGCATTTGGAATTATACAAATATGGCTGGGAGATGTTCCTTTGAACTAGGTAATCAAGATGAGTATGTTTTTTTGATACAAGCAGGAACATCAGGACTTTCATGGCCATTTGCACGATGGAACACAGTGTGTTTCTTGAACGATACGAAGGATACAAGTTTTAGAATACAGTTCCCAATTTTTAACCGCCAGCCATTGAGGTCCCAAGAATGCATCAGTTCAGATGGACCATTCTTTCTTCATGGTGAATGCAACGTATCATTTTATCAGGTTCAAGAGAACATTCGAAACAAAGAGAGGGGAACGTATCAGTTTGAGGGAACACCGGTAATTTATTTTTTGGATACCAATAATTACTATAGATATCAGGAGGGAAAAACGTTTGAGTATATTGACCAATATTCTGAAACATACTCCACAATGGATGCAGCTTTTTCGGAGGACGTGTATATCGTTTGTATCAACCCATCATACCAAAGCACTCTGAGGATCTTAATCAATCTCACCGTGACTGGCGATCTACAAGGAGAGAGTATTTCATTTTGCACTCCGTCTACATCGATTTTTGAAAACCCCTGTTTTAATGTCGGTGATCGTATCGGTATCTCCGGATTTGCTTCTTCTGAGGCAACGCTCTATATATCTGATAAAAGTATCCCACTACCCTCAGGACATTGGGTCTATCAGTGGGTAACAAATGGTTTAGAACCAGGTTTATATCATCTCCAAGCAGTCTGTAACGATAAAGCTGATGAACTCTCAATACAGTTGTTTGATGGAACGCCCCCTATTGTATCCATCAACATATCAGAGAATAACAACATAATAAACAAAGGAGATGTCATCAATGGTTGGTGCACGGATGAATATGGTATCCAGACCGTGTTGATCTCCATTGATACCTCTGATTGGACCCCTATATCAAATGAGAATGCTTGGTCTTACATCATAGGAGACCTATCTATTGGTATCCATCAGTTAGAGATAAAAGCCATTGATAGAAATGGGTTATCTACAACAGATATATCTGATATCGTTATAGAACCAGACGATGAACAAGGCCGCCCTCAGATACTTTCTGTGTCTCAGTTACCTCTGATTGTGACGAATACATCAAATGTCATTGTTCTCGTGAACTGTACTAGCGATGAAAGATTCCCCATTAAAACAATACATGTCTCCGTCATAACAGGTACCGAAAGTAAAATGATCCCAATGTTTCGTTATGCGGATGATCCGATACTACCAATACATGCAGAGGACCCATTTTATACTATAAGCAATCTTCCACAGTACGGGTGTGAACTTGGTACATTCTTATCAGGTGATACCATACGATATATGATAACGGTCAGAGATGCTGCGAATCGTATTGTTGGATCAGAGGAATACATGTTTACCGTTGCATAAACATGGTTTAACCATTGTATGCTGATAACTAACTCTCAATATGCACATCTTTTCTCCGGGTTACACAATGTTTTTCCTATCAACTGCACATCAAAGCCATGTTATCTGACTATCATAACAGGGCATTGTGCATGATGTGTAACGTTCTCAGTGACACTTCCAAGGAAGATACGTTCAAGCACGGTCATGCCCTTGTTACCAATGATGATAAAATCGTTTGATTTCGCTTCCCTGATGATCCCGCCAGCAGGATGCCCCTTAAGGATCTTCCGTTTTATGGTCACCGTTTCATCCTTAGCAAGTTTTTCCATATCATCAAGGATACGTTCTGCCTGTTGTTTCAAAAGCCCAGAGACACTCTGATATGGTATTTCACCAGCATCCTCAAAAGCAGATGGAACATAGGGCATTTCTATAACATGGATGATCTCAATCTCGATACCTGTTTCCTTCCCTAGATATATCACTTTCTTTTGCAGCCTTTTTCGAAACCTTTGAACCATCGACTGGTACGATGATCCTACCGAATTCCTCGGCCATGAAGTAGAATAGAAATAGATTGCTTTTAAGGTTTTCTTAAGGGTATCCATCCCAGAGGAAATGTATTAGACCTCTTAAGAACACAAACGTTTTAATATCCTTGTTTGTGTCTCGATGTTGAAACCTATGAGAATCGCAGTATTACTTCGAGACCGTTGTAAATCAAATAACTGTTCAAGGGAATGTATTAAATATTGTCCACGTGTAAGAGCTGGAGATGAGACCATCGTCATGGGTGAGGATGGCAAACCAATCATTTCAGAGGAACTCTGTGTTGGTTGTGGCATCTGTATACATAAATGCCCTTTTGAAGCGATAAAGATCATTGGTCTTGCGGAAGAACTTGACACAGACCTCATCCATCAGTTCGGTAAGAATGGTTTCCGTTTGTTCCGTATCCCTGTTCCCAAAGAGGGGAGATGCACAGGCATTTTAGGCCCCAATGGGATAGGGAAGACAACAGCGATCAAGATACTCTCAGGTCAGCTTATTCCAAATCTTGGCAACATCGGTGAAAAACCCTCCTGGGAGAACGTCATTGATTATTTTTCAGGTACTGAATTACAAGAGCATTTTAAATTGATTTCAAATAATGATGTTGAGACCGTTGTAAAACCACAATATGTTGATAAACTCCCTAAGGTTATGAAGGGAAAGATCAAAGAGGTTCTTAAGAAAGCAGATAGTGCGGGTACGATTGATGATATCGTAGGTAAACTTTCACTTGAGAACATCTTAGAGAAAGACATCTCTGATGGAACTATTTCAGGCGGGGAGCTCCAATTGATGTCCATCGCCGCAGCGTTGTTACGGGATGCTGATCTGTATTTCTTTGATGAACCATCATCCTATCTTGATATTCATCAACGTTTAAAGGTCGCTCGTATCATCAAAGACCTCGCAGAACATAAGAAGGTGATGGTCATTGAACATGATCTTGCAGTGCTTGATTTCCTTTCTGAGAACGTTCATTTGATATATGGAAGCGAAGGAGCCTATGGCGTTGTCACTAATGCAAGAGGCGTCCGTCAGTCGATTAACACGTATCTCTCCGGGTATCTTAAGGAGGAAAATATTCGTTTTGGTGAGAAGATAGAGTTTTTTGCTCACCCACCGAAAATCAGGCAGGACCTTGAGATCCTTATAACCTATGGTGCGCTTGAAAAACATTTTGATGGTTTTGATCTATCCGTTGGAAATGGTCTAATACGCAAAGGTGAGATCATTGGTATCGTTGGGCCAAATGCCATTGGAAAGACCACTTTTGTTAAACTTCTTGCAGGCGCTATCGAACCGACAAAAGGGGAAATCGAATCTGATATGACCGTGAGCTATAAACCTCAATATATCTCGCCTGATTTCGAGGGAACCGTCCAAGAATTCCTAGAGGTCAAATCACAGGCATTGTTCATATCGCCATTTTACACTGAAGAGATCTTTAAACCATTTCGTTTAAAATACCTTCTTGATAAGAACATGCAAACACTTTCGGGTGGGGAGTTGCAGCGTGTTGCTATCGCAAACGCATTGGTGCAGGATGCTGATATGTATCTTATCGATGAACCATCGGCCTATCTTGATAGTGAACAGAGGATGATAACCTCTCGGACCATCCGACGGGTCATTGAGAAATCAGGGAAATCCGCGTTGATCGTTGACCATGATGTCTATTTCATTGATATGATCAGTGATGCATTGATCGTTTTTGATGGTGAACCAGGGAACTTTGGTCATGCACAAGGACCCTTTAGTCTTCATGAGGGGATGAATCGTTTCTTAAAGAATGTGGATATCACTTTTCGTCGGGATGAAGAGACCCACAGACCTCGTGTGAATAAACCAGGGTCATATATGGACCGCTCGCAACGTGAAGAGGGCGAGTATTATTATAATTTGTAACAGAGCAAAGAGCTCAAACAGGGCCATAACAAATAGTTGAATTAGAAAAATGGCGTAGAGCCAGGAGGAACGAAGGTGAAGAATGATTTTTTTCACCAGGCCAACCACAAGGGTTATACAGCACTTTCTTATTGCGGATATTGAATGCCACGTTGTGGGAATTTGAGACGATACATTTGGGAAATAGCTGAAACACCACGAGCAGAATTAATGAGTTTTGTTCCACCGTTTCTAATTCTTATTATTGAGATTGTTCTTTTAAACCATGCTCTTCACCTCAAGGAGAGTTATGTCATTGTACTCACATCAACGCTGTTAACGGTATCTGTTGTGGAACTCATTCTTGTTGCAAGGGAGCTGCATCAGCATAGCATCAAAAACACATTCGATAGGACCCTTACAATCAAACTCGATGATTTCATCACTGAAACAAATAAGATCAATGTTAAGGATATTGTATCAAAATTCATCGAGAGGTATCCTATGTATCTAAAGAACCGTGGGGAGGTCTATCGATTGACCTGTCAGATCATGCAGACCCACAAGGATGAAATTGTTGAGAAAGAGTATACGACCAAAGTAGCATATTTTGTAAAGCGTACGAAACTGACCAATGCAAGTGAGATTCTTGCTGAGTTCGTTAGCAAATATCCAAAATATGAGAAATATAGCTCAGATCTTTATGAACGGATCTGCAATATCCTTGATAAGAAAGATTGATCTATTTATATTGAGTGAGTGCCCATGAATCAAGTATTAACCGCTTGATATCTTCGGTTTTCCTCGCACTCATCCATTCCTTTTCAAAATCGATGTTCTCAGATATTTGGATAAACCACATCAATGAATGAAGATGGAAACTTCTTTGATCCTTTGACGAGACAATTGCAAAAAATGCATGGATAGGGTCAATATCCTCTGATACCATCATCCCTTTTTTACTCCGTATTATAATGATCTCAAAAGTGTTCTTCTTTCGCACAATATGTGAAAAGATCGCGATTCCAGGATGAATCAGGATATGGGAACCTTTTTGACGTTTCTTTATCTGGTTATACAATCTTTCCTCTGTACAACCAATCCTTTTTGATAGTTTTTCTGAGAGCACCTTTGCAAATTCATCCGGTGAAAGATATTTATATAGATCTATGACCTCTGCACGTTGTATCGACTCTCCAAATCGTTTTTCGGTAACATTGTCCCTATTGATGAGTATCTCTCTGAGTTCTTCATCGACAAGGTATCCTGATCGTTTTTGACCGGTCATTCGTTCAATCAGGTGAAGCAGGGTGTATTCCCTCCATATCTTATCCCGAGCATAGAAATAATACCATGCAAAACCAAAGAGTATGAAAATCCCAACAAGTGTAAACATCACTAAACCCATTCCAATGATAAGCATCGCGTTCCCTGTGATGCCAAGGATCTGTACCCAAGGGTAAAATGGTGATCGGAAACTTGGTCGGTAATGACGGATATTGCTTTCCCGCATGATAATAATTGAGAAGTTCACGAAGATGAACAGTAACAATACTAGTGTTGATGCCATTTTGACAAGACCTTCCAGATCAAGGAAGGAAATGATAAGTATCATCACTGTTGATGTGAAAAGGAGGGAAATGACGGGTGTTGCATTCTTTGACATCTTTGACATAACAGCTGGTAAGAGATGGTCCTTGCTCATAGCCAGTGGATACCGTGATGCTGAGAGAAGGCCAGCGTTTGCCGTTGTGACAAATGCTAGAATCGCAGCGATAGCCATTGCAATGAGACCGATATCTCCGAGAAATACCTTTGCGCCTAATGCGATGGGCATGAGAGTACTTGACAATGTTTGATGGCTGAGAAGACCAACGGTCACAAAAACGACCAGCCCATATAAAATTGTCATAAAAGACCAGGCTAGGACCATACCAAGGGGTATATTCCGTTTAGGATTATGTATCTCCTCTGCAACACTACAAACTTTTGTTAATCCCATATATGATATAAAAATAAGTCCGGCAGTTGAAAAGATGGCACCAACCCCAAATGGTGCGAATGGTTGGAATCTGCTAGAATCTATGAAAAAAAACCCTACTATTATATAAAACAGCAAGAGACCTATGAGACCTACGACCAAGAATACCTGGGTTCGTCCTGAATGTTTAACTCCGATCAGATTGATCGCAGTGAAAAGGAGGCAGAATGAAATTGCGATGAGTTTAAGTTCTATCTCACCCAGACCCGGATTGAACAATTGCACAAAAGCCCCTATGCCTATGAGGGCAAATGCTGTTTTTGATGTGATAGAGAACCATGATGCAAAACCACCGATCGTCCCTAGTGCTGGGCCCATGCTCCGATCGATGAAGAAATAATCACCACCTGCTTTTGGCATAGCTGTTGTAAGTTCCGCTTTAGAGAACAAGGTCGGAAGCATCAAGAAACTAGCAAGTAAATAAGAGAGTACCACGGACGAACCGGTCTTTGCATATGCAATCCCCGGTAAAACAAAAAGTCCCGAACTGATCATTGCACCTGATGCGATACAGAATACTTCCGTAAGTCCAAGGTCTTTTCGCAGTTTAGGCTGTTTTTTTGACCTGACCATCCAATAACTTGAACAGTACGTGTGTTTAAGAGGGTTTCGAGATTATTTTTTACAGAACAAACATATAGTTTCCAGTTTCATTTCATCCAGATAATGATTTGATATTTCTACCATTCTTTATGATGGTCTCAACATGATTTATGCCGAAATGATACGGGACATGTTGATGTGTTGGTGTATCAAGGATGATGACATCTGCATGTTTCTCTTTTTCAATGCTTCCAATCGTATCCTCTCGGCTGATAGCACATGCAGCATTGTATGTTGCCGCACATATTGCTTCAGCAGGGGTCATGTTCATATTGAAGCAACCAAGTTGTATCATAAACTGCATGGATTCAACATAACAATTTGGGTTCAAATCTGTTGCAAGAGCAACGGGAACACCAGTATCTATCATATTGCGAGCGGGTGCATATTCTTTCATCATCAAAGAGAATGGCGTACCAGGGAGCAGGACTCCGATGACATTGTTCTTTGCCATAGCATTAATACCTTTCTCCGAGCTATGCAAAAGATGCTCTGCGCTGATGGCTTTAACCTCTGAAGCTAACGTTGCTCCCCCTGTGTCTTTAAGCTCATCTGCATGTATCTTAGGAACAAGACCATATTTCTTCCCTGCTTCGAGAATCTGTCTTGATTGATCTACAGAGAAAAACCCTTCCTCGCAGAATACATCGCAGAACTTTGCTTTTGTTGCAGCTTGGGGGATCATCTCATTGATGACCATGTAAACATAATCATCCGCAGTTTTACCCTCTGGTACTGCATGGGCACCTAGAAATGTCGAGACAATATCAACAGGGTGGTTATCTGAAAGATACTGGTTGACATCAAGTATCCTTAGCTCTGTTTCTGGGTCTAATCCATATCCACTTTTTGCTTCGCATGTTGTTGTACCATAGGAGAGCATAGTATTGAGACGCGGGAGACTTTCTTTTATTAGCTGGTCAAAGGATGCAGCACGTGTTTTTTCAACCGTGTATTTAATCCCACCTCCACGATTTTTGATCTCCATATAACTTAGTCCATGCAGCTTCCAATCAAGTTCGAATTCACGTGTTCCTGAAAAGACCAGATGAGTGTGTGGATCAACAAAACCAGGGAGAACGGTTTTACCTGTAGCATCGATCTCTTGTTTTGCAGGGTAGTCAAGATTTGTTCCTACATCAACGATGATACCGTCTCGTATCGCCACATCTCCTTTTTGTATGATGCCCAGGTCATTCATCTCTTTTTTGACCCTTGGACGTTGTGGTCCTTGCATGGTAATGAGCTCTGAAGCATTTTTAATAAGTATATCCATCATGGTCATATCTGATATCCCAAATAGTTAAAAGAACATCCCAAATTAAGGATTACGGTGGCAGTTATGAAATCCATTGTAGAATGTGTTCCGAATTTCAGCGAAGGTAAAGATAAAGCAGTTATCAAGGCTATATCAGCCGCTATTGAATCTGTTGAAGGTGCAAAATTACTTAATGTGGACCCGGGAGAGGATTTTAACCGAACGGTGTTCACGTTTGTCGGTGAACCTAAGGTTGTTCTTGAGGCAGCGTTTCAGGCTGCAAAGGTTGGTGTTGCATTGATAGATATGCGCCATCATAACGGTGAACATGCTCGTATGGGTGCTCTTGATGTGATGCCTTTTATACCAATTTCTGGTGTTACCGATAAGGATTGTGTAAATCTATCTGAACAGTTTGGGAAACGAATGGCCGATGAACTTGGCGTTCCTGTGTTCTTGTATGCGAAATCGGCAAGGACACCTGACCGTGTACGTTTACCAGATATACGAAAGGGAGAATACGAAGCATTGGAAGAAAAATTCAGGGACGCACGTTTCAAACCAGATTTTGGGAAACCTGTTTTTGTCCCGAAAAGTGGTGCAACCGCAACCGGCTGTAGGGATATTCTTCTTGCATATAACATCAATCTTGCAACTTCGAATAAGGACATAGCATCGGATATCAGTGGTATCATCCGTACAAGTGGTGTGCTGAAAAAGGATAAAGATGGAAATAAGATCATCGGTCCCAATGGGACGCCAGAGAGAATACCTGGAAAGTTCAAAGGTGTCCAAGCTGGTGGCATGATGTATAATGAGGACATCGCACAGGTCTCCATGAACCTTCTGAATTACAAGGATGTGAACCTCCATGATGTCTATGAGGCGGTGAAAGAAGAGGCTTCGAAGCATGATGTGAAGGTGACGGGCAGTGAGATCGTTGGGTTGGTACCCAAAGAGTCTTTGGTTCTTGCTGGTAGGTTCTATGCCAAGAAGAATAAGCAGGATATAAAAAATGAGGAGGATCTGGTCATGCTTGCTGTTGAAGAACTAGGTCTTTCTGATCTCTATGGTTTTGATCCAAAGGAGAAGGTAATCGAGTATATGATCGAGGAAGCAGGGCCTCTTGCTTCATCCACCATTACTCATTTTCTTTCTGAACTTGCATCATCATCCCCTGCACCGGGTGGTGGAAGCGTTGCTGCGCTCTCAGGAGCTCTTGGCGCTGCATTATCATCTATGGTATGTAATCTTACTCTAGGTAAGGATAAATATGTTGATGTTGAGGCAGATATCAAAGAAGTGCTTTGTACCAGTGAGAAACTCCGTAAGGATCTTACTGATCTTATTGATGAGGATACCAATGCATTCAATGATGTGATGAAAGCGTTCAAGATGCCAAAGGAAACAGAGGATCAGAAGAAACGTCGGAGTAAAGCGATACAAGATGGTTATAAAAAGGCAGCTCTTGTGCCTATGCGAACCGCGAAGCTTTGTGCTGAGGTCTTTGATGTTGCTCTTGTTGTTGCAAAAAAGGGAAATACCAATTCGATTACTGATGCTGGTGTCTCAGCATTGATGACGTATGCTGGTGTACAAGCTGCCATATTGAATGTGCGGATAAATCTTGGTTCCATCAAGGATGAGGATTTTGTCACTCAAAAAAGAAAGGAACTCGAGTTACTTGAAGATGTTTCTATCAAGAGAACAGAAGAGATAATGGATATCGTCAATAAAGAGCTTTAAAGCTCTTTTTTAAACTTTAGTAAAGGAAAAAATTTCCATTCTTATTCATTAATACCTAAACTCCCGCTAAAATAGTAACGAGGGCTAGTCAACCGACAGCATTTTTTTTAGAAGTAGATCAACTTTAGATAATTCAGTAAGTATTTATAGGGACATCGTTATTGCTCATAACGATGTCTTATATTATTAAGCAGCGGGATAGGAATGGGAATCTGTACGCATATCAAGTTGAAAGTTATTGGGAACCTACGAAGAAACAAGCTCGGCAGAAAAGAACCTATCTAGGTGTCTGGGATGAGAGGACAGGGACCATCAAAGACAAGGAGAGCCAACGGTCGATCAAAACCACAAAGATATATGGTTCT